>JAZRVG010000033.1:0-9685 GCA_045599025.1 Christensenellaceae bacterium | reverse complement strand
ATCTATTGATTATTTTTATTTTGTATGATAAAATAAAGTATACTTATATAAGTATAAACAATAATAATAAAAAGTAATTTATTCGTTATTAAACTTATAATTTTAAAATTTATAATTATATTTTTATCTTTTAGCGGAATTTATTATTTATTTCAATATATATTTTTATAAGTATAAGTGCTTATATAGAGCATATAAAATTTAGGCTAACTTTGGAGGTAATAATGAAGAAAAACAATAGTGCAAGAATAATTTTAACTATAACCATTATTCTTGCAGTAGTAATTTTCGGTTCAATGTTCTTATTTAACAGATATTCAGTTGGAACGTTGACCACAAGTGAATTCATTGCAAAAACGGGCTACAACGTAGAAACCGAAGTTTTTGAGGAAAACAATGCGGAAATTAAAAAAATCGTAGTTAATTCTTATAATTTAAACGGTTACGTTAAAAATTCAAACGGTAAATACGTTTTGAAGTATAAAACAAGTTATTTAAGAGGCGTTGACAATATTTTTGGTGACGGACTTATTGAAGAATTAGGTAAAAAAGGTTGCGTGATTGACGCAAAAGACCCGAACGCAGGTTCTTTTTGGTCTTCACTTTTAATGCCACTTTTAATCGTTGGTCTTGGACTTGTTGTAATTACTATTATGATGAGACAAGTAAACGGCTCAAATAAATCGGCTCTTGATTTCGGTAAAACGAAAGCGAGAGTTAGTCAAAACGTAAAAGTAAGATTTTCCGACGTTGCCGGAGCGGAAGAAGAAAAACAAGAACTTCAAGAAATCGTTGAGTTTTTGAAGAACCCTAAAAAGTTCTCAAATTTAGGGGCAAAAATACCAAAGGGCGTTTTGTTAGTAGGCCCTCCGGGAACAGGTAAAACCTTATTTGCAAAAGCAGTTGCGGGCGAAGCGAACGTTCCGTTCTTCTCAATTTCGGGTAGTGATTTCGTTGAAATGTTCGTAGGTGTCGGAGCAAGCCGTGTAAGAGATTTATTCGCAATGGCTAAAAAGAGCATGCCTTGTATAGTCTTTATTGATGAAATAGACGCAGTAGGTCGTCAACGTGGCGCAGGACTTGGCGGTGGTAACGACGAAAGAGAGCAAACCTTAAACCAACTTCTCGTTCAAATGGACGGCTTTGACGCTAACGACGGTATTATCATTATGGCGGCAACCAACCGTGCGGACATATTAGACCCCGCTCTTATGCGTCCCGGTCGTTTTGATAGACAAATTTACGTAAATATTCCGGACGTTAGAGGTCGTGAGGCAATTTTAAAAGTGCACTCACGCAACAAACCGCTTGCTCCCGACGTTAACTTTAAAGTGTTAGCAAGAATGACGTCAGGTTTTAGCGGAGCCGACCTTGCAAACCTTTTAAACGAAGCGGCTATTTTAGCGGCAAGAGCAGACAGAAAAGCAATAACGAATATTGACCTTTACGAAGCAATAAATAAAGTTATTATAGGACCGCAAAAACGTAGTAGAGTAGTAACCGAAACCGATAAGAGAATTACTGCTTATCACGAGGCAGGCCACGCAATTTTGGCAAGAGTACTTCCTAACTGTGACCCCGTTCAAGAAGTTTCTATTATTCCGAGAGGTATGGCGGCAGGTTATACTATGACGAGACCGGACGACGACAGTAATCATATAGAAAAGAGAAAACTTTTAGACGATATAGTAATGACTCTCGGCGGAAGAGTAGCCGAAGAGTTGGTTATAAAAGATATTTCCGCAGGTGCGTCCAACGATATAAGCGTTGTAACGAGCAGGGCAAGGAAAATGGTTACCGAGTGGGGTATGAGTGAAAAAATAGGACCTGTAAACTACGGCGGTGGCGACCAAGTATTTATCGGCAAAGATATGCAAACGAGAGCAACTTACAGTGAAGAACTTGCAAAAGTTATAGATATGGAAGTTGAAAATATTATAAAAACGGCTCACGTTAGAGCAACTGAACTTTTAACCGAACACAAAAAAGAACTTGATAATATGGCACGTTTACTTGTTGAAAGAGAAACTATTTATCAAGACGAAGTTGATATGATTATGGAAGGGTTAGACGCTCAAACCATAATTGAAAAAATGGCGGAAAAAGACAAAATAACAAACGAAAATCCGTTCGTAAAAATGGAAAAAACGTTTGAACAAAAGAAGGAACAAAAAACCGAAGGCGAAACGGTAGAAACTACCGAAAAACCCGAAGAAAGTTCACAAAAAGACCAAGAAACCGACAAAACTACAAACGATTAAATTTAAGGGGATTTTATGGGAAGAGTAATAGCGTTTTCCAATCAAAAAGGCGGTGTAGGTAAAACTACAACTTGTGTGAATATGTCTTATTGTTTGGCACAAAAAGGCAAGAAAGTTTTAATAATAGATTTGGATCCACAAGGTAATGCAACCACGGGACTCGGAATAAATAAAGGTGCTATCAAAAATTCCGTATATCAAGTTTTAACCGAAGATGCAAGCATTAAAGAAACGGTAATTCCTACCGAATTTGAAAATCTTTATTTGCTCCCTTCTTCAATAGATTTGGCAGGAGCGGAAGTAGAACTCGTATATCTTAAAAACAGAGAAAAGCGTTTGGTTTCCGCAGTAAAAAAGGCGAAAAAAGACTATGATTTTATAATGATAGACTGTCCGCCTTCACTTGGACTTTTAACCATTAACGCTTTAACTTCGGCAGATTCAATAATAATTCCTATTCAATGCGAATACTACGCTTTGGAAGGTTTATCACAACTTATGAATACGATAAAACTCGTAATAAAACACTTAAATCCCGAACTTACGATAGAAGGCGTTTCGCTTACAATGTACGATAAAAGAGCACTTGTTTCACGCCAAATAGCCGACGAAATTCGCAAGTTCTTCAATAAAAAAGTGTTCAATACCGTTATTCCGAGAAACATTAGAGTTAGCGAAGCACCAAGCCACGGCGAACCCGTTCCAAAATACGACCCACGTTCAACGGGAGCAAAAGCGTACGAAGAATTAACGAACGAATTTTTACTCAAAGGAGAAAACGAAAATGGCAACTAATAGGGGATTAGGAAAAGGTTTATCGGCATTATTTCAATCAACCGAAGAAGATTACAGTAAAACTTTGGGCGTTACCGCCGAAGATATAAAAACCGGCGTGTTTGAACTTCCTATTGAAGAAGTTTACGCAAACCCGAACCAACCACGTAAAATATTTGACGAAAAGGCTCTTAACGAACTTGCAAGTTCAATAAGATTGAACGGCGTTATCACGCCGATAGTAGTTAATAAAGACGGCGAAGGCAAATATATGATTATAGCAGGTGAAAGACGTTTTAGAGCGTCTAAACTTGCAGAAAAAACTACTATTCCCGCAATCGTTAAACAATACGACGAAAGAAAAGTTAAAGAAATTTCCTTAATAGAAAACTTGCAAAGGGAAGATTTAAACCCGATAGAAGCGGCAACCGCCATGAAACAACTTATGGACGATTATTCGCTTACGCAAGAACAACTTTCCGAAACGATAGGTAAAAGTCGTTCGGCAGTTGCCAACACTTTAAGACTTTTAACTTTGGACGAAGAAGTTGTTAAAATGGTAGCGCAAAGCAAACTTTCCGCAGGACACGCCCGTGCTCTCGTAACTTTACCGTGTGAAGTTCAAAGAAAAATTGCCAATACGGCAGTTAAAAAAGGTATGTCCGTTAGAGACGTTGAAGTTGCTACCAAAGAATACTTTAATCCTAAATCCGAAATTATAAGACAAAAGAGAGAAAAACGTAATGCCGAAATGAGCGTGGAACTCAAAGACCTTATTTCTCGTATGCAACAAGCGTTTGGAACGAAAGTTGCCTTAATCGGAAACGACAAAAAGGGTAGAATTTATATTGACTATTACACAACCGACGATTTAGACAGACTTTGCGATATAGTTGATATGATAGAAAGTAAAGAATAAAAATAAAAGGAAGCGAGGCTTCCTTTTTTGCGTGTAAATGTTAAAGTTTAAACCGTTAAAAGATACGGACCTAAAAATTATACAAAAATATACTGAAAATTCA
The DNA here is from genome assembly GCA_045599025.1 of Christensenellaceae bacterium. Lineage (GTDB taxonomy): Bacteria > Bacillota > Clostridia > Christensenellales > Borkfalkiaceae > HGM11412. Next base: position 5,628 of record JAZRVG010000033.1, on the reverse strand, counting down.
AATCAAAGGCTATGTGAACTTTCCGCCGGCGTACTGCTTATGTGGAACGACTATTTTAAGTGCGAGTACGCTATTTTAAACGATACGCTTATAATCAAATCAAATATAAAAGGAAAGCAAGCGTTTTTTTATCCGATAGGTAAAGATATAGAAAACGCCTTAAACGAAATAGAAACCTATTCGGTAGTACACGAATTGCCACTTCGTTTTACGGGCATAGCAAAAGAATTTTTAGATAAACTAAATAAAAGATATAACGGTAAAATTACTTATTCTTATGAGCGGGATAGGTGTGACTATATTTATCTGTTGGACGAAATAAAAGAGTTTAAAGGTAAAAAATTTAGCGGTCAAAGAAACCATATAAACGTTTTTAAAAGAGAAAACCCGAACTGTAAATATAAAGTTACTTTAAAAAAAGATATACCGAGAATTTTTGAGTTTTTAAACGAATATAAGAAACAACATAAAGGTATGAAACCCGTTGAAAAATACGAATTTTTAAACACTCAAAAATTCCTTCAAAAATTAAAAACGGCGAACTTTTTCAGTGGATATTTGGAAATAAACGGAAAAATACGTGCTTTTTCAATAGGGGAATACGTAGGCGACACTATGGTTATTCATATAGAAAAAGCCTTAACGGAATATAGGGGAATTTACCCGACTATGTTCAACGAATTCGTTAAAAACAACTACCGTGAAGGTATTAAATACATAAACAGGCAAGACGATTCGGGAGATATGGGTTTAAGAACTTCTAAATTACAATACCAACCCGTTTACTTGCTTGAAAAGTACGACGTAGAAGTTGAAAGACCGTTTTTAACTCAAAACGTAAAAACGCTAAAAGGCGAAAAGGTAAAACTTTCCAAAATTCAAAAAGAAGATGCGGAAAATTATTTTAAACTTTATACTCAAATAAAAAACAATAAATTTTGGGGCTACGACTATAAAAGGGACTTTAAAGAAGTTGATACTAACACTTTTTATAATTTGCAAAAAAACGATTATAAAAATAAAAACAACTTATGCTTAAAAATTTCAAAAATAAGCGAAAAAACGCTAATCGGTGAAGTTATAATATATAATTTCAACTATAAAGGCGAAGTTGAAGTAGGTATAAGACTTTTTAAAAAATATCAAGGTTTAGGTTACGGCAAAGAGACTATAAAACTTATTACCGATTATTTATTGGAAAACGGTTATAAGGTAGTTTCAAAATGTTTTAAAAATAACTCAATATCGTACAAAACGTTTATTTCAAACGGCTACAAGGTGGTAGGAACGAACGGAAAATTTTACTTTTTTGAAAAAGAAAAAAATAAAAAATAATTTTTTTCAAAAAGGGCGTAAATTTGCTTTACAAAATCAAAATAAAGGTATATATTATTATGCGTTAAATAGTTCATCATTTTCCCCCTTATCATATATTTTTCAAGTGGTCGTTTATGCAATAGCGTAAACGGCCATTTGGCTTTTATGGAATTAAAAGCGTGAAAGCGTTTTTTTTAATATAATTTTTTATTATAGAAGGTTTTCGGCAAACACTTCTAAAAAACCGAGGTACACAATGTTAAAACAAAAAAGTAAGGCAAAAAGTTTAGCACTTCAAGGCTTAATTGCGGGAATATATTTTATACTTACCGTAAGTTTTCTTCCGCTTTCATACGGCGGAATACAAGTTCGTTTTGCGGAGGGGCTAACAATTCTTCCGTTGCTTTTCCCCGAAGGTATAGTCGGGGTGACGGTGGGTTGCTTAATTGCAAATATTTTCGGGAACGGAATTTTAGATATAGTTTTCGGTTCTTTGGCAACTCTATTGTCGGCAATTTTAACTTATTTAGTAGGTAAAAAAGTTAAAAACAATTTTTTAAAATTTGCTTTTGGCGGACTTTTTCCGGTAATAATCAACGCTATTGTCGTTCCGTTTACGTTTTTAGTGATAACGGAACTTAAAGAACTCTATTTTATTAACGCTATTCAAATATTCGTAGGACAGTTTATTTCCGTTTATTTGGTAGGCGGAATAATCTATTTTTCTATTCTTACTCTTTTAAATAAAAGAAAGAAAAAAGAGCAATAAAAAAAGGTCGTTTCCGACCTTTAATTTCTGATATTTTTGAATGGTTTGTACCAAAAAGTGAAAAATATCATAAACAATCCTGCCAATCCGACAAGAGCGTAAATCGTTCTCGTTACGAAACTTGCTGAGCCGAAAAGCATTGCTACTACGTTAAAGTTGAATAAACCAACGGTAAGCCATACTATCGCACCTACTATAACGAGAATGAACGAAAGAATACTTGTAAATTTCATATAATCCTCCCTTTTAGTAGTGTGGACTATAATGAAAAAATTATTCGTTTATCTATCAATATTTTCTAACAAAAGTTTATCAAAACTAATACTGTCAACGAAATCGTCCTTATAAAAAGAAACGGAATTAAAATTTTCGTAGCACTCACGGGAGTAAGGAATTATAATGGGCGTAGCAATATCAAGTTTACGGCAAATTTCCGTAACGTAAGCGTAAAAATTTTCCGAAAGATATTCGTTAACGTTTTGATAAGTAAAAGATTTTATCGTTTTAGTATTTTTAATAATACGAGCGTGAATTTTAACCATAATAGAATTTTAACACAAAATAAAAAAATAAACAACGGTTTTAAAATATGAATAAACAAATTTCGCAAAACGTAATTCAAAGATTACCAAAATACTACCGCTATTTGCAAGAACTAACCGCAAAAAATATCACTTGCGTTTCTTCTAAAACGATAGCGGACACCTTGCATTTAACCGCATCGCAGGTAAGACAAGATTTGTCTCTTTTCGGCGGTTTCGGTCAACAAGGCTACGGCTACGATACCGAATTTTTAAAAAACAGAATACAAGATATTTTAGGGCTTAACGTAAAACATACCGCCATTATAATAGGTGGGGGAAGAATAGGTCAAGCACTTGCAAATTACGTGGGTTTTTCTGCGGAAAACGTGGAAATTAAAGCGGTTTTTGATATAGAAACTTCACACATAAAAGTAAACGAAAATATTAAAGTTTACGAAATGAATTTTCTTACAGAATATCTTAAAAAAGAGAAAACGGACATAGCGATTATAAGCGTTCAAAAAGAGTATGCCGAAAGCGTTGCAAGAAAGGTAATAGAACTCGGTGTAAAATCTATATGGAACTTTGCTCCTACCGATTTGTATTTCGGCGACGATACCGTTTGCGAAAATATCAATATGAGTGAAAGTTTAATGCGTTTAATTTACAGGAGTAAATAATATGGAAGTATATTCTTATATAAAAGATTTTGAAAAGTTAGGTTTCGGTTTGTTCGTTCATTTCGGTTTGTACAGTATGCTTAAAAAGGGCGAGTGGACGGAATATTTGCACGACATACCCGTAGAAGAATACGAAAAATTAAAAAACGAATTCAACCCCGATAAAAACTGGGCGAAAGAACTTGTTCAAATGGCAAAAACGGCAGGTTGTAAGTATATAACCTTAACCACACGTCACCACGACGGATTTTCCCTATACGATACTTGCGGACTTAACGATTTTGACGCTCCGCACTCTCTTGCAAAAAGAGATTTAATTAAAGAATTCGTTGACGAGTGTAACAAAGAAAATATCGTTCCTTTTTTCTATCACACGTTACTTGATTGGCGAAATAAAGACTATAAAACGAATTTTAGCGGATATATAGATTATCTTTGCAAAAGTATAGAAATATTGTCAAAAAACTATGGAAAAGTCGGTGGTTTTTGGTTTGACGGTATGTGGGACAAGCCTAACGACGACTGGCAAGAAGACAGACTTTACGGCATAATAAGAAAATATCAACCAACCGCTATGATAATAAACAATACGGGTTTATCGGCAACGGGTAAAACGGGGCATAGAGAGATAGACAGCGTTACTTTTGAGCGTGGAAAACCTTGTTTCGTAGATATGAGTGAAAAATATCTTGCAGGGGAAATGTGTCAAATTTTAAACGACCACTGGGGCTATTGTGAAGACGATTGTAACTATAAATCGGTAAAAGATTTAGTTGGCGATTTGCTTACTTGTAGATTAAACAACTGTAACTTTTTATTGAATACGGGTTTAAAAGGCGACGGAACTGTCAACTTGTACGATAAATGTTTGCTTGCGGAAATAGGTAAATGGGTAAAAAGAACGGGCAACTTCATTTATAATTCCCGTGCCTGCGATATAAAGTGCGATGGTGCGAATATTCTTTACGACGGAGAATATTACTATGCAATAGTTTCCGATATTCGTATGACCGCAGACAAAAACGTTCAACTTTCAAGTGAAGATAAGGTTGTAAAAATATACGCCGATATTAAGGACGCAATTTATTTAGATAACGGAGAAAAAGTTATCGTAAAAGATAACGAATTTACCGTAAACCCGTTCAAATACGGCACGAGTTTAAGTTTTAGGGTTATAAGATTTAAGGTGTAAAAATGCTTAACGAATATTTTAAAAGCGTAATAGAAAACGATAAATCTCCCGTAGTTATATGTGATTTAAACGATATAATTTTATATATGAATCCGTCGGCAATAACAAGATACGAAAAGCGTGGCGGAGCGAAATTAGTCGGGAAAAGTTTACTAAATTGCCATAACGAAAAGTCAAACGAAATTATAAAAAGAGTAAAAAGTTGGTTTAACGAAGATAAAAACAACAATATAATTTTTGCATATAATCTTACCGATATTAACGAAGACGTATATATGGTTGCCTTAAGAAACGGAAATGGCGAACTTATAGGTTATTACGAAAAACACGAAAGCCGAATTTTAGAAACGGCAAAATGCTACGACTTTACAAAATCGTTATAAAATAAAAAAACACGGAAATTTTTTCCGTGTTTTTAGTTTATTTGATTAAAAATAATAAAATTACGAATATTACGATTATACCCAAAACCGTTATAATAGCAATTTTAGTTATGGTTTTACTGCTTTCTTTATAATTGCTTTCTATTTCGGAAAAAATATCTTCTTCACGTTTATTTTTTTCTTTATCGTAACGTTTCATAACATAACTCCTTTACATAATTATATATGATTGATAGTCATAAGTCAAGAAAATAATGATTAGAAATCATACAATAAAAGCGTAGAGAAATATATGGTAGAGAACGAGAAAATCAAATCACGAATAAAAGAAGTAATAATAAACAGTGGATACACGCAAATAGAACTTGCAAAGAAGTTAAACGTAACGCAGTCGGCGATAGCACATTATATAAAAGGGGACATAATGCCTTCGCTTGATACTCTTGCGAATTTATGTATAATATTAGATGTATCTCCGGCATATATTTTATGTTTTGAAAATTAAAGAAAAATAACAAAAACGACCACGAAAACGTAGTCGTTTTTTGATTATTTTAAACTGTTTATATTTTATATTTCAATAAATCTTGATTTACTTGGTATATCGTTTCGCCTTTTTTGTTTTCGCTTTTAATTAAAATGTTGTAATTTGTTAAACTGTTTAAAATTTTAATACAACCGGTAAGCGACATATTTGAATTTATATATTTTAAAAATAATTTATGGTTGAAATATCCGCAAGAATTATGAATTATTATTTTCT
>JAZRVG010000032.1:0-11034 GCA_045599025.1 Christensenellaceae bacterium | reverse complement strand
CTAACTTTTCCATAGAGTTAACGTATCTTTCAATGTTATTTTCTCTACTTAAAAGAATTTCTTTACAAGGTTTTTCTATACCGAAGTCAAGCCTACCAACGTCGTTCATACCGAACATTAAAACCACTTCTTCGGGATTATAACGCATAACGTCGCTTTCTAACCTGTTTAAACACAAGGTAGAAGTATCGCCCGGAACACCGGCATTGAAAACTTTAACTTTTAGTTCGGGTTTTTCGTTTTTATAATATTCGTAAATATGTGAAGTAAAATTTGCTCCGTAAGTGATACTGTCACCTATGAAACAAACGTTTTTATTATAACTAAAAGTTTTTTCCATATTTTACACCTTTTGCGGTTCGCTATATTCTACCCCGAAAGTTTCAACTGTAACCGTTTTCATAACGATATCGTCGTAAGGTCTGTCTTGCCAGTCGGTTTTAGTGTTAGCAATTTCGTCTAAAACATCGTAACCTTCGGTAAGTTTGCCGAAACCTGCGTATTGTTTATCTAAATACGGTGCGTCTTCGTGCATTATAAAGAATTGACTTCCTGCGGAATTTGGATTCATTGCTCTTGCCATAGACAAAACTCCCCTTGTATGCTTTAAGTCGTTTTTAAAGCCGTTAGAAGCAAATTCGCCTTTTATTGAATAGCCCGGTCCACCCATTCCCGTTCCGTCAGGGTCTCCGCCTTGAATCATAAAGCCTGCGATTATTCTATGAAAACATACTCCGTTATAAAAACCTTTCTTTATAAGCGAAATAAAGTTATTAACCGTGTTTGGTGCTATTTGCGGATATAATTCCGCTTTCATTTCTTTTCCGTTAGTAAAAGTTATAGTTACGATAGGATTTTTGTTTTCCATATATATTATTGCTCCTTTTCTTCGTATTTGATAAGTTCTACGTTAGCCTCGTCAAACAATACTTTTGAAAAATCGTCGGGATAGCCGTTTTTATATATAACTTTTTTAATGCCTGCGTTGATTATCATTTTAGTGCAAATCGTGCAAGGTTGATGAGTTACGTATATTACCGCATTATCTACCGATACGCCCATTTTTGCCGCTTGTGCGATTGCGTTTTGCTCGGCGTGTACTGCATAACAAGTTTCTTGGCGTGTTCCCGAAGGAATTTGCAATTTCTTTCTTAAACATTCACCTTTATCTTTACAACTTTGAACACCGCTCGGTGCACCGTTATAGCCCGTTGCTAATACTCTTTTATCTTTTACGATAACTGCTCCAACGTGTCTGTTTTCTTGATAACAACTTGACCACTCTCCTACAAAATCGGCAAGTTTAACGAACCTTTCGTCCCACTTATTCATAATACGCTCCTATTTGATTTTTTTATATTTTAGCACATTTTATATATATAATCAATAATTATATTTGATTTTCTCTAAAATTCGCTAAAAAAATTTACAAAAAATATCATATATCTATTGACAAAATTTTAATTGTGACTATAATATAATTAGCAATCAAAGGTTGAGAGTGCTAAAATTTAAAACTTAAATATTTTGGAGGCAAATTATGACGATTAAACCTTTATTTGATAAAGTTGTAGTTACGGCTTGCGACAAAGAAGAAACAACCAAAACGGGTTTTATTCTTCCTTCCGCATCACAAGAAAAACAACAAACCGCTACCGTTGTAGCAGTTGGCCCGGGTGGCGTTATTGACGGCAAAGAAGTTACAATGCAAGTTAAAGTCGGTGACGTTGTTTTGTACGCTAAATACGCAGGTAGCGAATTTAAAATTGACGGTAAAGAATTTACCATTATTAAGCAAAGCGATATTCTCGCAATCGTAGAATAAAAGGAGTGATATTTTATGGCTAAACAACTTAAACACGGAGACGAAGCAAGAAAAGCATTAGAAACCGGCGTTAACACACTCGCCGATACCGTTAAAATTACGTTAGGACCAAAAGGAAGAAACGTGGTTTTAGATAAAAAATTCGGTGCACCGCTTATTACTAACGACGGTGTTACTATAGCAAAAGAAATAGAACTTGAAGACCCGTTTGAAAATATGGGTGCTCAACTCGTTAAAGAAGTTTCAACTAAAACTAACGACGTTGCCGGCGACGGTACTACTACCGCAGTAGTTTTGGCACAAGCAATGATTAGAGAGGGATTGAAAAACCTTGCCGCAGGTGCTAACCCCGTAATTTTGAAAAAAGGTATGAAAAAAGCCGTTGACGTTATAGTTGACGACCTTAAAGCAATTTCTAAACCCGTTGAAAGCAAAGAAGCAATAGCACAAGTTGCGTCTATTTCCGCAGGCGACGAAGAAATAGGCTCGCTTATTTCGGAAGCAATGGAAAAAGTAGGTAAAGACGGCGTTATTACTATTCAAGAAGCAAAAACTATGAAAACCGAACTTACTACCGTTGACGGTATGCAATTTGACAGAGGTTACGCATCCCCCTATCTCGTTACAAATACCGACAAAATGGAAGTTCAATACGATAACGTTCAAATTTTAATTACCGACAAAAAGATTTCTTCTATTCAAGAAATTTTACCGATTATTGAACCGCTTGCTCAATCCGGTCAAAAACTTATGATTATCGCCGAAGACGTTGAAGGCGACGCTTTAACCGCTCTTGTTGTAAACAAACTTAAAGGCGTATTTAACAGTGTTGCGGTAAAAGCGCCGGGATTTGGTGACAGAAGAAAAGCAATGCTTGAAGATATTGCTATTTTAACTGGCGGTACTGTAATTTCTAACGACCTTGGCATTGAATTTAAAGACGTTACGTTAGATATGCTCGGCAAATGTGCTCAAATTAAAGTTGATAAAGACAACACTACTATTATCGGTGGTGCGGGCAACCCCGAAGAAATTAAAAACAGAGTTGAAGCAATTAGAAGCCAAATTGCCGTTACTACAAGCGATTACGACAAAGAAAAACTTCAAGAACGCCTTGCTAAACTTGCTGGCGGTGTTGCGGTAATTAACGTTGGTGCGGCTACCGAAGTTGAAATGAAGGAAAAGAAACTCCGTATTGAAGACGCTTTGGCGGCAACGAAAGCAGCCGTTGAAGAAGGTATCGTTCCCGGTGGTGGTACTGCCCTTTTAACTGCTATTCCTTCACTTAAAAAACTTGTTGAATCTTTACAAGGCGATGAAAAAACCGGCGCTCAAATTATTTTAAGAGCCATTGAAGAACCCGTTCGTCAAATTGCTAAAAACGCAGGTTTGGACGGCTCGGTTATTCTTAACGAAATCGTTAAAAAAGGCGATAAATACTACGGTTTTGACGCTTACAACAACGAATTCTGCAATATGGTTGAAAAAGGTATTATTGACCCGACCAAAGTTACACGTTCGGCACTTCAAAACGCTCAATCTATTGCGTCTACACTTTTAACGACCGAAAGTTTGGTTTGCGATATTCCCGAAAAAGAACCACCTATGAACCCTAACGCAGGCATGGGCGGAATGTACTAATAAATATAAAAAAACGCTCTTTACGGAGCGTTTTTTTGGTGATATTCCGCCGTTGGCGGAGTGATATTTGCTTTTTTTTTCAAATCAATGTTTTGTTTTACAAGACATTATATTATTAAAAAGTAAGTGATATTCGTCTTACGACGAGTGATATGCTTGCTACGCAAGCGTTGTGGAAAATATATTTAATTAAATAAGTCCTACGAATTTTTTCGTAGGACTTTTAGTTTTTATAAAGATTTTTTAAATTCTTTTGCTTTTTGTATTAAACTTACTGCATGGTTTTTGCTTATCTCGTCGTTTCCGCCGATTATTCGCATAATCTCTTCCGCCCTACCGTTTTCGTCAAGCGGTATTACCGTAGTTTCGGTTTCCGTTTCCGTTTCTACTTTTAATATCTTAAACGATACGTCCGCAAACGATACTATTTGCGGTAAGTGTGATATGGTTATAATTTGTGATTTTTTAGATAATACCGCAAATTTTTCGGCTACTATTTTTGCAACTTCTCCCGAAATACCTGCATCTATTTCGTCAAATATATAGGTTACTCCGTTAAAGCCCGATACAAGTTTTAACGAAAGCATAAACCTACTCATTTCGCCACCGCTTATTATCTTACTCATAGTTTTAAGCGGTTCGCCTTTATTTGCACTAAACAAAAACTCAACTTTATCTATTCCCGTACTTGATAAAAACTTATAATCTTTATCTTGCGTAACGTTTATGATAAATTCGGCGTTCTTCATACCTAAAGTTCTTATTTCCGTTAGTAATCTTTCGGCTAATTCTTTTGCGTATTTTTGCCTTAACAAGGTTAATTTTTTATAAAGTTTTTCTAAATTTCCGTAATATTTATTTAATAATTCTTCGTTCTTTTTTGCCGTTTCTTCGTATTCCACCAAAAATTGAAGTTCTTTTTCGGAATTATCTAAATATTCGGTTATTTCTTTATAGTCCGCTCCGTATTTTCTCTTTAAAGTATGATATAAATCAAGCCTTTCCGCAACGAAATTTCTGTCTTGCTCGTCAAAATCTAAATTATCAAGTTCGTTTTCAAGTTCGGTTGCAATATCGTCAAGTTCTGCCTTTTGAGAATAAAGCCTATCGTAAAGCTCACTAAATTTGCTTGAAAAATCGGTAATATTTCCTACTTTTGAAGTTGCCGTTGACAAACTGTCTAAACAACCGTTATCACAAGTTAAACACTCTTTCGCAAGAGATAAAGCCTCACCTATTCTTTCGGTGTTTTGATAAATTTTGTTTCGGTTTATAAGTTCTTCTTCTTCGCCTTCAACTAAATTTGCCGATTTTATTTCGTTTATTTGATAATTGAGTAAATCTATTTTATTTGCTCTTTCCCGTTCGTTTCCACCCGATTTTTCGTTAAATTCCAAAATATCTTTGATATTTTTTATAACAGTTTTTATTTCTTCTTTTAACGATAAAACTTCTTCGCCGATAAACCCGTCTAATACCTTTAATTGCGAACTTTCTTCAAGCAAGGAATAATGCTCGCTTTGACCGTAAACGTCCGCTATAAGTAGCGTTATGCGTTTTAACATTGATAGCGTTACGGTTACTCCGTTTACTTTAACGTCACTCCTTCCGTCAACGAACAAACGCCTACGGACTACCACTTCGTTATTATCGTAGTCAATGCCGTACTCGTTTAAAATTGCCGTTACTTCGCTATTGTTCTCTATATCAAAACATATTTCACACTCGCAAGAGTTTTCCCCCCTACGAATCATAGATTTATCCGCTTTTTGACCTAAAACAAAATTTAAACCCGTTAAAATAACTGTTTTACCTGCACCCGTTTCGCCCGATAAAACGTTTATTCCGTTTGAAAAATCTATTTGTGCTTGTTTGATTAAAGCAACGTTTTTTAAAGTTAAAGTTCTTATCATAAGTTTTATTCTATAATTTTTTTGATATATTCAACTACTTTTTCGGCGGACTCGTCGTCGTGAGTTACTATTAAAAGAGTATCGTCCCCTGCAATACTACCGACAACACCTTCCGGTTTTAACCTGTCTATCGCCATACCGCACGAAGAACCGTTGCCTGCAAGAGTTTTTACAACTACTAAATTTTTAGCGTTTTCTACCGAAACGACGAACGTTTTTATTAAAGTTATAACCCTATCTTGACTGACTAAACCCGTTTGAGTGGGCGTTTCTACGGCGTATTTACTCTTTACGCTTTCGCCCTTTACTTTTATGAGTTTTAGTTCGTTAATATCTCTTGAAACGGTTGCTTGAGTGGTATTGAAACCTTCTTCGTTAAGTATTTCAACTAACTCGTCTTGTTTAGAGATTTCCTTTTCTTTTATAATTTCTAAAATTCTTTGCCTACGAATTTTACTTGACATTACTTAATTTCACTCCACTTGTTTAATTTCAATAACAATTTTTCGTAAAAATTACTGTCCGAACTGAAAAATTTTATTTGTTTTTTGCTCTTGTTTACTTCTACCGTGTCCGTAACTTTTAAGTTTTTGATAAATTTACCGTCAACGTACAAAGCACATTTTACCGAACTTGGCAACAATTTGATTTTTGCAACCGTATCGTCACTGTAAATTATAGGTTTGCTTTGTGCAGAGTGAGAGCAAACGGGTGTAGCCGAAAATACGTTTAAATTTGGGGCTATTACCGAACCGCCTGCCGATAAAGAGTATGCCGTTGAACCCGTGGGAGTTGATATAATAAGCCCGTCGCAAGAATAGTCGCCCGCTTTTTGACCGCCGAGCGTTAATTCAAGTTTGGCAACTCCGCCCGTGTAACCGCCCGAGTGAACTCTTTCAACGAGAGCCTCGTTTAATGCGTAATATTTGTTTCCGTCAACGTACACTTTCATTACCGAACGTTTTTCAATAGGGCCGCCGTTCTTTATAAGATTTATTGCTTTTTGTAAATCTTTACTTTCAAGCGTGGTTAAAAAACCTACCGTTCCACTGTTTATTGCAAGTAGCGGTAAGTCGTATTCAATGGCGTATTCAACTACTCTTAAAATAGTTCCGTCTCCGCCGAATATGGCTATTAAGTCAACGTCCTTACAATCTTCTTTTAAGTTTACAACTTTGCTTTCTATGCCGTTATCAAAAAGTAAATCGCTAAATTCGTTAGCGGTTTTGTTTGCTTCCGGTTTTGTAGTATTGATAAAAATTCCTACTTTCATATTAACTCCTAAACTTCTAAAAGATTTATTTTAGATTTGTCAAATGGTTGCTCTTGATTATTTTTAAGTAGAATTAAATATTCTACGTTCTTTTTCGGTATTATCGGTGCGTTGGTTAGGTTTATAGGCGTTAAACCAACCGATTTGGCACTTTCGTATATCTTTAATATTGCTTGTTTTCTTGCATTTATACTCTTTACTATTCCGCTATTGCCTAAATATTCTTTTCCGCACTCAAATTGCGGTTTTATAAGTAGAACCGCTACTCCGCTTTCTTTTAATACGCTTTTTATTTGCGGTAAAATATACGTAAGTGATATAAAACTTACGTCGCAAGTTATTCCGTCAACTTTTCCGCCTAAAACTTCTTCGGTTAAATTTCTTGCGTTAAAATTGTCTAATATAACGACGTTTTTATCTAGTAAAGATTTATCAAGTTGGCTTTCGCCAACGTCTAAACAAAATACTTTTTTAGCACCGTTTTTAAATAAACAATCGGTAAAACCCCCGTTGGACGCTCCTATATCTAAAAAAGTTTTTCCGCTTACGTCTAAATTGAAATCGGTTAAGGCTTTTTTTAGTTTATAACCGCCGTTGGAAACGAATTCCGCACCTTCTTTTAAAAAAGTTAAGTCGCTTTCGTTTTCAACGTCTTGCGAAGGCTTTGCAACCTTGCCTTTATATAAAACTTCCCCTAAACTTATCGCCCTTTGGGCTTTCGCTCTTGACGGGTATTTATTGATTTCAACTAAAAAACTGTCAATTCTCATTAAAATTCTCTACTGTAAACGTACTTTGCAAATTCTACTAAAACTTCACTGTTTTCAACGGTTTCTATTGCTTTTACCGTATTTTCATATACGGTTTTGCACATTTCTTTGGCTTTTTCTAAACCGAAAAGGGTTACGTAAGTAAGTTTATTTTCGTTTTCGTCCTTTTTAGGAGTTTTTCCTAATTTATTAAAACTTGCGGTATAATCTAAAATATCGTCGGTTATTTGAAAAAGAATACCTAAATTTTCGCCGTACGTTTTGAGTTCTTTAAAATATTTATCGCCCGTAAAACAACTTGGAACAACTACGCTTGCAGTTATGAGTTTACCCGTTTTGTTAAGGTGTATATTTTTTAAGGTTTGTTCGGTCTTTTCGTAGTCTTCTACGTTTATATCGGTTGCCTGTCCGCCAATCATACCGCTTGCACCTGCATAATTTGATATTATTCTTGATGCGTTTAACCCGTAAATTCCGTTTACCGAACGGAACATAAGTTCGTAAGCGTAATTTAAAAGTGCGTCCCCTGCCAAAATGGCGTTAGCTTCGCCGAAAACTTTATGGTTCGTCAACTTTCCCCTACGGTAATCGTCGTTATCCATACTCGGTAAATCGTCGTGAATTAACGAATAGGTGTGAATAAGTTCCAAACTTATTGCGTAATTTATAATTTCTTTTCGGTCAACACCTAAAACTTCCGCCGTGAGTAGCATTAAAACGGGACGAATTCTCTTTCCGCCTGCTTTTACGCTATACTCAACCGCTTGTTTTAATTTTGCGTTTGCCGAAGGCAAATTTTCAACGTAAGTTATTAAATCTTTTTCAAAATCGTTTTTATAACTTTCGTATATCTCTTTAAAATTCTTCAATGCCGTTTTCCCTTAACGTTGCTATAAAATCGTTGTAAAGTAACATCGTTACCGTCATTGGTCCTACTCCACCCGGGACGGGAGTTATATAAGACGCTTTTTCTTTGCACGAATTAAACTCAACGTCGCCGTAAAGTTTTCCGTCAACTCTATTCATACCGACGTCAACCACAACCGCACCTTCTTTTATCATATCGCCCGTAATAAAGTTGGCTTTACCTATTGCAACTACCAAAATATCTGCCGATAACGTTATTTCTTTTAAATTTTCGGTTTTTGAGTGACAAGTTGTGACCGTTGCGTTTTCGTTCAAAAGTAATGCGCTGATAGGCTTGCCTACCATATTACTTCTTCCAACCACAACCGCTCTTTTGCCTGCAAATTCAACGCCGTAACCTTTTAAAAGTTGTATAATTCCGTTCGGCGTGCAACTAACGAGCGTTTTTTCGCCTATTACGAGTTTACCTAAATTTTCGGCACAAAGTCCGTCAACGTCCTTTTCCGTAGGAATATGCGATAAAATTTTAGCCGTATTAAACTTTTTGGGTAACGGGAGTTGTACTATTATTCCGTTTACGTCGGTTCTGTTTGCTAATTTTATAACTTCGTTTTCGGCGTCTTCTTGCGAAATATCTTCACTTAACCTAACGGTTATAGAATTTATTCCTACGTATTCCGCACCGAGCATTTTATTTCTTACGTAAATTTGCGAGGCGGGGTCTTCGCCTATTATTACTACCGCTAAACCGGGAGTTATACCGTATTCCGTTTTAAGGCGTGAAACTTTTTCTTTAAGATTATCTTTGAATTTTAAAGAAAAATTCTTTCCGTCTAATAAAATCATTGGTTTTCTCCTTCCGTTTCCAAACGCTTTTTATATTCCGCTAATACTCCGTTTACAAAGTTGGGGCTTTCTTCGGTTGAATAAAGCCTTACAAGTTCTAACGCTTCGTTTATGGAAACTATGTACGGAATATTTTTTAAATAGGTCATTTCGCATACGGCGATTTGCAACGCACACTTGTCCGTCGTATATAATCTTTCAAGTTTGTAACCGTTGGAAATTGACTCTATTATGCCGTTTATTTCTTCTTCGTGAGCGTAATATTCCGTTAATAATTCGTTGGCAAACTCAACGTCTTTCCCCGTTAATTTTTGTTCAAGAAAAATATAATTCTTAAACTCGTCGTCAAATTTATCGTTGAATTGATTGCTGAATAATAATTTGTAAACTGCTTCTCTTGCGTCTTTTCTCATAATTGTAATTACCTTTATACGTAACAAACCGCCACACTATATTCAGTGCGACAGTTTGAAAAAATTTATTATTTTGCCGTTTCGTCCGGTGCTACGTCGCTTACGTGAACGTTTACGGAATCAACTTTGTATTTGGACATTGATTCAATGTTGTATTTTATGCTTTGTTGAACGTTAAAGGCTACGTCCGGCACGTTGTAACCGTACATAACGATTACGTCTATATCAACGGAAACGGTATCTCCGTTAAACGTAATTTTAGTTGCGTTTAATTTGTTTTTTCCGCTCTTAACGGCAACCCCTTGAACGTCTGCAACCGCTAAAATAACTATACCTTTTACGATACTTGCGTTGTAGGTTACTTTCCCTTTATTTTCCGTATCCCCACGTTTATAAACTGCCATGTAAACTCCTTTAATTAAATACTTTTAATATTATTAAAAGCATTTTTTTGATTTTATAGGTATATTGTACCACACTTTTTGAAAATTACATAGCATTTTTACATATTTTTCAAAGGTAAGGTATAATATTTATGTTTTCGCAATCAATATCCCCTTCTTGAACGAATAAATTGTATATTTTCATTGCGTAGGCTTGGTCAAAATTTTCGTCTTTTATAATTACGTTTACGTTTGGCGAATTAAGTGACATTGTTACTACTACTTCGTCACAACCGTACGCTTTTATTAAAGTTTCCATTTTAAGTTCTTCTTCGGTAATTTTGGTAAGTTGCATTTTTTGCGATAATGCGTCTTGTTTTACCGATGAATTATCTTCACTTTCGTTAACGATTCTGTCAAGTTCAAGCATTTGCTCGTTTCTCGTGTTTAATCTTTCCGTTCTGTATTCCGAAAAGGTCGTTGCCGTTTTTTCGGAATAGGTGTTTTTGCCCGATAACACGAAGTTAAATACCGCCGTTACCGCAAGCAAGGCTATCATGCAACTTAAAACTACTATTTTTTTCTTTTTACTCATAATTATTCTCCTTTTATTTCATTTTTATAATTCTTATATTCTCGGAACTAACCTTATATACTACGGTTAAAATTTCCGTTATTTTATTTTTTACAAGCAAGTTTTCCCCGCCTTTACATATAACGACTACTCCGCTTATTTCGGGATTTTCGGTTGAAACTTTATAAGGTTCTCCGTTTAGGTAAACGACTTGCTCTTTCGTGGTTATCTTTCCGCTTTGTTCCGTTTTTTCGGTGGTTTTTAAAACGTTTACTTTTCCGTCGTTCTTTAACGTTATATCAACTTCAACTTTTCCAACGCCGTCTATTTGAGAAAAAATTTCCCTTAATTTATTTTCCGTTTCTAATTCAAATGAATTAGAACTTTTTTCCGTTTTCGTTATTTGAAATAAGTTTTTACCGCTAAAATTACTAAAACAAATTACGATTACAATGACAAAAAGTATTATTGCGATAACGTATTCTATTTTTATGTTTTTTTTACTCTCTTTATTCGTTTTTTTTTGAGT
>JAZRVG010000031.1:0-2153 GCA_045599025.1 Christensenellaceae bacterium | reverse complement strand
GGAGTTATAAAAATGGAAAGCACTAAAAAGAAAAACGGCTTTGCTAGCGGTATAGGTTTTATTCTTGCAGCAGCAGGCTCGGCAGTTGGTCTTGGAAACCTTTGGAGTTTCCCCTACAAAACAAGTATTTACGGCGGTGCGGCATTTGTTCTCGTTTATATTATGAGCGTTATCGTTATCGGCTCAATAGTTATGATTGCCGAAATCTATCTCGGTAAACGTGCACAAGCAAACCCCGTTACTTCGTATAAAAAAGCAAACAAGAAGTTAGGTTGGCTCGGTTTATTCGCTATTATTATTCCGTTCCTTATCACTTGTTATTATGCGATTTTAGGCGGTTATACCGTTAAATATACTCTTAACTCGTTTAGCGGTAACAGTGGTATTATTTCCGCATTTACCGGAAACGTTGGCGAAGTTATTTTATACACCGCTATTTTCCTTATTTTAGCACTCGTCGTTATTATGGGTGGCGTTAAGGACGGTATTGAAAAAGCGTCAAAAGTTTTAATGCCTGCTCTTTTCATTATATTAGTAGCAATCGTTATTTACTGCTTATTCCTTGGTGACGGCGTAAAAGACGGTTTAGATTTCTACATTTTAAAAGCAAATTTCAAAGAATTAGGTTTTAGAGGCGTTCTTGCCGCTATGAGCCAAGCGTTCTATTCCCTTTCTCTCGGTATGGGTATTATGGTTTCTTACGGCTCTTACACCGGTAAAGAAATTAAAGTTGGCAAATCTGCACTTATGATTTGTATTTTTGATACACTCGTTGCAGTTTTAGCCGGTCTTGCAATTTTCCCTGCCGTTTACCACTACAAAGCAGTTAGCGGTGGCGAAGTTAGAACAAGCGGTTTAATGCTTATGTTCTCTACACTTCCACTTGTATTTGAAAACCTTGGAGCATTAGGAAAAATTCTTTCTTTCTTCTTCTTCGGTATGGTTGTTATTGCCGCTCTTACTTCGGTAATTTCACTTTTGGAAGTTGTTACTCAATTTATTATTCAAAAATTCAAATTACACAGAAAGAAATCTATAACTGTTGCCGCTTTCTTATGTTTTGCCCTTGCAGTTCCTATTAGTATTTCTCTCGGTAAACTTCTTAACGACGATTTATCAATGCTTATTTGCGGTCAAGACTGGCTTGATTTCTTTGATATCGTTACAAACACCGTTTTGATGCCCGTTTGTGCACTCGGTTCTTGTATTGCTATCGGTTGGTTTGTTGATAAAAAATTCACTGCTAACCCGATGCAAACTTTCAAAACCTTACAAGACGACGGTTTGGAACTTGGTGGTTTTGGTAAATTCTTTGCCGTAATGGTAAAATACGTAACTCCTATTTTAATTTTAATTATTGAAATATTCGGCGTTAAAGATATTTTATTTACAGAAAGCGGATTCTCAAAAGACGGTTTAGGCATCGTATTAACTGCCGTTGGCTTACTTGTTGCGTCTATAATTATTTACTTTGTATGGCTCGTAAAAGGCGAAACCGGAACAAATGCGGACGAAATTGATATTGCAGAAACTGCAAAAGCACTTAAAGAAGACCAAGAATAATTTTAAAAGCGGTTGCTAAATGCAACCGCTTTTCTTATAAAAAACAAACTTAAAGCGGTTAGATAATCTAACCGCTTAATTTAATCAATATTCAGTTTTACTGCGTACTATATCCCCTACCATATACATTACTTAATTAAGCAAACTTTGCTCTCAAATCGGGGTTTTTACGTTTAGAAAAAAACTTAATAATTCATTGGAGTTCTCCTTATTTAAACTTTAATAGAAAAGTAATTCCTTTTAAAAGATTTGTGATTTATCAATATAAATACCTCCTTTAAATAGATTTTTACATCCTATTGCATTGGTCTTTCCTCCCTTTTCTTTGTACTTCTATTATATGCGAAAAAACCTGTTTAGTCAATACGAAAGTCAAAAATTTTGTTCAACTTTATTTTTAAAAAATGTATTTACACATTTAAAAATTTATGATATAATATAATAGTTGAGCGTAAAAGAACACTTTTACGCTTTTATTGTTCATTTGCCTATTTTGTTATTTACTCGGCAAAACAATTATCAAATATAATATTAGTGATATAATTTTATTATGAAAAAGAAAACATTTAAAAAACCTAACGTAATTACAT
>JAZRVG010000030.1:0-19755 GCA_045599025.1 Christensenellaceae bacterium | reverse complement strand
GCAATATTAACGCCCATATCGGTTAACCATT
Organism: Christensenellaceae bacterium; assembly: GCA_045599025.1. Classification (GTDB taxonomy): domain Bacteria; phylum Bacillota; class Clostridia; order Christensenellales; family Borkfalkiaceae; genus HGM11412. The sequence continues at coordinate 19,724 of JAZRVG010000030.1, read as the reverse complement.
TAATGTTTGCACCGTCGTCTATCATTTCTAAATATGAATCATAAGAACCAAAATTTGAACTGCTTGCATTATATTTTCTAAAAGTATAGTAAATTTTAGTCTTATCAGTTATTCCGCCTTTTCCGTCGCCGGCGTCTTTAACAATAATAGAATCTCCGTTTTTTAAATCTCCGTCTATCGTATATACATTGTTAAGCATAGCATTTGTAGAGTTAACAATACTAAACGAAGTTCCTGTTACACCCCAATCGGTACGATATGTATAAGAATATGTTGTTTTAGAAAAATCAAATATTACATTATTTAAAATATAATTTCCTTCTCCTCTAAAATCAAAGAAAGTAGATTCACGGGCAATAGGCATAGTTTTAACACCGAAATACAAGTTTTCAAAAGTTGCATAATCATCAAAAGAAATAATATTATTCGGCAAACTTTCCACTTTCATATCTATAAAAACAATATTTTTTATTACCGCATATTTTGAAGTCACACCAAAAATACCGTAACCACCGTTACTGTTATAAGTAAAATTAGTAAGTTTGTGATTTCTACCGTCTAAAACACCACTAAAACCGTATTTATCCCAACCGTAAGGCAATGCTCCTGTATAAATGGAAGACTCTCTAAAATTAGCACCGTCTTTTTGAATAATACCGTCAATATCGTTTGCCAACACATAGTAGCCGTCAATAGCATATCTTCCTTCTGCACTTGTTATGTTTCCTGCGGCAAGCCAAAGGGGTTTACCTATACTTTCAATAGAAAGCCAGTCTTGTGCAGTTTTAATTTCTTTTGTAATTACCAAAGCGTTTGCTTTAACAGTGCCGTTTTCACCCGTTATTGTTAATTCTTTTTCACCGAAAACGGTTGCGGGAATATTTGTTAAATCTATCGTTGCACTGTTTGAATTAACGGTTACTGCTCCAAGGTTTGTATCGCCGAGTTTTGCAGTTACGTTTGCACCGAGTTTAGTTCCGTCAACGTCGTCTAAACTAATTACGGCAGTTGTTTTAGTTTTAGCACCCGTTGAATCAACGTCTAAAACTATATCTTTAACACCGTCTAAAACTTTCGCTTCGGCAGTTGCATTTAATATATAAACCGTACCTGTTTTTTTGGTAAGAACAATTTCAACGCTTTCTCCGCCTTTTACGGTAGCGTTAATTTTACCTTCGTTATTAACCGTTGCGGATACTCCGTTTACGGTAACGTTTTTATAGAAATCGGTAAATTTACATACTTCGCCGTCTTGGTCTTTTACGAATATACTGTCAAAATCGTTTACAACGGTACAATCTTTCAAATAAACTACGCCTTGAAGATAGTTATCAAAATTAAAATCACCGAAATCTTCGTCTTTATACGCTTTTGCAACTTCTACCATAGAACGGTTTACGTTTGAATTTACAAACGTAATTTCTTCGTCAATTTGATAGAACGGACATGCATATAAACGGGTAGCGTATGCTTGGTTTAAGTATGCGTTTACTTTATCTTCTCCGTATGCGTTAGTTATAGCGGTGGTAAGTGCTTGCAAATCGTAAACGACAGAACCGTGAATTTGGTATTCTCCACCTTCAAAATTCGGCGTTACGAAACCGTTACCCGCTACGCTTGATACGTAAGCGATATCTCTACGTGTCGTATCGCTAACAGTAGGAACTTTATCGGAAACGGAAATACCGAATATTACCGTTTTATTTTCGTTCGCACTAACGATTTGATTGTAGAAATCTTCTTTTAATACGGCTTCAAATCTTATACCGAAAGTATCGTCTTGCGGGTTACGTAATCTTGCACCGTTTTCCATATAGAAACCACTCGTTTCCGCAAGAGCCTTTTTACTGTTTAAGCCTATTTGAGTAAAACCGAACACTGCGGTTACGGCAATCATAACGGAAAGAATTTTAACGAATAATTTTCTCATATTTCCCTCCTATTACTCACCGTCACCCAAATCAAGGGGTTTAAGCCAATCGGTATTGAAGTTTGATTCCGAGGCCGTTACTATGTCGGCACGTTCGCAAATAACGAACTCAACCGACGGGGTTTGATATTTCATCATATTTTCCTCCTAAAACAACGCTTAAAGCGTTGTTTTTCCTTATCATATAAGATGGGTGTCGCGCACGCGCAAGCGGGTGCGACACGGGGCTTTTGCGAAAGAAAAAGCCCTCAAATTTTAAATTAGCATATTTTACTATATTATTTTATCATATTGTTTATTTACTGTAAATACTGTTTTCAAAAAAAAATCACATTTTATAGCATTATGCAACCTTTTTTTACAAACTTTGTCACATATAGTTATATTTTTGCATTTTTGTTATATTCTGCTATTTTTACTTTTACGGCATAAAAAAACCCAAGCGTAACGCTTGGGTTTAGTGTTTAATTAAACAAGTTCAACAATAGCAACTTCTGCTGCGTCGCCCTTTCTTTCACCTTTAAGGTATTTTCTGGTGTAGCCACCGCCTTGACCGAGTTGTTCTTTTCTTTCAGCATACTTCGGTGCAAGTTCGTTAAAGATTTTTTCAATGAGCGGGTGATTTACACCTTTCGTTCTTGCTCTAAATTCAGCCTTTGATTCTTTATCAAGTTTAGTTTCTTGAATATCATAAGTAAGGCTCATAATCTTTCTTCTTGCGGCAAGTTTCTTTGGACCGTCTTTAATAACCTTTTTAGTTACTTCTTTGCCCTTGCTATCTTTGGTAGTAACGGTGGTTTCAACCGTGTCTGCAAAAGTATTTACGGCAAGAGTGATAATTTTTTCAACGTAAGGTCTTAACGCTTGAACGTGTCCTTCAGTTACTTCTATTCTACCATACCATAAAAGGTTTGATGCTTGGTTTCTTAATACGGCTTTTCTTTCTTTAGTCGTTAAACCCATTCTTCCTGGCATAATTTTAATCCTCCTGTTCCTTTAATTTAAGACCGTAACTTGCAAGTTTTTGAATAACCTCGTCAAGTGATTTTCTTCCGAGATTTCTTACTTTAAGCATATCGTCTTCGGCCTTTTGGGTTAAATCCCTTATTGTGTGTATTCCTGCACGTTTTAAGCAGTTAAAGGAACGAACCGATAAATCCATATCTTCAATACTCTTATCAAGTATTTGCGGAAGCGGATCAACCTTTGGTTCTTGAATTATACCTTCACCGTTCATTACGTCAGCAAGTTTTTCAAGCAATTCAATGTGCTCTCTTATAATTTGTGCCGAGAGTGAAACTACTTCTTTGGCGGAGAGTGCACCGTTCGTCCATACTTCTAAAATAAGTCTGTCTCTATCAATGTTTTGACCAACTCTTGCATTTTCAACGTTATAACTAACTTTTTGAACCGGAGCATAGTTTGAGTCAATAGCAATGTAGCCGATTTCACCTGTTTTATTGTATTCCGCACCTTTGTATCCTCTGCCTCTACCTATAGTAAGTTCAGCGTCAAAAACACCGTCCTTATCTACGGTACAAATATATTGTTCGGGGTTGAGAATTTCAACTTCTGCGTCAACTTGAAGGTCGCCCGCCTTAATTACGCACGGTCCTTCCTTTACTACGTTGATTACTTTTTTGAAAGTAAGGTCCGTAGATGCGGTTTTAACCGATACGCATTTTAAGTTAAGAATTATTTCCGTAACGTCTTCTTTAACGCCTTTTATCGTTGAAAATTCGTGCTTTACATCAAGACTCGGAGCAAATTTGATTCCTTGTATTGCAGCACCCGGAAGTGCAGACAATAAAGTTCTTCTTAAACAGTTACCGATTGTAGTGCCAAATCCTTTTTCAAGTAAATCAACGACTATCTTGCAGTAACTTCTGTTTTCGCTTTCTTCAACCGAAATCTTGGGCATTTCTATTTCTATCATAGAAAAATTACCTCCTTATTTTCTTGGATAGCGTGCATCAATATTTGCACTAACGTTCGCCTACGCCTAAAAAGGCGTAAGGCTAAACGACTATTATTTAGAATACAATTCGACAATCATGTATTCGGCGATTTGAGAATCAATATCCTCTCTCTTCGGAAGTGCAACAACTTTACCTTCTAATTTTTCAGCGTTGAATTCAAGCCACTTTGGAACGTTGTTCGTCTTTTCTGCTTGTTTGAACGCTTCAAAATATTTACTGTCAAGTTTTGTTTCCTTAACTGCGATTACGTCGCCTTCTTTAACTTGATAAGATGCAATATCAACCGGTTTGCCGTTTACAGTGAAGTGAGCGTGCGTTACGAGTTGACGTGCAGTAGTTCTTGAAGAAGCAAAGCCAAGTCTATAAACGACGTTGTCAAGTCTTCTTTCAAGTAACGAAAGCATGTTTTCTCCCGTAATACCCTTCATTCTGTCGGCAGCCTCAAAATATTCTCTGAATTGTTTTTCAAGAACACCGTAAATTCTTTTGGTCTTTTGTTTTTCACGAAGTTGTTGACCATATTCACTAACCTTGTGTCTGTCCGCACCGTGTTGTCCTGGAGCAACCGGTCTTTTTTCAAACGGACAAGAAGTTTTATAACATTTGTCGCCCTTTAAGAAAAGTTTGCAACCTTCACGTCTGCATAAACGACATTTAGCACCTGTATATTTTGCCATTTCTCATTACCTCCAAATTAAACTCTACGGCGTTTCGGCGGACGGCATCCGTTGTGTGGGATAGGAGATACGTCTTGAATTAAAGTAACGTCAACTCCACATACGCCTAATGCTCTAATTGCTGATTCTCTGCCTTGACCCGGGCCTTTAACAAATACTTCAGCGCTTCTTAATCCATGTTCCATTGCGGCTTTAACTGCAACTTCTGCTGCTTGTTGTGCTGCGAACGGAGTGCTCTTTCTTGAACCTCTGTATCCAAGACTTCCTGCACTGCAATGAGATATAGTGTTACCGTTCATATCGGTAACGGTGATTATCGTGTTATTGAAAGAAGATTGAATATGTACTTGACCTTTATCAACTTTCTTAAATTCTTTACGCTTTTTTGAAACAGTTTTAACAGCCATTTTCTATTCCTCCTTCAATTATTTAGTTGCGGTTTTCTTTTTAGCAACCGTACGACGTGGACCTTTTCTGGTTCTCGCATTTCTCTTAGAACTTTGACCTCTAACGGGAAGACCTTTTCTGTGTCTTAAACCACGATAGCATCCAATTTCCATAAGTCTTTTAACGTTAAGATTTACTTCTGAACGGAGTTCACCTTCAACTTTGTAGTTGTGGTCAATATATTCTCTCAATTTAGAAATATCTTCTTCTGTTAAATCTTTTACTCTTGTATCAGGATTGATACCTGTTTCTTTTAAAATTTTCGTTGCGGTTGGTCTTCCGATACCGTAAATATAAGTGATACCGATTTCAACACGCTTTTCTCTTGGTAAATCTACACCGGCAATACGAGCCATTTTTTTAAACCTCCAAATATTGTTTAAATGATTTTTTTAATTTTAGTGATTGGTGTTTGTAAGAAGTAATTAACCTTGTTTTTGTTTGTGGTTTTTGTTCTTTGAACAAATTACCATAACTTTGCCTTCTCTTCTAATGACTCTACATTTGTCGCACATAGGTTTTACTGATGGTCTTACTTTCATTTTTTTATTTCCTCCAATTATAATTAAGTTATAATATATCAGTTCTTACTACGCCATACGATTCTACCTTTCGTTAAATCGTAAGGACTCATTTCTATTTTAACCCCGTCTCCCGGAATAATTTTAATGTAATTCATTCTTAATTTTCCCGAAATGTATGCGGTTATTACAAATCCGTTTGATAATTTAACTTTAAAAGTAGCATTTGGCAAAGCCTCAACTATTACGCCTTCGGCTTCTATAACGTCGTTTTTCGACACTCGTAATACCTCCGTTAATTATAACATACGATAAACAGTTCTTTTATCGTGGTTCTATATGCTTGCTTCTTCCTTAAGGCTTAAAGTTTACGCTTTACCATCAGCGTTAAGCATATATCGTATTCGCATCAAAGCGTGAGTATTTCTACCCCGTTGTCGGTAATAGCAACCGTATTTTCATAGTGGGCAGACGGTTTTCCGTCAAGTGTTACACACTTCCAACCATCTATTTCAACTTCGTAAGTACCCATATTTATCATAGGTTCTACGGCTATGGTCATATTGCGTTTAAGCCTTATCCCCGTACCCTTTCTTCCGAAATTCGGAACTTGCGGGTCTTCGTGGACTTGTTTGCCTATTCCGTGTCCTACCATATCCCTTACTACCGAAAATCCGTTACTCTCGGCGTGTGCCTGAACTTGAGCACCGATATCCCCGAGCGGACTTCCTATGCAAATGCCTTCTATTCCTTTAAAGAAACACTCTTTGGTAACTTCTACGAGTTTTCTCTTTAAGGGGTCTGTGTTCCCAACGCAAAAAGTTCTTGCGGCGTCACTGTGAAAGCCTTTATAAAAAACTCCCGCATCGACCGAAACGATTTCGCCTTCCTTTATAACTCTGTCGCTTGGAAATCCGTGTACTACTTGTTCGTCTATTGAGATACAAGTCGCCGACGGAAACCCGTACAAACCTAAAAAAGAAGGTTTCGCTCCGCACGAAATTATATAGTCGTGAACAATTTTATCAAGTTCCCTTGTAGTCATACCGACCTTTATCTTGCTTTCGGCAAGAAGTAAAGCGTCACGTAAGATTTTGCCGGGTTCTCTCATTTTATTTATTTCGTCGTCAGTTTTGATATATATCATATTAGCCTAAAACTTTAACGATTTCTTCAAACACGTCGTCTATCGGTTTATCACCGTTTACCGTTACGAGTTTGCCCGCCTTTTCGTAAAATTCAATGAGCGGGGCGGTTTGCTTTTCGTAAACCGCAAGTCTTTTTTGTACGGTCGTTTCGTTATCGTCTTCACGAGTGATAAGTTTACCACCGCAAAGTTTACAATCGGTTTTGCCGTTAAGCGTCGTTACGTGATAAGATTCGCCACAGTTTTGACATACTCGTCTTCCCGTAATTCTTTCAAGAAGTTTATTAAGGTCAACGTTTATGTTTATAACTTTATCTACGGTAGCAAATTTATCAAGTTCTTCCGCTTGATATATATTACGGGGAAACCCGTCTAACATATATCCGTTAGTTAAAACGTCTTCTTCAGCAAGCCTTTGTTTTACTATTTCAACCGTAACGCTATCGGGAACGAGTTGTCCTTTATCTATATAAGATTTGGCAACCACCCCGATTGGCGTTTTGTTTTTAATGTTCGCCCTAAATATATCGCCCGTAGAAATGTGCGGAACGTTATATTTCGTGGCAATTTTCGTTGCTTGTGTTCCTTTTCCTGCACCTGGTGCACCGAGTAGAACTATTTTCATTTTATTTTAAGAATCCTTTATAATTTTTCATCATTATTTGAGATTCCAAAGCGGTGTTGAATTCTATTGCAACGGATACTACGATGAGCATACCGGTTGCGGTAAACGAAGTGTAACTTGAAGAGTCAATAGCCTTGAAGATTATTGACGGAACAAGTGCTACGAGTGCCAAGAAGATTGCACCGAAAAGCGTAATTCTTCCACTTATCTTTTTAAGATATTCGGCAGTCGGTTTACCCGGTCTAATTCCCGTAATGAAACCACCGTTTTGTTGAATACTCTTTGAAATATCGTCCGGATTGAATTGAATTGAAGTATAGAAGTAGGAGAAGAATATAATAAGTAAACTTAACACTACCATATATACCCAAGATTGAGCACCCATATAGGTTTGCCAGAATCTACCGAAACCGGTATTCATCCAACCGAATAAAGTCATTATAAGTTCAGGGAAACTTAAAATAGAGAAAGCAAAGATAAGGGGTAATACGCCGTTACTGTTAACCTTAATAGGAATAACGGTTGATTGACCGCCGTACATCTTTTGACCTCTTACTTGTTTAGCGTATTGTACGGGAATTTTTCTTTCCGCAAGTTCAACGGTTATAATGCAAGCGAAGATTACTACGATTGCTACAAGCATTATTACGAGTTTCCAGAAGTTAGTGAGTTGTGAGTTTGCACTTGACGTGTCACCAACGTTTTTAATCATACGTATAATTGCTTGACCGGCCGTTGAAATAATACCTGCAAAGATAAGAAGTGAAATACCGTTAGATACACCGTAATCGGTTATTCTTTCACCTATCCACATTGTAACTACCGTACCGGCAGTAAACATAAGTACGATTGTTACGTAAGCAAGCCACTTTTGTCCGAATAAAACATCAGCAAGAGCAAGACCGTTTTCGTTAGTCGTTGCAAGGTCGCCGTAGTTGATTAAAATACCAACCGCTTGGATGATTGCAAGAATAATCGTTACGTATCTTGTATATTGCGATATTCTTTTTCTACCTTCTTCACCTTGTTTAGAAAGTCTTTCAAGCGACGGGATTGCAACTGCTAAAAGTTGCATAATAATTGACGCATTGATGTAAGGGCCGATACCCATTGCGAACCAAGTTCCGCTTTGGAGTGAACCACCCGTCATCATATTCATTATGTTAAGGTAAGTCAAGGAAGAAATATCACCGTCACTTATAAGTTGTTCACCTATACCGGGAACGGGAATATAACAACCTATTCTGTATATAAATAAGAATAAAAGCGTAAAATAGATTTTAATTCTTATTTCTTTAACCTTAAATGCTTGTTTTAATGTTTCAAACATCTTATACCCTCCGTCGTTTTAGAAATCAGAGATTAAATAATTTCGCAAGTACCGCCGGCTTTTTCAATGGCTTCTTTAGCAGATGCCGAGAATTTGCTTGCCTTTACGGTTAATGCGACTTTAAGTTCGCCGTTACCTAAAACTTTAAGACCGATAGCGTTTTTAACTTCTTTAATAAGACCTGCGGTCCAAAGCGTATCAAAATCAACTACCGCACCATTTTCAAATCCTGCAAGTTGAGCAAGATTTACAATAGCGTAAACTTTTTTGAAATGATTATTAAATCCTCTCTTTGGAACTCTACGGGTAAGTGGCATTTGACCGCCTTCAAAACCGGGTCTTACACCACCGCCACTTCTAGCCCATTGACCTTTGTGACCTTTACCACTTGTTTTACCAAGTCCCGATCCGATACCACGACCAAGTCTTTTAACAGATTTTCTGCTGCCTTCAGCAGGTTGTAATGTGTCTATTCTCATAGTCGTACCTCTTAAACGTTTTCAACTTTTACAAGGTGGCTTACTACTGCAAGTTGACCTTGTAAGGTCGCACAATCTGCAAATACTTTAGATTGTCCTACTTTTTTAAGTCCAAGTGCTGCAACAGTTCCCTTTTGAACTTTGGTGCAAGCAATCGTGCTTTTTACAAGCGTAACTTTAACGTTCTTCATACTTGCCTCCTTAACCTTGAATTTCTTCTACGGTTTTACCGCGAAGTGCTGCAACTTGTTCAGCAGATTTAAGGCCGTAAAGACCTGCAAGTGCTGCTTTTACCATATTGATTGAGTTGCTTGAACCGTGTGATTTTGTTCTAATGTTCTTAATACCTGCTGCTTCCATAACCGCACGAACAGGACCGCCGGCGATAACGCCGGTACCTTCTTCAGCAGGGAGCATTACGATTGAACCTCTACCGAATTTACCGATTGTTTCGTGTGCGATTGTGTTACCAACAAGTGCAACTTTTTGCATTGCTTTCTTTGCTTGAGCAGTTGCTTTATCTATTGCTTCGGGAACTTCGTTTGCTTTTCCCATTCCGCAACCTACTCTACCGTTTTCATCGCCTACTACAACGAGTGCAGCAAAACGCATTTTTCTACCGCCCTTAACAACCTTGGTTACGCGGTTAACGGCTATAAGTTTTTTGCAAAGACCGTCTTTTTCTTCTTGTCTTCTCGGCGCTTTATTTTCTCTTGCCATATCCGTTCCTCCTAGAATTTAAGTCCGGCTTCTCTTGCGCCGTCTGCTAAACTTTGTACACGACCAGTGTAAACGTAACCGCCTCTATCGAATACGACTTCGGTGATGCCTTTTTCAATGGCACGTTTAGCAATTTCTTGACCGACTATTTTAGCCGCTCCCTTTTTGTCTACGTCTTTAATAAGTTCCATAACGCTCTTTTCAACGGTTGAGCAAGCAACTAAAGTGTTGCCCTTAACGTCGTCAATAATTTGAGCGTAAATGTGGTTAAGACTTCTAAAAACGCAAAGTCTTGGTCTTTCTTGAGTACCGGAAAGAGTTTTTCTTACTCTTTCGTGTCTTTTTAATCTATCCGCATTTTTATCAATTTTTGCTATCATATTAGTTTACTCCTTACTTACCGGCAGTCTTACCTTCCTTACGTTCAATTACTTCGTCCGCTAAACGGATACCGTAACCGTGGTAAGGTTCAGGTTTTCTGATGGCTCTGATTTTTGCGGCTTCTGCACCTACGAGTTCTTTACTGATACCCGATACTACAAGTTCCGTAGGAGAGGTAACGGTAAGTTTAACTCCGTCAACTGCTTTGTAGTCAACAGTGTGGCTGTAACCAACCGATAAAGTTACGTCTTTACCGTTTTGTGCTACTTTCCAACCTACACCGTTAATAACCAAAGTTTTCTTATAACCTTCGGTTACACCTACTACCATATCGTGAATAAGTGCTCTATATAAACCGTGTTTAGACTTAGTTGCGTTTTCTTCGTTTGCTCTCGTTAAAACAACTTCACCGTTTTCAACTTTGATACCGATGTTTTCAGCGTCAAATACTTGAGAAAGTTGTCCGAGTGCACCTTTAACGGTAACTACGTTACCATCAACTTTTACTTCTACACCTTGTGCGAGTTTTACAGGTAATTTACCAATTCTTGACATAGTTTATTACCTCCTTACCAAACGTAAGCGAGAACTTCGCCACCGTGATTGTTCTTTCTTGCTTCTTTATCGGTCATTACACCTTTAGAAGTAGAAATAATTGCTATACCTAAACCGCCAAGAACCTTTGGAAGTTCTTCTGCTCCTGCGTAAACACGAAGACCCGGTTTAGAAATTCTTTTAAGACCGCTTATAACTCTTTCGCCGTTAGGACCGTATTTTAAAGTTATAACGATTTTTCCTTGAACGCCTTCTTCTACAACTTCAAAGCCGTTGATATAACCTTCTTGCAATAAAATTCTTGCAATTTCTTTCTTCATATTTGAAGCGGGAACTTCAACAACTTCATGTTTTGCAACTAATGCGTTTCTTACACGTGTAAGCATATCTGCTATAGTATCTGTCATTTTTCGTTCCTCCTCTTACCAACTTGCCTTTTTAACGCCCGGGATTTCACCCTTGTACGCTAAGTTTCTAAAACAAATACGGCAAATACCGTATTTACGAAGTACAGCGTGCGGTCTTCCGCAAATGCTGCATCTTGTGTACGCTCTCGTAGAGAACTTCGGTGCTTTTTGTTGTTTATTTATCATTGCTTTTTTAGCCATATTAAGTCCTCCTTTTAAGCCTTGAACGGCATACCCATTGCTTTAAGCAATTCGTATGCTTCTTCATCTGTTTTTGCAGTAGTAACGAAACAAATATCAAATCCTCTTACTTTCTCTACTTGGTCGTATTGAATTTCAGGGAAGATAAGTTGCTCTTTAATACCCATAGCGTAGTTGCCTCTACCGTCAAAAGACTTATCGGGAACACCCTTGAAGTCTCTTACTCTCGGAAGAGCGATTGATACGAATTTATCAAAGAATTGATACATTCTATCACTTCTTAAAGTAACTTTGATACCTACGTTCATACCTTGTCTTACCTTGAAGTTAGCAACTGATTTCTTTGCTTTGGTAAGAACCGGTTTTTGACCTGCTATCATAGCAAGTTCTTTTTCAACTTGTTGTACGCTCTTTGCATTGTCTTTGCAATCGCCCAAACCGCCGTTAATAGTAATTTTAACGAGTTTTGGAACTTGGTTTACGTTTTTGTAACCGAAACGTTTCATAAGATACGGTACAACTTCTTGTTTGTAAGTATCTCTCATTCTGCAATCGGAATCGGTTACAGTTACCTTAGTAACCTGATTTTTTTCTGCCATAATAAGTTCTCCTTATATAATTACGCTTGTGCGTCGGTCGTTTCTTCTTTCTTAACGGCCTTTTTTCTCGTAGCAGGTTTCTTTTCTGCTTTTTCTTCTACTGCCTTTTCGGTAGTAGCCTTTTTAGTTCTCGGTTTTTTAACAGTTTCTTTAACTGCCTCTTTCTTTTCTTGCTTTACGTCAAGAACGGCACCGCATTTTTTGCAAACTCTTACTTTCTTGCCGTCAACGATAGCGTAAGCAACTCTCGTTGCTTTATCGCATTTAGGACAAATAACAAGTACGTTTGATGCATCAATAGCACCTTCTTTCTTGATTTTTTGACTGGTTTCCTGTGCGGAACGTGCTTTACGATTCTTTTCTTGAACGTTTACACCTTCAACGACTACTCTATTAAGTTTTGGAAGAGCAGTAATAACTTTACCGGTCTTTTTAGCGTCTTTTCCCGTAATTACTACTACGGTATCATTTTTCTTAACTTTCATAGCGTTCTCCTTAAAGTACTTCCGGTGCAAGTGATATAATCTTCATAAAATCTCTATCACGAAGTTCTCTTGCAACAGGTCCAAAGATACGAGTACCTCTGGGTTGTTTTTGGTTATCAATGATAACTGCTGCGTTTTCGTCAAATCTAATGTGAGTTCCGTCAGGTCTTCTTAAACCTTTTGAACTTCTTACGATTACGGCTTTAACAACGTCGCCTTTCTTAACGGCTCCACCAGGAGTAGCGGTTTTAACGCTGGCAACGATAACGTCACCGATATTACCGCTTCTTCTAAACGAACCGCCTAAAACTCTTATGCACATAATTTCTTTTGCACCCGAGTTATCTGCAACTTTTAATCTTGTTTGTGGTTGTATCATGTTCGTTTTCTCCTATATTACTTAGCCTTTTCAATGATTTCGGCAACTCTCCAATTTTTAGTTTTAGAAAGTTTTCTCGTTTCAACGATTCTAACTTTATCACCGATTCCGCAAGCATTAGCCTCGTCGTGAGCCTTAAACTTTACAGTTCTTGTGATAGTCTTTTTGTAAAGAGGATGCTTTCTTTTATCTGTTACTTCAACAACGACGGTTTTATCCATTTTATCGGATACTACTAAACCGACTCTTTCTTTTCTCAAATTTCTTTCCATATTAGTGTCCCCTATTACGCCTTAATTTCCCTTTCACGAATTACCGTCTTAACTCTTGCAATATCCTTCTTAACGTCTTTAAGTACGTTAGGATTTTCAAGTTGACCGGTTGCGTGACGGAAACGAAGGTTAAATAATTCTTCTTTCAACGATTCGAGTTTTGCTACTAATTCGTCATTAGTCATCTCTTTAATTTGTTTCGCTTTCATTAACCTTCACCGCCTTCTTCAACAGTTTCTTTCTTCATAAATTTCGTTTTGATAGGAAGTTTGTGACCTGCAAGACGCATAGCTTCTCTTGCAGTTGCCTCGTCAACTCCCGCCATTTCAAACAAAACTCTGCCCGGCTTAACAACCGCTACCCAGTATTCTACAGAACCTTTACCAGAACCCATTCTTGTTTCAGCAGGTTTTTTAGTAATAGGTTTGTGTGGGAATATATCAATCCAAACTTGACCGCCACGTTTAATAAATCTCGTCATAGCGATACGGGCTGCTTCAATTTGGTTTGAAGTAATCCAAGCAGGTTCGGTTGCAACTAAACCGTATTGACCGTAAGCAATTACGTTACCTTTGTTTGCTTTACCGGTCATTCTACCACGGTGAACTCTTCTTCTTTTAACTCTCTTTGGCATTAACATAATTATGCTTCGCCTCCTTCGTTAACCTTCTTAACTCCGCCTAAAACTTCACCTTTGTACACCCAAACTTTGATACCGATGATACCGAAAGTAGTGCGTGCTTCAGCAAAGCCGTAATCAATATCTGCACGTAAAGTTTGAAGAGGAATAGAACCTTCGTGGTATTGTTCGCTACGAGCGATTTCAGCACCGTCAAGTCTTCCGCTTACCATGATTTTGATACCTTTAACGCCAAGTCTCGTTGCTCTTGAAATTGCTTGTTTCATAGAACGTCTGAACGATGCTCTCTTTTCAAGTTGTGCAGCAACGCTTTCTGCGATAAGTTGTGAATCACAATCCGGTTTTTTAACTTCTACGATATTAACTGCGATTTGTTTGCCTTTTGCAATTTTCATAAGGCTGTTCTTCATTACTTCAATTTCAGCACCTTGTTTACCAATCAAAACACCCGGTCTTGCGGTGAAAACGGTAACGGAAACTTTGTTTGCTGCTCTTTCAATTCTAATAGAAGAAATAGCGGCTTGGAAGTATTGTTTCTTAATGAACTTTCTAATAACGTTGTCTTCTTTAAGATTTACGGCGAAATTCTTTTTATCAGCATACCATTGAGTATCCCAATCTTTAATAACACCGACTCTTAATCCATGAGGATTTACTTTTTGTCCCATTATTTCCGTCCTCCTTATTTACTCATCACATCTAAAATTACGGTGATGTGACTGGTGCGTTTTAAAATTCTAAAGCCTCTGCCGTGAGCCATAGGTCTCATTCTCTTTAAAGTAGGACCTTGGTCTGCATAGCAAACAGCAACTTTCAAATCGTCTCTGTTCATACCAAGGTTGTGTTCAGCGTTGGCAGCAGCAGATAAAACGACTTTCTTTATAGGTAATGCACCTGCTTTTGAAGTATTTTCCAAAATAGCAACGGCGTCATTAACACTTTTGCCTCTTATGTTATCAAGTACGACTCTTACTTTGTATGGGGAAATTCTAATATATTTAGCAGTTGCTTTTGCTCTTTTATCTTTATTTTCCTCAATACGTTGAGTCTTTAATTTCATATTTTTAGCCATTCTTCAAATCTCCTATTTTGCATCCGAAGTTTTAGAACCTGCGTGGCCCTTAAATGTTCTTGTCGGAGCGAATTCACCGAGTTTGCATCCTACCATATCTTCCGTGATATATACAGGAACGTGTTTTCTACCGTCGTGAACGGCGATAGTGTGTCCTACCATTTGCGGGAAGATTGTAGATGATCTTGACCAAGTTTTAAGAACGGTCTTTTTGTTTTCAGCATTAAGTGCTTCAACTCTTTTTAATAATCTTTCTTGGACGTATGGTCCTTTTTTAACACTTCTACTCATATCTCGTTCTCCGTTAGTTTACTCTTTTAAGAATTAACTTATCAGTTCTATTCTTCTTTCTCGTCTTATAACCAAGTGCAGGCTTGCCCCACGGAGTTTGTGGACCCGGTCTACCTACGGGAGCCTTACCTTCACCACCACCGTGAGGGTGATCGCACGGGTTCATAACGGAACCACGAACGGTAGGTCTAATACCCATATGTCTTGTTTTACCTGCTTTACCAACTCTAACGATTTCATGGTCTAAATTACCGATTTGACCGATAGTTGCTTTGCATTTAACGAGAATAAGTCTCATTTCACCGCTTGGCATTTTAACTTGTGCATATTTACCTTCTTTAGCCATAAGTTGAGCAGCCATACCTGCGGCTCTCGCAAGTTGTCCACCCTTACCTGGTTGAAGTTCAATATTGTGAATCATAGTACCAACGGGAATTGATTCTATAGGAAGTGCGTTACCCGGCTTAATATCAGCGTCTGCACCGCTTACAACGGTATCGCCTACTGTTAAACCTAAAGGAGCAAGAATATATCTCTTTTCACCGTCGGCATAAACTAAAAGTGCGATATTGGCAGTTCTGTTCGGGTCGTATTCTATTGATTTTACGATTGCATTGATACCGTCTTTATTTCTTTTGAAGTCAATAATACGGTATTTTCTCTTATTTCCGCCACCTTGATGTCTAACGGTAATTTTACCTTGAGCGTTACGACCGGCAGTATGATTTTGGCTTTCAAGAAGTGATCTTTCAGGTTTAACGCCCGTAAGTTCCTCAAAGTTGCTTACTGTCATAAAACGGCGAGCGGAAGAAGTAGGTTTATATCTCTTAATACCCATCTTTATTTCCTCCTATTAAGACAACGAATCAAAGAATTCGATAGTCTTGCTATCTGCTTTCAATTGTACGATGGCTTTTTTGTAGTTAGGAGTGAAACCTTCGTTTCTTCCCATTCTCTTTAATTTACCACGACAATTTACAGTGTTAACCGATTCAACTTGAACGTCAAAAAGTTTTTCAACTGCAAGTTTGATTTCGGTTTTGTTAGTATTTTTAGCAACTACGAAAACGTATTTCTTATTTGCTATTTCACTATAACTCTTTTCTGTTAAAAGAGGTCTTATAATAATATCTCTTTCTTTCATTATTCTCCGTAAACCTCCTCTAATTTTGCAACCGCACTTTGAGCCATAACTACAACTGCATTTTTAACAATTTCGTAAGTAGAAAGTTGTTCAACTGCGATAGTTTCAAGCGTAGGAACGTTTGCGGCAGCTCTAATAACTAATACGTCGTTATCACCCATAACCATTAAAACGGTTTTAGTAAATTTGAACGCATCAAGGAATGCTACCATTTCTTTCGTTTTTCCGTTTTCAACGGCAATATTGTCAATTACGAAAAATTCGTTATCGGCAACCTTTTTAGAAAGTGCGCTGAACATTGCGGTTCTTCTTGCACTTACGTTCATCTTCTTTGAGAAATCTCTTGACTTTGGAGCGAATACTACGCCACCTTTCGTCCATTGTGGTGCTCTCGTAGAACCTTGACGGGCACTACCCGTACCTTTTTGTCTCCACGGTTTTTTACCACCGCCACGAACTTCGGATCTCGTAAGAGTGCTCTTCGTACCTTGTCTTTCGTTTGCAAGTCTCGTAACAACGGCTTGGTGAATTAAAGGTTCGTTATATTCAATAGCGAAAATTTCACTTAAATCCATAGAACCGGTCTCTTGACCTTTCATATTATAAACTTTAACGCTTGGCATATTAACTCTCCTTATTAAGCTTTAACACTGTTGGTAATCGTAACGATACCACCGGTTGGTCCAGGAATTGCACCCTTGATTAAAAGTGCATTTCTTTGCGTGTCGACTTTCACGATTTCAAGGTTTTGTACGGTTACTCTTTCGTTACCGTATTGTCCGGGCATATGTTTGTTCTTAAATACTCTTGAAGGAGTACTGTTCGCACCCATAGAACCTACTTCTCTGTGAACAGGGCCTACACCGTGAGTCATTTTAAGTCTGTGTTGGTTCCATCTTTTGATAACACCAGAGAAACCGTGACCTTTGGTTTGACCTGCTACGTCTACTTTGTCACCGTCTTTAAAAGTTTCAACGGTAACGATTTTGCCTACTTCGTAAGAAGCGATATCGTCAATTCTGAATTCTTTAAGAACTTTTTGGCAAGCAACGCCTGCTTTTTTGAATTGACCAACTTCGGGTTTGTTAAGTTCGTTTTCCTTAACTTCGCCAAAGCCGAGTTTAACTGCCTCATATCCGTCTTTTTCAACAGTTTTAATTTGAACTACCGGACATGGACCTGCTTCTACTACGGTAACGGGGATTACTTTTCCGTCAGCGGAAAAGATCTGCGTCATACCTAATTTCTTTCCAATGATTGCTTTATTCATTTGATAAAGTTCACCTCCAAATTATTTACAATTAAATTGTATTTTCTAAAATTAAAGTTTAATTTTTACGTCTACGCCTGCGGGTAAGTGAATACTGTCAAGTATTTTAGCATTAGTAGAGTAAATGTCAATAAGTCTCTTATGAGTTCTTATTTCAAATTGTTCTCTCGAATCCTTGTACTTATGTGGAGAACGTAAGATAGTTACGATTTCCTTTTCAGTAGGAAGTGGGATAGGTCCGCTAATTTTAGCACCTGCTTTTTTCATTGTTTCAACGATTCTTGCAGTTGCTTGGTCAACCATTTTGTGGTCGTAAGCGGCGAGTTTAATTCTAATTTTTTGTCCTGCCATTGTTTTTCTCCTTTTTTATACTAACTTTTAATGTAGTCAACATTGCCGTGTGTATCACGCTAAGAGCAATAAAAAAATCATTCGTACTGTGTTATTTGCTGCGAATGACTCTAATATTACAAAACGTGGTTAGTCGCGGAGGTTATACCTCCACATTTGTCAACGAAAATTATCTTCTTCATAGTAACCGAGTGAGTTCCGGATTCACAAGGTTGGAAGTTTAAAGTAACTTTCCGTATCAACCCAATATAAACACAGCCCTAATATAATACTATATTTAGCATATATTGTCAAACGTTTTACACTCTTTTACGTAACTTTTTTAAATATTTTTTTAGAGTAAAATTTAAGGTGAAAATACGCCGAAAAACACCCTATATTATATAAGGATAACAAAATATTTTAAAAAAATTTATTTTTATAGAAAAAACGGGTTGCAAAATAAAGAGTAAAATGATAAAATAAATATATCAAACGTAAGGAGTATATTTTATGCCAAGCGAAGGTAACCCCCGAAGTAGTTATTTAGTTAAAAATAAATATTATGCAAGCAATACCTTTCTAACAGGCGTACAATACTAAAAAACGCTTAGTCCGTGCAAGGTACTATTTGCAACGGATTTTTTTATGCAAAATTTTAACGGATTTGCCGTAAAGGAGCGTTTTTAATGAGTGAAGAAAGAGAAAATTTAGAACTAAAAGAAGAAATCCCCGAAAAAAGAGATTTTAAGGAAGAACTTTTAGAAATCGTTAAAAGTAACGATCAAGACCAAGAAATAAGAGAAAAACTTAACGATTATCACGACAACGATATAGCGGAAATTATTCCCCTACTCACATTACAGGAAAGAAAAAAATTATACCGCATTTTAGGTAACGACGCAGTTTCCGATATATTCGCATATCTTGACGACGTTGACGAATATCTTGCCGAACTCGGTAACGAAAAAGCGGCGGACATTATTGAATCAATGGACGCCGACGACGCTATTGACGTTTTAGACGAATTAGGCGAAGAACGTAAGAACGAACTTCTTCCGTTAATAGAACCCGAGGCCCGTGAAGATATTAAACTTATTGATTCTTACGACGAAGACGTTATCGGTAGTAAAATGACTACGAACTACGTTTCGGTTTCAAAGAATTTTTCAATAAAACAAGCGATGCGTTCACTCATTGACCAAGCGTCCGAAAACGACAACATTACCACTATTTATGCGGTAAACGACGACGGAACGTTTTACGGTGCGATTGAACTCCGTGATTTGGTTATTGCACGTGAAGGCACTCCCCTTGAAACTATTATTGCAACGAGTTACCCTTTCGTGTACGCTCTTGAAAATACCGAAGAATGTATTGAACGCTTAAAAGATTATAGCGAAGATTCAATTCCCGTACTTAACGCAAACAACGAACTTATCGGTGTAATTACGGCGTCCGACTTAGTTGAGGCGGTTGACGAGGCGTTAGGAGAAGACTACGCAAAGTTCGCCGGCTTAACCGAAGAAGAAGATTTGGACGAACCGCTCTTTAAAAGTATAAGAAAGCGTATCCCTTGGCTTTTCGTACTTTTGTTTTTAGGGCTTTTAGTTTCAACTGTAATAGGAAGATTTCAAGCAACAATACCTACTTCGCTCGTAATACTCTACACTTTCCAAAGTTTGATTTTGGATATGGGTGGTAACAGTGGTACTCAAAGCCTTGGCGTTACGATAAGGGTTTTGAGCGACGAAGCACTTACCTTTAAGCAAAAGTTTAAGTTTGTGTTTAAGGAACTCCGTGTAGGTATAACGAACGGATTACTTATAGGAACTTTGGCTTT
>JAZRVG010000029.1:0-7423 GCA_045599025.1 Christensenellaceae bacterium | reverse complement strand
GTTGCCGTTTACAACAAGATAATTTCCGTTACCGTCGGTAATAGCGTAAAAACTCGTTTTTAACACTTTCCAACCGTTATCGTAAGTTACCGATACGTTATCGGAAGTAATAGAAAGTGAATTTTCCGTTTGATTCCAAGTATAAGCGGTAGTTCTTACGGTTAAAGCGTTGTTGTAATAGGAAAGATAATATCTTGTTCCGTTTATAATCGTATAAATTTGAGTTTGAGCACTCGTAGGATTTACAACCACCCAACTTAAAGCGTTTTGTTCGGTTGCGTTAGTTACTCCGCTTGTGGTAGCCGAAAGATAACGTCCGTTGCCGTCGCTAATTAAATAACCGCCGTTTAATTTAAGTTTCCAACCGTTATCGTACGTTAAATACAATTTTTCGCCCGTGCTAACAGCAATATAATAACCGTTACCGTCAACCGCCCAATTCGTAGAAGTGGTAGTGGTGGTTGAAATACCTAACTGTCCGTTTCCGTTTTGACCTAAATAATAGGGAGTTCCGTTAACCGTATAATAAATAGTTGTAGTAGTACCGCTCGGGTTAGATAAGCACCATTTTGTAGCGGAATTTTGAACGTTTATACTGCTTACGGTAGAATTATCGTTATTAGCAAGCAAGAAGTGAGTTCCGTCACCCAAATAGTATTTTATTTTATCGGGCGAAATAGACCAAGCACCGTTATTTAAGCATAAATAATAATTTTTTCCGCCTATAACGGCATAAAGTTCGTTATCTTGTGTTTTATTCCATACGGTAGTTTTAGTGTTTGTAAATTGTAAACCCGTAGTTCCGTTTGCACTTAAATATTTTAATTCGCCGTCTATACGGGTATATAAATATTTATCGTTAGTATATACGAAAGGTTGAGCGTTTTGTGAATTTGTATTTACAATATTCGTATTGTTTAAACCGATATAATTCGTGCCGTCGCCTATAATAATAGCGTCATCGTAAAGATATTCCGTAGGATTGTTTGTATCTTTAACGTAGGTATAAGTAGTTACGGTTTTAGTATTAGTTCTACTGTTCGTACCGTATAGATACATTGCGTTCCAACCCGAACCCGTTCTATTAAATAAATAATAAGAACCTTCATCCGTTACGTTATAGTAATACAAATTATTACCGTCGGCTTGCGACGTTGATGACGATGTTTGTACATAATCTATCGTTACGGAACCGTCTGTTTCATTTACTGTTCTAGTTTCGGAAGTTATATTATGAGCATAGTTTCCGTTTACTAAAAAACCTTTAAGACGGATAAAGATATTTTCCATATCCATACTGCCACCGAAACCGGCCTCGTTACCCGAACCACGCAAAGTGCCTACTTCCGAGCCGAGAGCGTTAACGCTAACGCCTTCCCCGCTTTCAATACAACCGAAGTAACCGAAATTGCAAGTTGCGGGAATTGAACCCTTAAAGGTGCAACGGTTAATATAAACGTCTTGAACTTCGTTAGTAGTGGTTATATGCCCTGCAATAACTCCTACGAAAACGGTATCTTGATTAGCCGTTTGCAGTGGATTATCAAAGTCAACCGTACTGTCGTGAACAAGCGGATTTCCACAAATTTTAGAAACGTCCGCTCCCGAAAAGTCTATCGTAACGTTGTCAAAGTAAACGTTTTTAACAGTTCCCGTTTTATAAGCGACGTTGCCTTCGTCGTCGGTATATTCAATCAAATTACCCTTACTGTCAACGGGGTTGGAAAGATAACCGAAAATACCTATATCGGCGGAACTAAACGTTGTTGAACCACCGTAATTTTCCGCACCTTTAACCGTTAAATTAGCAACGGTTAAACCGTTTCCGTTTAAAGTACCTACGAAAGGTTTTTCGGAAGTTCCTATCGGTAAAAGAGCAAGGTCGCCCGAATAATAAGCAAGGTTTAAAACTTTACTAAACTCTTCACCTTCATTTTTTGTAACACGGTTACCGTCGTCTGCGTAGTTATAAACTTCAAGTCCGTCGGTCTTTTTATCCAAGTCCGCACCTATTTGGAAATAATACGGCTCGTTAGAGAACCCGTCCAAACGTTGATAAAGGTTAACTAAATTGTAGTAGTGAATAGGTCTTGTAATAGTGAAAGGGTCTTCTTTAGTACCTTTGCCCGAGTGGAAATATTGTGCTATAATACTTCCTTGCATTTCGCTAAACTCAATAATTTTACTACCCGTGAGCCATGCAAAAGAAAAAGTAACAACCGATACTATAAACATAGAAAAAAGAAGTATGAATTTTATTAAGTTTTTGGAAAGTCCGTTTTTCATAACTTCTTTTCTCCTTTTAAGAATTTTTAAAAATGAATTTTGAGCATTTTTTTGCTCTATCGGTTTTTTGCTAACGCAATTATAAATCGGCTAAAACGAATTTATCAAAATCACTTTGAATAAGAAACTCGTTACTACCGAGTTCAAGTTCGTGGTGTTCCATAAGGTTTGAAATCAAATCGGGATTATAAGATATTTCAAAGTAAATATACAAAACGTAAGCGTTTTCTTCACTGTCAACTAAATATCTGCTTGAATTGTAATTTGAAAAGTCAAATTCCATAACGTCGGTTTTTTCTTTCGTTTCAACGTCTAAAAAATTATCGGTAGTATCGTAGTCGTTGAAGAATTCAAAAGCCTTTTCGTAAATTTCTTCGGCATTTTCTACGGAATCGTCAATTTCGTTAAGAGACGGAATTAAACTACACTTTATATTCACAACGTTTGAAAGATATAATGCAACTACGCTCAAAGAATCACCCGATTCTTCGTCGTAAACTTGATAAGCGTTTTTCCCCTCGTTATATTCGTATAAATTTTTATTTTCTTCACTACCCGTATAACCTTTGCCTTCGTCCATATTTCTCAAAGATAAAGTAATGGAAAACGGGTCGCCGTCAACTATTCTTTTTCCAAAAACGGGAACACGTATATAAAGCCTGCATCTGTCGTTCAATTCTTCAAATACGGAGTCGTAAGTAGGCAAGTGAACGTTTGCCCCAACCGACTTTTCGTAAACCACAATTTCGTCGTTAAGATAACTCCAAAACGTAGTCATAGGAAGAGCCAAAAGCGAATCACTGTCAATTTGCATTTGCAAGTCGTTGTTGTTTGCCTTGTTGTTGCTTGAAAACCAAGCGTAAGTAGAGCCGATTAAAATAAGAACGGTTAAGGAAAGCGAAAGAATAACGTTTATTAAGTTAATATTAGTTTTATTCTTTTTCAAAATAATCTTTCCTCCGTTATTCCGCTATAAAAGTCAAATTTAAAGAAACTTGTTTTACGTTTACCGTTGCCGAATTTATATAAGCCTTTCCGCTCTCTTTAAGCAACGCTCCGTCAAAATAATATCTGATTAAAATTTCCAAACTGCCCGAAGTGTTTAAAGGAACGGTGCCGTTTTGCAAAATTAAAACGGACTCTTTTTCGGCTACGCAAGATTTGTTACAATACGTTGCCGTTCCGTTTTCAATCAAGTAAACGTCAACGGAAGTTGCCATTAAGCAACCGCTTTCAACTTCCACGCCGTCAACCTTTGCGGAAGTTATTGAAACGGATAAATTCGTATTTTCTATTGCCTTGCCGTTTGACGCTACGAATACAGTGCGTTCAAAATAATACTTTTCGTCTTCACTGTTTTTAGCAACTTCGTAATCAAGTTCTTCGCCGATATCGCTTTTAATTCCCGTTAAGAAATTTATTTGGTCAGTGTTGGTTACGTATTTTAAACCGCTTAAAGCAAAAGTATCGTCACTATCGTGCGTGCAAGGTAAGAACACTTCGCTTACACTCGTGAACGAAAGTTCGTTCGTTAAATAATTTTGAGCGGAAATATTTGATTTGTCGTCGGAAATAACCAAGTTGGAAGATGCGTCAACGGATAATTGCATACCGGTAACGTTGTCAACCTTAACGATAGTCATCCAAGCGAAAGTGGCGGCAACAAAAATAAAACCGGTTAATACTAACGAAAATATTGAACCCATGAGTTTACGTAAATTACGTTTATCCATTTTGCTACCTCCTTATTTAATAAAAAAAGTTGCACAAAAAACTTGTGCAACTGGCTGACTTAATTTGAAGTCCCTTTTAGTTTTGCGTCACATCCTTTCGGATGCTTTGCCCATAAAAAATACTTTAAATTGTAAAATTTTGTTTTTATATATATAATATATAAAACTTTTATTCTATTTTACTATATTTACGTAGGTTTTGTCAACGGTTTTTGAAAGTATTTTTATTAATCTTTGTATTTTTCAAGAACTTTTTTAAATTCTTCAAAATTTTCAACGAAAACGTCAACTATTTTCGGGTCAAAATGCGTTCCCGACTCGTCCAAAATAGTTCTATAAGCGTCCTCTACGCTCCAAGCGTCTTTATAAGGTCTTTTTGAACATAAGGCGTCAAACACGTCGGAAACCGCAACTATACGGGCGTATAAACTTATTTCTTCGCCCTTTAAATGAAGATAGCCGTTTCCGTTATACCACTCGTGGTGTTGATATGCTATTTCGGAAGAAATTTTAAAGAGTTCGCCTTCGGCGTTACCGAGAATTTCTTCACCGTAATAAACGTGCTTTTTAATCTCGTCAAATTCCTCTTTGGTAAGTTTTGCGGGCTTATCTAAAATGTCGGTAGGAATTAAAAGTTTGCCTACGTCGTGCATCATTGACGCTCTTGAAATTTTAAACACTTCTTCTTCCGGAAATCCAAGCCCACGCAAAATAATAGCCGTAAAATCGGCAACTCTTTTAACGTGTCCGCCCGTAAAGTTAGAACGGGACTCAATAAGTGCGGAAAGCGAAGAAATAGTATTGTCTTGATCTTCGTAAAGTTCGTTGTTTTTAGCAATTAAATTGCCCGATAAATGTTCTATAAAACGGTTTATAAATAAACAGCAAACAAAAATTGCTCCGTATTCTATTAAACGTGGAATTATACCGTAAAAAATAACGTCGTCAATATCTTCAAGCGGTTCGTCGGGTACGAAATGCAATTTTAACGCAAGAAAATGCGAAATAATAATCATAGGAACGACCAAAACACAGGAAAATATGAGATATTTTTTCTTACCGTATAAACACGCTATTACCGTAGGAAAGCATATCATTAAAATTACGTGATACGATAATACGGCGTATTGTAAACCCGTTTGAATTACCAAAGCAGTTATAATAAAATATCTTACCCACTCGTCGTAAACTTTTAAAACTTTGTAAAAAAGAGTAGGAAGTAAACAAATTATTACCGTTATGCCTACCGTAATCAATACGGGAACTTTTGGCAATACGAATATATTGCAAATTTCAAGAATAGCAACTATAATCATAAAACCTATCATAATAAAGCAAACGTTTGCAATATTTTGCTCGGTTTTTCTTTCACTTTCTTGAATTAGTCTATTTGAATAGTTCATTTTTACACCTTTTTGCCAAACAAAACGGATAACGTATCACCGTTATCCGCTCATTTGTAAATTATATTAAGCGTTATTTTCTACCTAATTGCTTATGCAACCGCAAACGAAAGCGATACCGTAACGGTTTCACCTTCTATAACGTTAACACACTTTTCGTGTTGTCCTTCAAACCATATTCTAACTATAATAGTGGTATAATAATCACCTTTATAGTCAACTGTAAATGCTACGGGAGTAGTTCCTTCAACGTAAGTTGAAACAGCAGTATAAGCAGTATCGGAAACAAGTTTTGCCGTAGAATCGGCATTTAAACTTTGTATAGGAAGAACAGTCGTTTCCTTATCAAACTTATAAACAGTTGCAGTACTTTCTGTTAAAGGGTTATCACTACCGTCTTTAAGCGTTCCGTCGTCGTTTACAATTACTTCGCCCGTTTCGTGTTGACCGTCTAAC
The DNA here is from genome assembly GCA_045599025.1 of Christensenellaceae bacterium. GTDB lineage: Bacteria > Bacillota > Clostridia > Christensenellales > Borkfalkiaceae > HGM11412. The sequence continues at coordinate 1,545 of JAZRVG010000029.1, read as the reverse complement.
GGGTTAACCGTTGTTACCGATGCACGAATAGTTTGTTCGGCGTGATTTTTACCGTCACTTTCAACGGTAAAATCGGAAAGATACATTTTGTAATCTTCCGTAGCCTCAGCCGAAGGCGTAGCCTTTACGTAAAGCGGAAATTCCGCATAGAAAACGTTTGTGTTTTGAATATGTTCAACTGGAATAAACTTAATAGTTGTGTCACCTTGTTCAACTATGCCACCGGTTTCTTCTTTACCCGTAAAGTTACCCGTAAACGAGTAAAAATCTATACCGTTTGCCGTACTTGCAGGGCTAAAATCACCGTTTATATGCGTAGCCGAAGTTACACGTGCTTGCCAGTTATCCGCCATTTTGCTTTTTATAAGCATATTAGACGGCCCCGTGGTTTTTAATTCCATATTCGTACTTTTAGTTTCTGTATTCATAGAAAACCAAGCGTACGTTGCGGTTGATAAAAGCGAAAAGGAGAGAACCAACGCTATTAAACCCAAAAATATTGACTTTTTAGTTTTATTTTTAGCCATAATTCACTCCTTTGTTATTTTTCTCTTTACAAACTATTAAGCAGCAGTTTTAACTGCGAAAGAGGTTACAACAGAGAAAGTTACACCGCCGTTAGCGTTTACGCAGTCAGTGTCTTGACCTTCAATCCAAACTACTAATTCAACTTTTACAGGAGCATCGTTTACTTCAAAAGTTTTTGTATCTGTAGGAGCGATAGCAGAAATAGTCTTTATAGCATTTGTTTCATTCTTAAATTCAGAATATTTAGTACCAGCAGTTGCTACATCGTAAGCAATAGCGTTTGCAGAATCTGCACCAACAGCGTAAATAGCAGTTGCAGTTTCAGCATTTTGAACAAATAAAGCAACACGAACTGCATTTGCTATACCAGTATTTTTAGTATAATATTTATTATCTTTTGTTAAAGAAGAATCTTTTGCAACAGCAACAAAAGTTCCATCCTTATCATTTATAGTAAAGTATTTGTTTTCAGTAACGGTTTCATCACCAGTTGCAGTGAAAGGAAGGTAAATTTCTAAAGTGCTAAGATATACGTTTGCAGCAGTATCTTGTTTTTGGCTAAGTTTTAACTTATAGTCATAAGTAGCCCAATAACCGTCAGCAGAAGAAGAAATTTTTATTACAGTAGTTTCTGTTTGAGCAGAAGATTTTTGGAAAGTTGTATCGTCTTCAGCGACACCACCGATACCGTTTGTACCGATAAAGTTTCCGGTATTTTCAATAGCATTGAAAAGTTTACCGTCAGCAGAAGATGCAGGGTATAATTTTTTACCACTGTAATTTTCATTTGCTTTAGCGAAGTTAGCAAAACTATCGCTAGTCGCATCACTAATTAAAAGGTTTAACGGGGTAACAGCAGTAAGATTCATTTCAGTAGCTTTAACTTCGGTGTTCATTGAGAACCATGCGAAAGATGCTGTAGAAAGCATTGCGGCAGAAACAACGGTCATTGCAACTGCAACAACGATTTTTGCCAAGTTTTTAGATTTTTTCATTTTTTTCTCCTTTACCGTACTA
>JAZRVG010000028.1:0-17192 GCA_045599025.1 Christensenellaceae bacterium | reverse complement strand
CGTTTTCGTAACCGTTGAAGACGCTAACGATAATCCGTTGACTTCGTTAGACGGAATACTTCTTAAAAACGTTCCCGCAACGAGAGAATACGAAGTAAATCTTAAAAACGGCGGACAATATACCGTAATTTATTCTTACACTTCGGAAGGCTCTTCAAGAACGGGTAAAACGGAATTTACCGAAACGAGCAATTACGTTATAAACGTAGAAGATACCGTTCCGCCAACAATCAGTTTTAAAGACGGTTCTAACGAGAAAACGGTTGTAAAATTAAAACAAAATCAAGTTCATACAATAAAAGAATTTACAATTTCCGATAACGAAACGGAAAACGGACTTATTAAATCTTACGTAATGGTAGTTGACAGTCACTATAATATCGTTACTAACGGTTATAAAGTTTCAAAATACGCCTTCCACGAAAAAGGACAATTTATGGTTTACGTTTGGGCGTTTGACAGTTACGGAAATTACGCAACGTCGTACTATAAGGTAGTAGTAGAGTAAAGGGGGGAAGAAAAATGAATAATAAAACTAAAAAATTATCAAGTGTAATTCTTGCCTTAACCTTATCGTTATCCGTTTCAACCTTTATTACGGGTTGTAAAAACAAAAAAGAAAAGGACGAATTTGATAACAATACAGTTAAAAAATATACTTATACGGACGGAGTTCACGAATTAAACGCTACCGATACCGATAATTATATGGTGAAAGCAAATGCAAGTGATTATCAAATTTTACTTCCAAACGACGGAGACGCAAATATATATTTAGCCGAATCCGAACTCAAATATTTCTTTAAACAAGCAACGGGAGTTCAATTAAAAACGGTAACGGAAGACGCTAACGGTTTAACTCATAGTGAAACGGCAAAATATATATCTATCGGCAACACTAAAATGTTCAAATCTTCGGGTGTAGATTTAGGCAAAGCGGAAGGTAAAAATCAATCTGTTAGAATTGTTACCAAAGATAACACCGTTTATCTTAACGGGGGCGACAGTTTAGGTTGCGTATTTGCCGTTTACGATTTTTTACAAATTTGTTTTGATTACGATCAATATTCTTACGATTCTTACGATATAACCAAGGTAAACAATTTAAAACTTAAAAATTTCAACGTAACGGATATTCCCGATATTGAAATGCGTTCAAATGCGTGGAAAATGATTCAAACCAATCCAAACAATTTGGCTTACCGTTTCAGATTACCTTACGATTTCAGTTCCTATATATTAAACGTAGGCGATACTACGGTTGAAGGGTGGAAAAGGGGAGCAATTCACAACAGTTTGTATGTAATACCGAGAGAAGCAAGCACTTCCCGTTTAAACTGGTTCTCAACGCAAGGCGAACAAATTTGTTATACCGCTCACGGCAATGAAGAAGACTATAACGCTTTAATAGAGCAAATTGCAAAAATTATTGAAGAAAGTTTAGTTGATTATCCGCCCGAAAAATATCCTATAATAAATTCCGTAACCTTTACAATGATGGACAATAGCGACACTTGTAAATGTCCGGCGTGCAACGCAAACACGAATTTATACGGAACGGAATCTGCGTCTGTTATAATTCTTTGCAACAACGTTATGGAAAAAATTCAAGAGTGGATGAATAAACCCGAAAACGCAAACTATAAAAGAGATAATTTTAAACTTTTGTTTTTTGCGTATAATACGTTTATAGACCCGCCGGTTCACTACGACGAAACTCTTAAAAAATACGTTGTAAACGACGAAAAACTTAAAATGAGAGACGACGTAGGCGTGTTCTACGCAGTTTCAAGCGGTTTGAACTATCAATTTAATATTTACGACGAACGTTCAAAAGAGGGTTTGGAAACTTGTCAAAAATGGTTTGATATATCTCCAACGGTATATCTTTGGACGTATAATACCAACTTCGGCGGTTATATAATGAGAACTAACAGTACGAACTTTTATAATTCGGACGCATATCAATTATTTGCTTACGGCAACGTAAAACTCATATATAACCAAGGAACGTGGAACAGTGAAAACAATACCGCCTTCCAAATGCTTAACTCTTATTTAGACGGCAAACTTTCGTGGAATACGACTCTTGACCAAAACGTTTTAATAGACAAATGGTTTAAAGGTATGTATAAAGAAGGTGCGGACGATATGTTCAGTTTGTTCGTTGACGAAAACTTATATTCAATAGTACTTTTTGACCAAATGAATAAAGTTGATAATACGGGCATAATAAACGCAAACGTAGGTAACTCAAATTACTGGCCGTATCAAATGCTTGTAACGTGGCTTGAAAAGATAGAAAAAGCAAGGGGAAAAGTTGAAAAGTATAAAGAACTCAACCCCGAACTTTATAACGTTATTAAGGAAAATATTGATACCGAGTGGATTTTCCCTGCTTACTATACGTTGAATTATCACGATTCTAACTTAACTTCCGAAAAATACAACGATATGGCTTTATACTTTAAAACGGAAATAACAAAACTTAAAGATATAAGAATATCCGAAAGAGCAACTACTTCACTTGCTACTTGGATTAAAAATCTTGAATTAAAATAAGAAAAAAAATATATATAAGGAGAAAAACATGAAAAAAACAGCAATAATTTTGCTATCGTGTCTTTGTGCTTTCGCTTTGTTTTTCGGTGCGGTAGGTTGTTCAAACGACAAACCTAACAATGAAGAAAAAGAAGACGTTTTTGTAGAAAGCGTTGAAATTTCCGATAAGACCAAGCAAGTAATTTTAGGCGAGACCGCTTTATTAGGCGTAACCTATAACGAAATTGAAGGCGAAACTGCAACGTGGACGTCGTCAAATCCGCAAGTGGCGTCAGTTGACGCAAACGGTAAAGTTACGGCTTTACTCGTAGGCGATGCGGTAATAACGGTAACTTACGGCAGTAAGAACGATTCTTGCGAATTAACCGTTAGTTTAGGTGGAATGATTCCGCAAATTGAACTTGATAACGATTTAGACGAAACCGTAAGCGTTTACAGGGGTGGAACGGTTGATTTTTCCGCTCACGTAAGTTTTAACGGAAAAGAGTATAACGACGGAGTTCTTAATTATTCCGTTTCAAATAATGCTATAGGTAGCATTACTAACGACGGAACGTTTACCGCAGGTAACGATAAAACGGCAACGGGAACGGTTTCTGTAAGCGGAACTTGGAGAGAACAAACTTTATTTACGGTATCTTACGATATTAGTATTATAACCGACCAAACGGTAACTTTAAACGGTGGCGAACTCAACAACGTTTTATTATATACGTTAAGTTCGTTTGGAGGGGAAACTTACAGTACGGTTCAACAAATAAACGAAGTAACGGTTTTAGAAGACGAACAGGAAGTTTCCGATTTTACTTTAAAAATGGCGGATAATTCTTCAAGTATAGCAACTTTAACTACCGAAACAAACGGTTGGAGTATCAATGCGGTAGGAATAGGCAAAACCAAACTTTTAGTTTGCTATACGGGATTAGACGGAGAAGTTGAATACGAAATAGAAGTTGAAGTAACCCGTCCGGTTGCCGACTATGAAAATACTATTCAATTATTCTCTAAAAAGGACGGAAAGTTCTTTGACGAAGAAACTAAAACAATGGCTTCGTTAGATACGGTTTTAACCGAATTAAACGGCATTGAAAACGGTGTTCAAGGCGAAAACGCCTTAACGTATGCGGACGGAAAATTATTAGGAATTACTCCATCCGTCGTTGAAGGCGGTGAAATTTCCGTAACCTTATACGGTCAAAACGCAGGTTATAACGTAAAATTAGTCGCTTACGATTTTGTAATAGACGAACTCAACGATTTCACGCAAATTTTCTCCGCAGACGAAAACGCTACGGAAGTAAGCGGAAAATTCATTTTAGCACAAGATATTTTAACTCCAACCGCCGAACTTACTATGGCGGAAGGAAAATACCCGACTATATTTAAAGGTACGTTTAACGGTAACGGAAAAATGCTTTCCTTTACTTTCGTTAGAGCAAGTAACGCCGAATACGGTTTATTCGGTAAAGATTGTCAAGGCGTAATTAAAAACGTTGCTTTCGTAAACGTTACCATGGACGGTTGTCAAGCAGGTTTAATAAGTAGTATAGCGAATGGTACCGTTGAATTTGAAAACGTTTACTTAAACGCTCAATTCTCCGAAAAAACTTCAAACTACTATATGGCGCTTATGTATAACACCTACGGTTTTGCAAAAGCCAACAAACTTATCGTTGATATTAGCGAAGTTCCGTACAGTAAATTCGGTTACGGAGCACTTGCAAACCATAAATTAACGGGTGCAAATAACTACGTTATCTCTAACGGACCTACCTTCGTTGAAGAAAACCGTAAAATAATATGTTACGGCTTAAACGAAGAAACTATTTTAGTTAATTACGAAGACTACACGACAAAACACCAAGTATTCGTAAATAAATACGCAAACTATTCCGAAATGATTTCGGCAAACAACGATTATTCTTCGTTTGACGAAAAATTATGGGACGTTTCCGCAGGAGTTCCTATTTGGAAAACTTAAAAAAGCCCTCCTACCCCAAACAATATTACGGTAAATCTTTCTAATAACAAAGATACCGTAGACCTTATTTTCGGTACGGAAGACGGCAGTGTAGCGGTTGTTTCCAAATTCTTAAATAACGACCTTACCGCAACTTTAAATATTTTAACGGGTGACGATTTAGTCGTAGTTGAACAAAATCAAATTTCCGCAAAAGACGGAGTTGAAGGAACGGCAACCGTAAAAGCAACGGTAACTTATCAAGGTTTAACGGTTGAAAAAACGTTTACAATAAACGTAACAGCTGTTAAATTAGACGTTAAATTGTTAACCGACGGAACTTCCGCTCAATTTGAAGAACAATCGGAAGTGAACGTTGTTAAAGTAGAAAGTAAGGACGGTTCTACCGTATACTTTGAAAACGGAGAGTGGAAAAATCTTTCCGCATTAGCGTTAACAACCGAAGAGCAAGAGCAAAACAAGATTATTGAAAGAAAAGTTTACTCTTACGACAGTGATAACGTTAAGTACGAAACGACGGTAAACGTATACGCTAAATTCATTAAAGAATTTGCCGATTTTAAAACTTTCTATAAAGGCGAAGGAACGGCAAAAACAATTTACGGCTACTATCTTATGTTAAACGATATTTCAACTACTAACGATTTTGTTGATTCGTCTATAACGGTATCAAATAACTTTAACGGTGTATTTGACGGAAACGGTCATACCTTACAATTCAAAATTGAAGCAACATATAATTACTATACCGATCCTGAAACCAATATTACTACCCAATACGGTTTATTCGGTAGAGAAGTAAGTGGAACTATCAAAAATATTCACTTAAAAGCAAACGTTCGTGGTAATAAAACTGCAAGCGGAATAATAGGTACTCAATGTTTCACAGGTGGAGCAACTAAAAAAACCTATCTTGAAAATATTTTCATTGATATTTACGAATATGCTTTCTGGGGTGGAGTTGCATCGGCAAACAGTTGTAATCAAAGTATTCTTTTCGGTAACGCTGGTTGGGATGCATTATCGTTAAAAAATGTAATTGTTAATGTAGAAACACAAGCAAATAAAACAAACGACTCTGCAATAGTTACAGCGGGTTATAACCTAATAGGAAGAGGTGGAGGAGTTGCGGTAAGCGACGTTTACGTAATTAAACACGAAACTTCTTACGTTCCTGCAAACGGTAACACGAACGGTGCCGTAACGGGAATTCCCGCATACGCAACGTTTGAAGATTTAAAAACTTCCGGTAATACTTTCACTAATTTTGACAATAAATACTGGAATTTAGAAAACGGCTATCCCGTTTGGAAAGCATAATAAAAAACTTATACCGTTGCAAAATTTTGCAACGGTATAAAATAATAAACGGTGTAAAAATAAAGGTTATAATATGAAAGAACAATTAACGGTAATTATAGTCGGTTGCGGACATAGGTCAAGAATTTACGCAAGTTATGCGTTAAGAGAGCCGAAAAAAATAAAAATAGTCGGTTTGGTTGACCCTAACGAAAACGCTTTGAAATTTACGCAAAATATGTTTAAAGTGCCCGATAACGCTTGTTACAAAAATATAAACGAAGTGTTAAAACAGGGTAAAATAGCAGATTGCATAATTAACGGAACAATGGATAATATTCATATAGAAACTTCTATACCGTTTTTAGAGCAAGGCTACAATATGCTTTTGGAAAAGCCTATAACAAACAATGCGGAAGAACTTCTAAAACTTCAAAAAGTAGTTGAAACTTATCATAATAAAGTTATGATTTGTCACGTTCTCCGTTATTCCGATTTTTACCGTACGGCAAAAGAGATAGTAAATAGCGGAAGGCTTGGAAATATCGTTCATATAGAAACTAACGAAAGGGTAGGAGTAGTTCATAACTGTATATCTTACGTTAGGGGTAAATGGAATAACGAGCAAGTATGCGGTTCAACAATGTTACTTGCAAAATGTTGCCACGATATTGACCTTATTTGTTGGTTTAATAACGCAACTAAACCTAAAAAAATATCGTCTTTCGGTTCAAGAAGTTTTATACTTCCAAAAAATGCTCCAAAAGGTGCGGGAACACGTTGTATAGTTGATTGTCCGCACGTAGATACTTGTCAATATTCGGCAAAACTTATGCACTTAAAAAGTAATTATTTAGACGTATACCCGTGGCAATGTACGGGCAAAGAGCCGAGTCAACTTACTTACGAAGAAAAAGTTAAGTCCTTAATGACGGATAATCCTAACGGAGAGTGTGCATACAAAGCAAACGCAAACGTAGTTGACCACCAAACCGTAAGTATAGAATTTGAAAACGGTTCAACGGCAGTTCACTCAATGCTTTGCGGTTCGCAAAGGGCAGGAAGAAGTTTGTATATAATGTGTGAAAAAGGCGAAATTGAAGGTTGGGTTGGCGAAGGAAAACTCCATGTAAGAACGTTTGCACAAGGCGACGTAAGTAAAATTGATATCGGTTTAGACGAAGTTATTGATTTTAACGCAAAAGACCAAAGCGAACACGGCGGACATTTCGGCGGAGACGAAAAGTTATCCGAAGATTTCGTAAATTATATGTTGGGTGAAAAGCCGTCAATCAGTTGCACGTCTATAAACGATTCTATCATGGGGCATTTGTGCGTTTACGGTGCAGATAAATCAAGGGTAGAAGAAAGAACCGTTTATTTAAGCGAATATTATAACAAAAAATAAAATTTTAAGGCTAAACGGTTGACTTTATTAAAATAATATACTACAATATCTATGCGTTTTTAAGCGTATAGATTATAGGGGAGTGGCTCAACGGTAGAGCAGCGGTCTCCAAAACCGCTGGTTGCGTGTTCGAATCGCGTCTCCCCTGCCAAAGAGAGTAGGTTGAACCTACTCTTTTTTTTGTAAAACGTTGCAAATAACTTTTTTTAATGTTAAAATAATAAAAAAGGAGTAACAATGCTTAAACAAGTAGAAATTTATACCGACGGTGCTTGTTCGGGAAACCCCGGAAGTGGCGGTTGGGCTTGCATACTTAATTATAACGGAATAGAAAAAGAACTTTCGGGCGGAGAAGAGTTAACCACGAATAACCGTATGGAACTAACGGCAATAGTAAAAGGGTTAGAGGCGTTAAAACAAAAATGTTCGGTTTCCGTTTATTCCGATTCACAATACGTCGTTTCGGCTTTTAACGAAGGTTGGATATATAATTGGCTAAAACAAGGTTGGAAAACCGCCGATAAAAAGGAAGTTAAAAACGTTGATTTATGGCAAAAACTTTTAGAGTTAAAAGATAAACACGAAGTAACGTTTTATAAAGTAAAAGGGCACGCAAACGACGATAAAAATAACCGTTGCGATAAACTTGCAAGGGAGCAATCCGAAAAATTTTCAAACTTAAAAATTGATTAAAATTAAATAATAAACATATACTAATAAGTATGAAGAATTCTTTTGAAATTAAAGTAATTTTAAATTCCGTCGTACTTACAATGCTCGGCATTTTAGCCGTGGTATTTTCCGCTTTATACGTAAACACGTTTAATAGCGGTTTTTTTTATGTAAATAAATCAACGGTATTAACGGTAATTACGGTTTCCGTTTGCATTTTAACGGTGCTTGCAATATCTTTTTTCACAAGCGATAACGTTTTTGTGTTTAAACTAACACTAATAGTATTAAGTTTGGTAGCACTTGCTACTTTAACGGTTTATTTATTAAAAATCACAGGTCTATCAGAAAAGATAAATTCAATAGAAGAACTTCGTGCTTACGTATCTTCCTTCGGCTATATGGCGGTAGTAATTTATATAATTATGAATATTTTGCAAGTTGTCGTTTTGCCAATTCCCGGTTTTATAGCGGTAGGAACGGGCGTTGCACTTTTCGGGCCTTTAAAAACGGCAATTTACAGTTTTATAGGAATAACGATAGGCTCTCTAATAGCGTTCTTTATAGGAAGAATTTTAGGTTATAAAGTGGTTAGATGGTTAGTCGGTAAGGAAACGCTTGATAAATGGCTAAAAAAAGTAAAAAATAAAGATAAAGTAGTTTTAACTTTTATGTTTTTATTCCCGTTTTTTCCCGACGACGTTTTGTGCTTTATAGCAGGACTGTCAACGATGAGTACTAAATACTTTATAATAATGATAGCGGTATGCAGAATAATTTCCGTTATAGTCACTTCGTATTCAATAAACGGCAGTATAATTCCTTTTAATACGTGGTGGGGAATAATGATTTGGGGAATAATTCTTGCACTTACGGTATCAATAACGGTATTACTTTATAAAAAAGGGGATAAGATAGAAAAATTTTTCAAGAAAAAGTTTAAAACAAAGAGTAAAAAAATAGCGTAAAAAATAAAAATAGCAGGTGTAAAGTTTGTTTTACACTTGCTTTATTTTTTTTGTTGTGCTAAAATTATTTTGATATAAAAGGAGTTATTATGATTAACGGTAAAATATTACTTGAAAAACTTATTGCCTACGCCAAAGAATTCTTGTATTTAGACGAATTAGACGTATGTTACGAAAAGAATTTGCTTTGTCACGAACTTAAATTACCTTCTCCAAGCGAAGAAGAAATTGACGTAAGTGAAGTTAAATCTTATTCCGTTCCCGACGAACTTATTAAAGAACTTTCCGATTACGCTATGGAAAACGCTATAAGCGATAACGAAATTGATGCGGAATTATTTGCAAACTATATATTCGGCTTGCTTTCTCCAAAGCCGTCGCAAGTAAACGAAACGTTTTTATCTTTAAAAGAAAAATTCAATTCTCAAACTGCATGCGATTACTTGTACGCTCTTTCCGTAAAGAACTATTATATAAGAAAAACTGCTATTGATAAAAATATAAAGTGGGATGCAAACGACCTTGATATTCCGCTTGAAATTACAATAAATCTTTCAAAACCCGAAAAGAATAATAAAGATATAGCAAAACTTTTAACTTTAAATTCTTCGGGCAATTATCCAATGTGTGCATTGTGTAAAGAAAACGAAGGTTTTTACGGCACTTTAAATAAACCCGCAAGGTCAAATATAAGAACCGTAACTTTAAACGTAAACGGCGAAAAGTGGGGTATGCAATATTCTCCTTATTTGTATTTTGACGAACACTGTATTTTCTTTAACCATAAGCATACGCCAATGGCAATAAGCGAAAGAACGGTAAGTAATTTATTTGATATCATTGAATTTTTACCTAACTATTTCGTAGGCTCTAACAGTGATTTACCGATAGTTGGCGGTTCAATATTAAATCACGAGCATTATCAAGGCGGAAAACACTTAATGCCACTTCAACACGCAACGGCAAAGTATAAGTTCTATTCCGAAAAATACGACGACGTTGAAGTTGAAATCGTTAAATTTTACAACTCCGTAATAAGAATTACGGGCTTCAACCGTAAAAGTGTACAATCACTTGCAGGGGAGATTATTGAAAAGTGGAAAACTTATTCCGACGAAAGCGTTGACGTTATAGCGTCAACCGACGGGGTAAGGCACAACACCGTAACGCCTATCGCAAGATTTTTAGACGATAAAAGATATTGTTTGGAAATAATTTTAAGAAATAACAGAACTAACGAAACTTATCCCGACGGAATTTTCCACGCTCATCCCGAATACCATAATATCAAAAAGGAAGGTATCGGCTTAATAGAGGCAATGGGCTTGTATATTTTACCTGCAAGGCTTAAACGCCAACTCGGTGAAATAGCCGAAATTCTTGCTCATAAAAAGCCATTTGAAGAAGATAACGCCGATTTATCGGTACATAACGAAATGATTAAATATTTACTTTCTAAATATCCAAGGGTAAAGGACGTTAAAAAAGCAAATCAAATTATTACAGAATACGTAAACGACGTATGTGCTAAAATATTAGATAACACCGCAGTTTTCAAAAAAGATAATAACGGTATCGTAGCGTTTATGATGTTTATGAACGCATGTGACTTAAAAGCAAAACAAAATTAAAAGTTTAAAGTGTTAAACACCGCAAAATTATTGCGGTGTTTTTTTGCATTTTTAATAAAATGACTATATTTTCAAATATAAACATTGCAATTTGTGCACGAAAAGTATGCGTTTTTAGTTAAAGTTAAAAAAAAAGGTGAATATGCCGAAAAATAGTCTAAAAATTTATTAAAAAGCATTGCAAAAATAAATATATTATTGTATAATAATCGGGAAATTTAAAATGGAGGTTTTTATGAATATTTTTGATTTACTTAATGCTCGTAAAACGGAACTATACAGAGCGTCGTCGGAAATTCGTGATAAAATTTCACAAATAATTGACGATAAAAGTTTCGTTGAACTCAATGCATACTCCTTTAACGTAAACGAATTTTATAACGAAAATGAGCAAGGGCTCGGTGTAGTTACGGGCTATGCAACGATAAACGATAATCCTATATATATAGTAGCGCAAAACGCAAAGGTTTTAAACGGTGGTTTAAGCAAAGCCAACGCCGATAAAATTTGTGCGTGTTTAGAAAAGGCTTACGGAACTAAAACTCCCGTATTGTACTTGCTTGACAGTCAAGGGGTACAAGTAGGCGAAGGCGTTTCCGTTTTGGAAGGAATTGCATCAATTCTTGAAATGTCTAACGACCTTAAAGAAGTTGCTCCGCAATTTGCAGTATCGGTAGGGGACGTTTTAGGTTCAACCGCATTGCTTTTTGCAAACGCCGATTTCTCTTACGTAGTTGGTAATACCGGCGTTACGTACGGAAGCCCCGCAGTTATTTCTGCGTCAACTAAAAAAACGGTTAGTAAAGAAGAACTTTGCGGAAACAAAGCGGTAAACGGTGTTAGAAACTTTGCCGTTAAAGATTTATCGGAAGTTAAAGAAGGAATTGCTAAAATTTTAGATATTCTTCCAAACGTTTCGGGTTACGTTGTTGACACGGAAGACGATTTGAACAGAACTTCGCCAAAATTAAACGAAAAGGCTTGCCCTAAATGTATTATTGACGCAGTTTACGATAAAAACTCTTTCGTTGAACTCGGTAAAGGCTACGTTGAAGAAATTGTTACCGGTATCGGTAGAGTAGGCGGTGTATCTACCGCAGTTTTAGCGTTTGACGGTGGTGAAGAAGGCGTTGAACTTGACTTGAACAACGTTTTAAAAATTACCAACTTCTTAAATTTCGTTTCCGATAACGATTTGCCTCTTTTAACTTTTGTAAACGTAAAAGGTATAAAACAAGACGTAGAAACCGCAAATTCTCAAATAATGCAAGAAGTAATGAATATGCTTTACGCACTTGAAAGAAATACGAGAATTTCCGTAGTTTACGGAAAAGCAATCGGTTTAGGTTATACTGCATTTGCGTCAAGAAAATTCGGCAACGCATACACTTACGCTTTTGCAAACGCAAAAATCTCTCTTTTTGACGGAGAAGTTGGAACGGCAGTTGAATTTGGAACGGTTAGTCAAGACAGAATAGGCGAACTTAAAGAAAAATACGCAAATATGCAAGACGCTTTCAATTCTGCAAAAATCGGTTGCGTTGATAACGTTATTGAACCGCAATTCGTTCGTCAATTTGTAATTTCCGCACTTCAAACTATAATTAAGTAAGGGGTGGCAAAGTGTTAAACGATTTATTGATGTCAACGCTTGGAACTGCGTCTTTCACTTTCGTAATGGGGATATTAGTCGTATTTTTCGGAATATGCGTAATAATACTTTTCGTTACGATTTCGGGTTATATTTTCAATAGTAAGAAAAAAAAGGAAAAAGCCGAACCCGTTAAAGAAGTAATTCCAACCGTTAATGAAGACGGTATAGACGAAAAAGTCAAAGTTGCAATAATAGCCGCAATATCTGCGTACTATTTTAGTAATAGCGAAAACAAAAAATGCGATTTCGTTGTTAAAAAGATTAAAAGATTATAAGGAGATTAAATATTATGCGTAAATTCGTAGTAACTATAGAAGGAAAACAATATGAAGTAGGAGTTGAAGAAATCGGTGCAGACCAAACGGTTGCTCCCGTAGTAACGGAAGTTAAACCCGTTCAAACCGCACCAAAATCTGCTCCGATTACTAACGGAACTAAAATGGAAGCCCCAATGCCGGGTATGATAAAAGCATACAAAGTTGCAGAAGGTGCAAAAGTTAAAGCAGGCGACGTAGTTCTCGTATTAGAGGCTATGAAAATGGATAACGATATGACCGCTCCTTGTGACGGAACTATTTCTTTCAAAGCAGCCGTAGGTTCAAACGTAAATACGGGTGACGTAATGGCTGTTATAGGCTAATAAGGAGAAGATAAATGTTCGCATTAAACAATTTATGCGACGGTGGATTTTGGAGCGAACTCGGTTCGTCACTTTCAAATTTGTGGCAAAGTACGGGTATCTATACGCTAATTAGCGGAACTGCTAACTGGCAAAATATAGTAATGGTACTTATATCGTTCGTTTTAGTATATCTTGCAGTCGTTAAAAAATTTGAACCCCTTTTACTTTTACCGATAGCGTTCGGTATGTTTATAGTAAACGTTCCGGGGGCTTACCACATTTTATTCGGTACGAAAGGTTATATAGTAACCGATAGCACCACGAACGTTGAAGTTGCAAGGGGAACTTTACAAGAACTTTGCAATATCTTCGGTTTAAGCGAAGTGTCGTTGGACGGTTTAAGAGAAAGTTTACAAGCAGGTGCATCTATTTCAAGTAACAATATAATTTACGAACCAAACGTTTTAACTTTATCTACCGAACAAGTAATTCGTGACCAAGGCTTATTCTACTATATATATAAAGGTGTTGACTGGGTTTTATTCCCACCGATAATCTTTTTAGGAATAGGTGCTATGACGGATTTCGGTCCGCTTATTGCAAATCCAAAGTCAATGCTTATGGGTGCAGCGGCACAACTCGGTATATTCTTAACTTTCTTCGGTGCTCACCTCATCGGTTTTACAACCGCAGAAGCAGGTGCAATAGCAATTATCGGTGGAGCGGACGGTCCTACGGCAATTTACGTCACAAAGAAACTTGCCGAAGAATTACTTCCCGCAATAGCGATAGCCGCATACTCTTATATGGCTTTAATTCCTATGATTCAAAAACCGATTATGCGTCTTTTCACCACCAAAAAAGAAAGAGCAATCAAAATGAAACAGTTAAGACGTGTTTCTAAAGTTGAAAAAATCGTATTCCCGCTTTTAGTTACTTTGGTTGTAGGGTTAATATTACCCGACGCAATGCCACTTTTAGGTATGCTTATGTTCGGTAACTTAATGAAGGAATCGGGCGTAACCGAAAGACTTGTTGATACCGCTAAAAACGGTTTAATGAACACTATCACTATATTTTTAGGTTTAATGGTAGGTTCAAAAGCGATAGGTTCAATATTCTTATCACTTCAAACTCTTGAAATAATTGTATTAGGTTTAACCGCATTCTGCGTAGGAACAATCGGCGGTTTGTTAGTTGCAAAACTTATGAACGTTTTATCACACGGTCAAATCAACCCGCTTATCGGTTCGGCAGGCGTATCTGCGGTACCTATGGCTGCACGTATTTCGCAAGACGTAGGTCGTGAAACCGACCCGAATAACCACCTTTTAATGCACGCAATGGGACCAAACGTTGCAGGTGTTATAGGTTCGGCGATAGCCGCCGGCGTGTTACTTGCATTATACGCTTAATTTAAAGGAGAATTATTATGGCTAATAAAGTTTATATAACTGAAACTATACTTCGTGACGCACACCAATCGCAAGCCGCAACGAGAATGAAAATTGAAGAAATGATACCTATGCTTGAACAACTTGACAATATGGGTTATTATTCAATAGAAGCGTGGGGCGGTGCAACGTTTGACAGTTGTCTTCGTTTCTTAAACGAAGACCCGTGGGAGCGTTTACGTATTTTAAGAAAACATATTACAAAAACTCCTATTCAAATGTTACTTCGTGGTCAAAACCTTTTAGGTTATAAGCATTACAGTGACGACGTTGTTGAAAAGTTCGTTGAAGCGTCTATTCGTAACGGTGTTAGAGTAATAAGGGTATTTGACGCATTAAACGACGAAAGAAATATGGAATGTGCCATCAAGGCAATAAACAAATATAAAGACGAATACGGTGCAATTTGCGAAGCAACTATTTGTTATACTACAAGTCCACTTCACACAAACGAATATTTCGTTAAAAAGGCAAAAGTTTTGGAAGAAATGGGTGCGGATAATATTTGTTTAAAAGATATGTCCAACATTTTACTTCCTTACTCCGCTTACGAAATCGTAAAAGGTATGAGAGAAGTATTAAAACCGGAAACCAAAATTCACCTTCATACTCACAACACGAGCGGTACGGGCGATATGGTATATTTAAAAGCAATAGAGGCAGGTTGCGATATCGTTGACTGTGCTTTATCCGCTATGTCAAACGGTACTTCTCAACCGACAACCGAATCTTTGGTTGCTACTCTTGAAGGGACGGAATACGATACGGGCATTGATTACAGAAAATTAGTACCTATCAACGAACACTTCAAAAAGGTTGCAAAAAGATTAGAAGACGACGGAATTTTAAATCCGAAGGTAAGACAAGTAAATATCAACACGCTTGTAAACCAAGTTCCGGGCGGAATGCTTTCAAACCTTATGTCTCAACTTAAACAAGCAGGAAAACTTGATTTGCTTGACGAATGTTTAGCCGAAGTTCCAAACGTAAGAAAAGACTGCGGTTATCCACCGCTTGTAACTCCGTCTTCACAAATCGTAGGAACGCAAGCCGTTCTTAACGTATTGCAAGGCGAAAGATATAAAATGGTTACCAAAGAATTTAAGGCTTTAATCAAAGGCGAATACGGTCAACTTATAGGTGAACCGGACGCCGATATCGTTAAGAAAATTTTAGGCGACGAAAAGAGAATAAATTACAGACCGGCAGACGATATTCCGCCGGAATACGAAAAATTCAAAGAAGAAATGAAAGAATACTATACTCAAGAAGAAGACGTTCTTTCATACGCACTTTTCAACCAAGTTGCTATCAATTTCTTCAAATACAGACTTGCAAGAGATAAAAAGATTGATGCCGATATGGTAAAATCAAACGTTTATCCGGTATAATAATGAAAATTTTTATATTAAACGATAACGTAAAATACGGTAAGAAAAATAATTTTCTTGCTAAAATAATAAATAAAAACGCCGTAAAATAACGGTTTTTGCCCGAAAAAACTTTCGGGCTTTTCGGCTACTTTGAGCAAAAATAAAAATAAGGACGAATTGATTATATGAATACCGTAGTAATAGGCGGTGGAGCGTCGGGAATGCTCAATGCGTATTTTAGAGCATTGAACGGCGAAACGGTTACGCTTATTGAAAAAAACGAAAAATTAGGTAAAAAATTATACATTACGGGTAAAGGTAGATGCAATATTACAAATAATTGTAGCGTAGAAACCTTTTTAAATAACGTAGTATCAAATCCTAAATTTTTAATGAGTAGCATAAATGCTTTTCCGCCCGAAAAAACAATAAATTTCTTTGAAGAACAAGGCTTAAAAGTAAAAACCGAAAGGGGAAACAGAGTTTTTCCCGAAAGTGATAAATCAAGTGACGTTATCAAAACTTTGCAAAATGCAATAAACAGAGTAGGTGTAAACGTTCTTTTAAACGAAACGGTAATTGAAGTCATCGTAGAAAACGGCGAAGTAAAAGGCGTTAAAACGGACAAAAATACCTATCTTGCCGAAAAGGTAGTAATTGCAACGGGTGGAATGAGTTATTCTTCAACGGGCTCTACGGGAGACGGTTATAAATTCGCAAAATCGGTAGGGCATACGGTAACCGAACTTAAACCGTCGCTTTGCGGTTTTAATTTAAAAGGCGAAGATTATAAAAGTTTGCAAGGATTAACGTTAAAAAACGTAAAATTAACCGCTATTGACGGTCAAAAAAAATATTATACCGAACAAGGCGAATTGTTGTTTACGCATTTTGGAATATCAGGACCGCTTGTTTTAACGTGTTCGGCTTTAACTACGAGAAGAAATTTCAAAAATATCAAACTTTCCATTGATTTAAAACCTGCTTTAACCGAAAGGGAACTTGATTTAAGAATTTTAAGAGATTTCCAAATCAATATAAATAAAGAGTTTAAAAATTCACTTGACGGTTTGCTTCCCAAAGCCCTAATACCGCTAATTATCAAGCGTTCGGGCATAAAAGCGGACAAGAAAAACAATATAATAACTCAACAAGAGCGAGCAAAACTCGTTGAAGTTTTAAAAAATTTAGAATTTACGCTTGAAAGTTTGCGTTCGTTTGACGAGGCGGTTATAACGAGCGGTGGAGTATCGGTAAAGGAAGTAAATCCAAAAACTTTTGAAAGTAAAATAATAAAAGGCTTGTATTTTATAGGCGAAGTTTTAGACGTTGATGCGCTTACTGGAGGATTTAATTTGCAGATTGCATGGTCAACAGGCTACATTGCTGGCAATGCTTAAAAGGGAAATATGATTTTTATAATTTGTTATATTATAGCTTGGTTACCATTGACAATTTTGTTTCCTTTGATTGTCAAAAATAAGAAAAATCTTAAATCACTAAAAGGCAAAAACTATATTGTGGCATGTAATCACATGTCAAACATGGATCCAATTATGATGGATTTG
>JAZRVG010000027.1:0-4044 GCA_045599025.1 Christensenellaceae bacterium | reverse complement strand
GTTGCGAATATAACTGCGGATATTTTGTGTATTTTAAGTAAAGATATAAAAAAACACACCTACGGAAAGAGTATACTTATATTAAGCGGAATATTAAGAGAGAAAGCCGAAGAAGTGGTTAACACCTACGAAAAAATAGGTTTTAAGATAATAAATACAAAAGGAAAGGGCGAGTGGGTTGCCCTTATGTTAGAAAGAGTATGAAAGCGGTAGTATTCACACTTGGTTGTAAAGTAAATTCTTGCGAAAGTGCGTCGCTAATTACGGGGCTTGAAAATTTAGGCTATGAAGTTAGTGATTGCTTGGAGTATGCCGATTTATACATAATAAACACATGTGCAGTAACTGCCGAAGCGGAAAAAAAATCACGCCAAGCGATAGCAAGGGTAAGAAAATTTAACGAAAACGCCACCGTAATAGTTACCGGTTGTGCAGCCGAAAAAAATGCAAAATCATTTTTAGATAAAGAGGGCGTAACGCTTGTAACGGGTGCAAAAAGAAAAGAAAATATTCTCAAAATGTTAGATAAAAAGGGTGTTTTTATAGAAAACGAAGAACTTAACTTGCAAGAAACTTTACCGCCAAAAACTTCAAAAACAAGAGCGTATATAAAAATACAAGACGGTTGCGATAACTTTTGTTCTTATTGCGTAATACCTTATTTGCGTGGGAGAAACCGTTCCCGTTCAATAATAGGAATAAAAAGAGAGATTGAATATCTTCTTCCGCTTGAAGTCGTTTTAACGGGAATTAACGTAACGGCTTATAACTATGAAGGACAAACGGTAGTAGATTTAATAAAAGCGTTAAGCGATATAAACGTTAGAGTTCGTTTAGGCAGTTTGGAAGAGAACGTAATAAGCGAAGAATTTTTAAAATCACTTAAAGGTTTAAAAGATTTCGCACCGCATTTTCACTTATCGCTTCAATCGGGTAGTGATAAAGTTTTAAAGGAAATGAACAGAAAATACACTACCGAAGAATTTAAAAATTCGGTAAATCTTATAAGAGAGTATTTTCCTAATTCCGCCGTTACAACGGATATAATAGTAGGCTATCCAACCGAGACGGAAGAAGATTTTTCAAAGACGGTAGAATTCGCAAAAAGCGTTGAATTTTCCGATATTCACTGTTTTCCGTTTTCTATGAGAGAGGGTACTTTTGCAAGCACGTTAAAGGACTTGCCTGCAAGTGTTAAAAAAGAAAGATTAGATAAGTTAATGGTTGTTAAGAACGACCTAAAAAATGCGTTTATATCTAAAAATTTAGGTAGAATAGCAACTTTCGTTAGTGAAGAGTACGACGGCGAATTTACGCTCGGTTACACCGAAAATTATTTAAGAGTTTATTTACCTGAAAAGGTAGAAAACGGAATATATAAAATTAAAATTTTAAAAGAATATAAAGACGGTGTTTTAGCCGAACGTTTAATATAAAGGAGAGATTATGAGCGATTGTTTATTTTGTAAATTCGTAAACGGAGAAATACCCGTAAACAAATTGTACGAAGACGAAAATTTTATAGTTATAAGAGATATTGACCCGAAAGCGAAAAACCATTTTTTAGCGATAGTAAAATCACATTTTAAGTATCTTGCGGAAATGGACGAAAAGCAAGCGGAAATGCTTAAAAACACTTTAAAAAAGATACCCGAGTTAAAGGAACTTTTAGAACTTGAAAACGGATATAGACTTGTGATAAATCAAGGTGACGACGCAGGTCAAAGCGTACCGCATTTGCATATTCACATATTAAGCGGACAAAAAATGAACTGGCAACCCGCTTAATTAGATAAAATATTTTTAAAATGCTTTGTAAATCGTTGACATTGCTTAAATCAAATGTTATAATTTACGGGTAATAATTCTTGAACCGTAGGGTAAAGGAGGGTTGAGTATGTCAACAGTTAGAGTTGGTGAAAATGAATCTTTAGACAGTGCATTAAGAAGATTTAAACGTAAATGTTCTCGTGACGGTATCATCGGTGATTTACGCCGTAAAGAATTCTACGAAAGACCTTCAGTAAGAAGAAAGAAGAAGGCAGAAGCCGCAAGAAAGAGAAATATTAAAGGCTAATTAAAAATTGTTTTTTACACCCGCAAAAATTTTGTTTTGCGGGTGATTTTTTTGGAGAAATATGGAAAAATCAGTCAAAGAATACGCAAAAGAGGCGAAAAAACGCTTAAAAAGTCGTTTTTGGCAAGAATATAAATCGCAAGTAAACGAAGAAGTAAGCAATAGTAGTGAAAGTTTAAACGCATCAAAGGTAAAGGAATACTATAAAGATAAAATTACCGTAACCATACAAGGCGTAGATAAAAAGAACGAAGAATTTTACGAAAAAGTAAAATACATTTTATCAACCTTCGGGGAAGTAAGCGATATTTTAGGCAGATTAACCGATAAAGAATATTTTTCAACGTTAAATTACGAGCAAAGGCAAAAATACAGTTTTGAACTTGCGGACAAGTACCGAAAAGCGAAAGAAAGGTACAATAAAGAACTTGAATACGAAAAATCAGTTTGACAAAATAATAAAATGGATATAAAATATAACTATGATACACTCAAAAGAAGATTTTTTAGAAATATTTGATAAGCATATAACCCGTGAAGGATTTGCAAACTTACGAGCATATCTTTTACAAAGTGATTTTTTCACCGCACCTGCTAGTACAAGATACCACTCGGCGTTTCAAGGCGGACTTTGCGACCATAGCGTGAACGTGTATAAAAGGCTACTTTTTGACGTTCAAAACGAGTTTGGGGAAGAGTGGGAAAAGTACGTTTCTCACGAAAGCGTTGCGATAGTTTCGCTACTTCACGACCTATGTAAAATTGATTATTATAAAACGGAATTTAGAAACGTAAAGGAAAACGGAGCGTGGACTCAAAAGGAGGTTTTCGTTAAGAGTGAATCGTTACCTTACGGTCACGGCGAAAAGTCCGTTTATATAATAAACGGTTTTATCCGTTTAACGAGAGAAGAAGCATTAGCAATCAACTGGCACATGGGCGGTTTTGATTGTAGAGTTAGGGGTGGCGACGGTTCTATTAGCGATGCATACTCTAAATATCCGCTTGCCGTTATGTTGCACGTTGCCGATTTGGTAGCGACCTATATAGACGAAAACAGGGGATAATTTTTACAGTAAAATTAAAGGCTTTTGGAAGTAAATTCCAAAAGCCTTTTTCGTTAATTTTTTTCCCAAACGTCCTTGTAAACGAGTTTTGAAGAGGGTGTATTTTTAAATTGTTTCGGTGTAATACCGACTCTTTTTTTGAAAGTTCTTATGAAATAATTGCAATCTTGAAAACCACACTCGGTTGCTATTTCTTTTATCTTTTTGTTTTCTTGAATAATTAATATTTTTGCTTTTTTAATTCTCATATCCAAAACGTAGTCAATAATGGAAATACCGGTTTCCGCCTTAAAAATTTTTTCGGTGTGAGAAACGGACAAAAATACGTGTTTAGCAATATCTTCAAGGTTTATTTTTTCGTTTAAGTTTTCGTGAACGTATTCTTTAATGGTTGCAATAACGTTGTTTTTGTTGGTGTTTTTAACTTGGTCTCTTATCTCTTGAATAATACATTTTAAAAGCAAAGTTAATTTTTCGCTTGTGATATCGGAATCGTTTTTTGCCATTTCGTCAAAAGCGTTACAAAGCATTCTAATAGAAGACGACACCACTTTTTTTGAGTAGAGCGGAATATCGTAAGTTTCGTCGCCGTAGAAATTAAAACTAATATAATGTGCCGATTCAATAGCGTAACGAATACGGTACGTACCTTTGGGCATGAATAAAACATCGCCCATGGTAGCGTCAATTTTTTCTCCGTTTAAAATGTATTTCATTTCGCCTTCTAAAACTATCGTTAAATCGTTACAGTTGATTTTATCTTTCAAAACGATATCGGTTGGTTGTTTGTTGTTATTTCTATAATAAAAGATTTCCATAATTTATAATAATATAATGCTATTTTTGTCTTTAAAAAAACTTTATTTTGTATTGTTTTATAGATTATTTGTGATATAATTA
>JAZRVG010000026.1:0-5881 GCA_045599025.1 Christensenellaceae bacterium | reverse complement strand
TTTTTTAGGAATACCATTGTAATATAAAATTTTGTTTGTTAAATCGACATATTGCGGATTATTTAAAATGTCTATATCTCTAAAACTTTTCCAATAAAAATTAGGATTTTTTTTATATTTTATACGAACGGCATTATTTTCATATTCAAACCATTGAACTTGTTTTGTAATATCTTCCCATTTCTGTTGAGAATTATTATATTGTATTATTAAAGTTTTTGTTTGGACTATAATCATTTGTTGAGTTGTTTAAAAAATTAATTAAAAGCGTTTTTCAAGTATGTTTAAAATTTAATTATACGTTTCTTGAAGAGTGGCAAGTAAAATAAATTATTTGCTTTTCTTCCGAAAGTTTTTTAAGTATTTGTATTACGCTCGTTAAATGCGTTTCGTCAAGATTTACAAACGGGTCGTCTAATATAATAAAAGGATTGTCGTCGGTGTACATAATATCAATAAACGCAAGGCGAAGAGCAAGTGCCGATAAGGTGTATTCACCCGAACTTAAATGTTTTATGGAGTGAAGTTCCCCGTGGTTTTCGTAACTTACGTTGTACTTTCTGTCCATAGAAAACGTGTTCCCGAAAGAAACGCCCGCTATTTTAAGATAATTTTCAAACTTGTTTTTTATAGGAGCAACGAATTTATCGTTAAGGTTTTTGTCCGCTTTTAAAATATATTCCGTTGCTAAATTTACCGTTTCCAGTTTGTCGTTAAAGATAATAAGTTTATCGTTAAGTTCTTGAATTTGATTGGTTTTTTCCGGTAAAAGTTCCACTTCCGATTCTATTTGCTCTATTTCTTTTTGAAGGGCGGAAACCTGGTTTCTTAATGCAACTACTTCTTGACTGTATGCGTCAAAATCTGATTTGGCCCCCAAAGGTTTTTCGGTTAAATTGTTGGTGGTTTTAATTTCTTCGGCGTCTTGAATATAACTTTCAAGCCTGTTTTTTTCCGACTCTACTTTAAGTTTGTGATTAGATAAAACCGTTCTAACACCGTCGGGCGAAAGTTCTTTTGATAAACCGAATTTTTGATAAATTTTATCAAGTTTAACACAAATTTCTTGCCTTTTACTGTCAATTTCTTTAAGTTTAATTTCGCTTTTTATAATAATTTCGTCAAGTTTGCGGTAAACTTCAATTTTTCTCGTTAAGTTTGCGTGGTCAACGGTGAAATCTCCCGACGCTATTCCGTAAGAAGTGAAAAAGTTGCAAAGATTGTTCTTTATTCTTTCAATTTCTTCGTTTTGTCGTTTGATTTTATCAAGTTTTACGGTGTTTCTTGCGTTAAGATAAAGTGAAGGAATAAGTCCTACCGTTCCTATTAAGAATAAAACCAAACCTAAAAGTTGGTGGCCTATTAAATAAATAGGAATTGCCGAAAGCATAGTTATTGCCGATATAGTTATTAAAAATATACCGAACTTTCTGTTTATAATATTTTCGTTCTTCTTGTATTCGTTGACTTTTAAAGAGTCTTCGTAAACCTTTTGCATGGTGTCAACCGAAGGCACGCCGTTTTTGAAGTTGGAAGAAAGTTCACTGTGAGCAATTTTGTCTTCCAAAGTTGGAGTAACGCTACGCTTTTCCGAATCAAGAACACGGAGTTCCATTTCCAAATTAACAACTTCGTCTATATCTTCCTTTTTAGGAATTTCGCCGTTGTATTTTGAAGTAACTTCTTTTAAAACTTCTTTTTGCTTTTCTATTTTAGATAAGGCGTTTTCGTAATGATTCCAGTTGTTGAGTTCGTTTTGAACTTCAATTTGTTTAGATAAACCGTCGTCGTATTCTCTTAACTTGCGTTTTAAAGAGTTTAATTCTTGATACTTTTCGGCAAGAATATTTTCCTTTGTTTTAAGGTTTACGACTTCGGCTTTGAGTTCGTTTATTCTATTTTTCGTGTCTTGAATTTCGCCACCGGTACGCTTTTTGTATTTTTTACTTTCTTGGTCTAAAATAGCAAGAGTTTTAGAAATATCAATATCGTCAATACTTGCATTGTTGAGTTTTGCGTTGATAGATTCTGCGGAAATGTTTTCGGTATCTTCCACGCCGAAAAAGGCAGTGCTTGAAAATGCGTTTTCGTCCACGCCGAAGAAAGTTTTTCCTACTAAACTTTGGTCTAAATCAAATAAGATATCGTTTTTATAAATTTTAAAAGTGTCGGTCGTTGAAGATTTTTCCCCGAAAAACCTTTCTATTTTGTAAATATCTCCGTTTTTTTCAAAGGTGATATTTCCACCGAACTTGCCACCGCCGAAAGGAAAGTAGCGTTCACGGTTTACGAATTTTACCGTTGACTTCGTGTAAGAAGTAAGCCCGTAAAACATAGCCTTAATAAAGTTTGCAAGAGTGGTTTTTCCGTAGCCGTTATCTTCGCAAAAGGCGGTTATTTTATCGTTAAAATCGTAAGTTTTTTCGGTTATTTTTCCAAAATTTTCTATATAACAAGATATAAGTTTCATAATTTCACTCGTCTATTTTTTGATTTGATAAGGCTTTTAAGCCAACGCTTATTATTTTGTTCTTTTGTTCGTTAGTTAGATTTTCGTCGGCTAAAACAAGTCGCATAAACTCCCCTTTAAGCGATGCGTCCGTTTGTATAGAACTAACGTCAAATTTTCTAACGGTTTTGTTCTTTACCGTTAAGTAGTAAAAAGAACTTGCTAAAACGGTTTCTATTTCCTTTTCCAAACCTTCGTTATCAAAATCAACTTCGCCGTAAATTTCCACTCTCACTATGTCTTTTGAAGAGTTTTTAATTTTGTCTTTAACGAAAATGGCGGTAGAATATGCGTCCTTTTGGTTTGATACGTCCAAAGAGTATTTAGTGAATAAGCGTTGTTCGTTTTCCACAAAAATTTGATTAAACGAATCTTCCGTTTCGTTAAGAACAACGAACCCCTTTTTACCGAATTCGTCAAAACCCCTACCTTCAAGACAACCACTGTAAGCGTATACGCCACGGTCGTCAAGTTTTTTAACGGTATAGTCGTGGTAATGACCGAGAGCGAGATAGTCAATATTTTTGTCTTTGAGTTTTAAAAGGTTTACCTTGCAAATACCCGAACTGTCGGTAACTTCGCCGTGTAGCATAACGATATTTTTGCGGTTTTTGTCAAGTGATAAAGTTGAGTACAAAGAAGACGAATTTTCCTTGCAAATTTCAATACCCGCAACGGTAACGTTTCCGTATTCGTAATAGGTCCACTCGGTAGAGAAAGTTTTTAAATTTTCGGGTAAGGTTATGCCGAAATCTCCCGAAACGTCGTGATTGCCTTTAAGATATAAAAAGTCAATGTCCGGATTATTTAAAACGACGTTTATAAAGAAATCTTTATCTTTAAAAGAAGGGGTATCGCTGTCAAAAAGGTCGCCGGAAATCAAAATAGCGGAAACCCCGTCGTATTTAGCGTACTCAACTGCTTTCGTAAACGAAGCACGCACTTCGCTTTTCTTTTTTAAGCGAATATCGTTTGGTAAATTTTCTATTTTAGAGCCTAAATGTATATCGGCGGTGTGAATAAATTTCAAAATAAAATTCTCCAAATATATTTTTAAATATTATAAATTATTTTTACCGTAAAGTCAATACGGCGATACTTTTAAAGTATTGATAATTTTAATAAAAAGTTATATAATAATTATATGAAGATAATTTTTAATCAAGACGAAAAAGTCGTTAAAGCAATAAGAGAAGGTTTAAAGAGAAAGGACGGCTACTGTCCGTGCCGTATTCAAAAAATTGAAGATAACGTTTGTATGTGTAAAGAATTCCGTGAGCAAATTGCCGACCCTAATTTTGAAGGCTATTGCCATTGTAGGCTTTACTATAAGGAAAAATAATCTAAATTTCCCTAAATTTTCGCAAAATATAAAAAAATTCTAAAAAAACTTTTAAAATGTGACAGTATGTTGTCATATTATATGGTCTATAATTTCGTTGTAATCAAAAGAAGATAGAACGAAAGCGTTTTATCAAAGGAGATAGAAATGAAATTATTTGACAGACTTTACGATTTATGTTTTGAGAAAGTACCCGTAAAAAAGCAAGTTGAAACGGAAAAAATAGAGAGCGTTAGTTTTGAAGAAGAAGGAAAATTTTATCTTCCGTGTAACGTTCTTTTCGGAAACTTTGCAAAAGAAAGACAAAACGAAAGAAAATTAAAAGTAAAATAAAAAAGTTACGCCCCGTTGCAAAACGTGCGAATTTCATAAGGATTTTTAATAGGTTAAAATTATTATAAATTACACTTTTAGCCGATAAATAAAATTAGAACTCGGATATTTAATCCGAGTTCTTTTTCTTTGTAAAAATTTTTTCAAAAAATAACTCATTTCCTATTGACAAACATCAATGTGACGATTATAATAGTATTGATAATAATCTATGTGAGGTGTGTATAATGGAAAGAGATGAATGCACTAAAATCTTAAAAGCGTTAGCGGATGATACCCGTATACAAATATTTGAAATGTTACGTGGCGGTACACTTTGCGCTTGTAAGATTTTGGAACAACTTAATATTACACAACCCACACTTTCTCACCACATGAAAGTATTGTGTGATTGTGGTTTAGTAAAAGCGAAAAAAGATTGGAAATGGACTTATTATTCGCTTGCGTGCTGTAAACTTAATGAAATAATAGATTTTCTTGGTGATACGAAATGTAGAACGGGAAAAACAAATGAAAATACTTGCAAAAAAAATACGTGCGATTAAGTTCGCATAATTTTTTGTTTATCATATTGATAAATATCTATATTAAAAAAATAAATATAAGGAGCGATATTATGGAAACTAAACCACGAAAATGGTTATTGTGGCTTTTAGGTATAATTGCCGTTATGATACTTGTAATAGGAATTGCCTTATTTGTAGACGGAATAAACGGTATAAAAGCCGTAGGTTATTTTATAACCGACCAAATACTTGGTATGAAATGGCTTAATTCTTTAATCGGTATGGCATTTACCGCTATATTTGGCAAAGCCTTTACGACGGGGCATATCGGGCAAGCAATACAATTTTTTGTATATGATACGATAAAAATAGTCGTATTGTTATGTTTGCTTATCTTTCTTATTTCGTATATTCAAAGTTATTTCCCGCCCGAAAGAACGAAAAAAATACTCTTACGATTTAAGGGAATAGGCGCAAATGCGGTTGGTGCTTTGCTTGGTACGGTTACGCCCTTTTGCTCTTGCTCGTCTATTCCTATCTTTATGGGTTTTACCCGTGCAGGAATTTCAAGCGGTGTTACGTTCAGTTTTTTAATTTCAAGTCCACTTGTTGATTTAGGTGCGTTTATTCTTCTTGCAAGCGTGTTCGGGTTTTCGCTTGCTATTGCTTACGTTATAGTAGGTTTAATTCTTGCTGTTATCGGTGGAACGATTATTGAAAAAACGGGCGTAGGAAAACACGTACAAGATTATATTTTGGAAGGCAGTATTGCCGAAGTGGACGGCGTAGAACTTACGCAAAAGGACAGATTGATTTACGCAAAAGACCAAACGTTGTCAACGTTAAAAAAAGTATGGATTTATATTCTTGTCGGCGTTGGTATCGGGGCGACTATTCATAACTTTATTCCTAACGAATGGATACAAGCGGTTTTAGGGAGTGATAAATGGTACGCCGTACCCCTTGCGACTATTCTCGGTACGCCTATGTATGCGGATATTTTCGGTACGATTCCCGTTGCGGAAGCGTTGTTTGCAAAAGGCGTTGGCATTGGTACGATTCTTTCTTTTATGATGAGTGTTACCGCACTTTCCTTGCCGTCTATGATTATGCTTTCAAAAGCAGTAAAGCCGAAACTTCTTTTTTGGTTTGTCTTTATCGTCGTAGTTGGTATTATGATTATAGGCTTTA
>JAZRVG010000025.1:0-10949 GCA_045599025.1 Christensenellaceae bacterium | reverse complement strand
AATTTTAGTTCCGTTTAATCCGAAAATCACAAGGTTTTTCGTACCGTAATCGGTAATATCAAAATCGGTTGCATCAACGGAAATTCCGTTTGCAGTGAAGGAAACTTCAAATTCTTCGCCGTTTAATTGAGCGGTAGCAGTATTGTCGTAATATTCACTGTAATCACTTAAATCAACGTTAAATTCGGTTGCGTTTATATTACCGTCTTTATCAACTTCCAAACTCCAAACTTGTTCTTGTAATTTTACAAAGTAAGCAACTTGGAAAGTAATTTCTGTTTCTAATTCGCTATATACGTTTTTAGCAACAACCGTTACGGTTGCAAGCGGTTCAACTTCCGCATCAAAAGTTAATTGATTACCACTTAAAGAAACGCCTTGTACGGGTTCTTTAATTGAGTATTCAACGTAGGCTTGGTTCGTTTTAAGAGTAACAACGTCGCCACCGTTTACGATAAGTTCGTTTTCACCGTTTAAAAATACGGGGGCTTTTGAAGGATTAACGGCATAAGGTAAAATGCTGTCATCTTGAACGTTCCAGAAGGAAACGTCAAATTTTGAAATATCAACTGCACTTACAAAATCTGCATAGGTTTGGTAAATTCCGCCTACTTGACCTTCTGCAAATTCGGGGAAAGCAACGGTAACGTCGGAATTTAAAGAATCGTTATGAGCAACAACTTCACCGTCTTCTAAACCGATTACGTAATAACCGTCGATCGTACATTTAGGAAGGAATTCTCCTCTAATAAAGTCAATATAACGTTCATCGTCCGGAGCATCTGTTGTTTGATAAATGTAAGTACCGAAAACAGTATCAGTAAAGTCAACTACAAAGTTTTTGTACGTTGCACCTTTACCCCAACTCTTTGAAGAACAAGTACCGGAAAGAGTTGAGTAAGAAAGTTCGCCACCGCTTAGTGTTACAGAAAATGCAGTAAAGTTTGCAGGTTTAACGTAAACGTTTTCATAAACTGCACCGTAAGATTCAGCAGAAATAAAGTCTCTTAAACTACCGTTATTAAGACCAAGGTTAAGGAAGGAAATATTTTTCATAGTTCCTTTCATTACACGGAAAAATCCGTATTGATAATCAGATGCCCTACCGTTTGAAGTATCGGTTACCTTGTCTGTTGAAATATCCCAGTTAGTTACTGCATAACCGTTACCGTCAAGTGTTCCTGTGAAACCACCTTCACCACCGTAAGAGAAAGCACCCGAATACAATAAAACAACTTTATTAACTTCCGACATATCGATATCGTTTGCTAACACATAATAACCGTCGTTTTCGTATTTAGAAGAACCTGTTGCACCTTCGGGCTTTTTGCAAGCGTCAATAGATGCAAAATCTTCGGCATCGTAAATTGCCTTTGTAACGAATTTTGCGTTATAAACCGTTAATTCGTCGTCAATTAAAGTATTGATTACCAACGTTTGACCCAAAGTGTAATCGGAAACGTTAAGTTTACCTTCGTTTAAAGATACTTGAGCATCGTCAACCGTAACGGTTGCGTCGGTAAAATCAACCGATTCGTTTTTAGCGGTTAACAAAGAACCGTCTTCTTCAACGAAAACGTTAGTTTTTACCGGAATTACTTCAAGATAAGAAGATAAATCATAATTAAAGTACATGGAGCGTGCTACGGTAGAAATAACCGAACGAGTTACGAAAGAATCACTGTATTTAGGTTCTTCCCCCACTACTTTATAATACGTTTTAGCCGTTAAAGGCATTGCGTATGCTGTTTTTAAGAATTCTTTTACGGCGTTTTCATCATTGTTGTAAGCACCTAAAAGTTCGGTTTTGTTGTAAGAATAAGACGCATAAACAGTATACTTACCGTCAACAAATTCGGGTTTAATATAACCTGCTTTGTTTACGGAAGAAACGTATTCAATCTTTAAATCTACTTCTTCACCGGGCACTTCAATTGCTATACCGAAAATTACTGCCTTTTCACCGTTTTCGGTTACTTGGTTGAAATAATCTTCTGTAAGAACCGCACCGAAACGAATTCCCGTAATTTCATCGTCACTAATACGGAGATAAGCACCGTTTTGAATATCAAAACCCGTATCTTCCGTTGCATTAGCAACGTTTCCCTTCATACCGATAAAACCGAAAACGGCGGATACCGCTACTACGAGAGAAAGAAATTTTACCAAAAATTTTCTCATACATTCTCCTTTTTATATATTTTTTATCATATATAGTTTGTTTTAACCAACTATAATTTTAACACATTTTTTTACTTACCGCAATAGTCTTTTGGAAAATTGCGGTAAGTTTTTTTAATTATGCTTGAGTGGACTTCCAAAGTAAACGTTTAGTAGTAGCGTCTTTTACCCAAAGTCCCGTTGCTACGAATTTATCTACGTTTGTAGATACCGTAGAATAATTATCTTTATAATCGTTTACGTCTTTAAATCTGTAAACGTTATCGTAAATTACGATACCTTTAGAAAGGTCTTCGCCCGTGAATACTTTATGTGCGTAACCGCATTTTTCTTCAAACGATGAACTGTAAGATTCGTATAAACCGCTTTCCAAATCTTCTTTTTGTACCAAAATCGGCATAATCTTTTCTCTACCGATATCGTTTACTGCGTATCCCATATAAAGTTTATCAGTACCGATACCTAACGTAAATCCGTTGCTCCAACCACTGTTACCACGGTGATAACTCGGAACTACTTGAGAAATCGTAAGCACGTTATCTAATCTTGCGTTAGAATCCGTTCTATTGTAAATATCCGTATTTAAAACGTAATTATCGTTGTTCCAAATAGTACTACGGTGAGTAGTATATTGAGCATCGCCCGGAGTACCCCAAGAAATAGGAGCAAAGCCAGGGAATTCAACGTAAATATTTTTAAGTCTTTCTTTACCTGACGAAGAAACGTTCTTGAACAAACCGATATATCTCGGTGTTGCAGGGCTTATGTGGTGATTATCACTAATTGTAACGTGAACGTTTTCCACTATGATACCTTTATCATCCTTACTTCTCGTAGTGTATGCAAGAAGCGGAGCGTCACCGCCGGTAATATCGCCTGCACCGGAATCTCTATTGAAGTCTGCTTCAAGGAAGGCTACGTTCTTAACAGTTGCTTGACCGTTTTCGTTATCGGCACACAACGCACCGAACAAGCCGAAGAATCCCGGGTGGAAGTTGCTAATTGCATTTCCTTGACCGTCAAATACTCCGTAGAATCCGCCGTAAGAATAGAAATTGTTGTAGTAACGGAGTTCGGAAAGGTTACCGTTACCGCCTTCTACTCTACCGTGAATTACGTAAACGTTTTGCATGTTGATATTGTTAGCCAAAATGAAGTAACCGTTTATAGTAACTGCGTCTTCGGCAGTTTCGGCGTTGTTTATCTTGTTTTCTTTATCCGGATAGTTTGCACCGCCTTGACCTATGTCAATTCCGTCAAGCGGAATAGTTACGTTGTGGTTTTCCATAACGTTTTCGTCAATTTCAAACACTTGAAGGTCTGTCGGAGTGTAAATAATTTTAGCGTAAACTTTAACGTTAGTAAACTCGTAATCTCTTTGAGTAGTTGAAAGCATAACCGTTGAAGCAACTACTCCCGTTCTATCACTGTTTACAACAGATTTAGCACCAACTAAATCTCCGTTAGATTTAACAGTTAAGTTTACCGTTTCGCCGTTAATCGTTTGAGTTGCCGTAGCACCCGTTAAATTGATATTTTCAAGGTCTATATAGTCGGCAAGGTTATTTGCACCGTCTTTCGCAGAAATGATAATTTCGTCAGAAATCGTCTTTTTGCTCGGTTCAACAACAACTTTTACGGTTACTCTACCGCTGTTTCCACCTTGAACGTAATCGCAATACAATTCGCCTTCTACGTTTGAAGTTACGTTTGCGGTACTCTTAACTATAATTGCACCGTTATTATCTATTTCAATCAACGTATTGATTTCCGAACTAAACGAATAAGTAACGTTCGTTAATTGTTCGCCCGTTCCTAAAAGTTTTAAGGTAAGGACTTTACTGTTTTCCTTTGAGTAAACGGATATAGGCTCGCCTTCTTGAAGAACTTTGCCTTCAAACGAAGGTATTACGTAATTCTTATTTGCGTTAATGAATAACGGATATCCAGCAACGTACCACAAATCTGTGTTAAAGTTAGAATAATCGTTATCTTCTTTATCTTGAATAAGGTCTTCTTTCGTTAAGTAAGTTTTAACGCCGTTTAATTTAACTTTATAAGTCGTTCCGCTTGAAAGAGTGCTCGGCAAGAAAGGAATAGTATTAGTTTCCGTTGTATTTGCACCGTAAACTTTAACGGTTGCTCCACCTACAACACTTTCGTTAAGCGGTAAGTTTTTAGAAATAACGTAAACGTTTTCGTATTCTTTAACCGCTTGCTCGTTATAGTTACCTACTGTACCACTTGCGGTAAGTAAACCGCCGAGTGTTCCTTCTGTTGTCGCAGTGTCTGCAACTTTTGACGCATCAATTATAACGTTATGAACGTTTAAACTGCGTGACCAACCGCCGTATTCTATAATACCACGAATTCTATTTGCACTTGGAGACAATTCAAACAATACGTTATCAATTAAGCCTTCGCCCATTTTCGTTCCCGCAAAAGAAGAAGTTACCGGAACGTGTAAGAAGAACATACCACTTGAATAATTACAAGAAATGTTTGTGAACGCAACGTTCTTAATTTCTATACCGCCAACGCCATAACCGAATAATCCGTACCCGTTTGCAGGAATAGTAAGATTATCTAAAACGTGACCGTCGCCGTCAAACACACCGCTAAACCCTAACGAATCCATTCTCTCATGATTACAAATTACAGATTTGTAAATTTCGTTACTGTTGTCGTGGAAAGGACATAAAGCGTCATTTCCTACCAAAGCGGAGTGATTTATAGTTAAACCGCTACAATCAATATCTTTTACAACTTTACAATAACCGTCAATACGTTTAACTATTTCACGTTCAAGAATACACTTCGTATCGTGGTCGTCGTGTGCAAACTTAATTTCAAAATTCTTTAAGTCTTCTTTTGAGTGAATAACCAAACAGTATGCGTTTACGTTTAATTTGTAAAGACGTTTGTTTGTTCCTACGGTAATAGATATTTCTTCGGCGGAATCTCTTGAACATTTGAAACCGTCAATATAACCGTTTTCAACTTTTAATTCCGTTGTACCTTGCTTACAGTCTACAATTTCTTCGTCGGCATCAAGAGATAAAATTTGATTTAAAGTTTTATCACTGTCACTTAAAATATCATAGAATTTATTAGTGTAAGTTGAGAAATAATCAACGGTATTTTTTATAACCGCAACGGGACGTTCCGTTTCAACGATAATAGTTTTTGAATAATCGGTGTCACCGTCGTTATATCTCAATACTACGTTGGTAGCACCAAAATTCTTTGCGGACAAAATTTTTGTTGAATTATTATATTCAACGATATTACTGTCTTCAACTTCTACTTGAACGTTTGCGGTAGAAACTACTTGATTATCTAACGAAAAAGAGGGAGTAAAATCAATCGCATTTACGTAAGACTTTCCGTCGCATTCGTCTGCCGTGTAAAGTTTAATAGAAGTATCGGGTTTTCCGTTAAAATAGAATTCGTAAACGGATTTAACGTTAACGGTTAATATCTCGGGAGTTACTTCAATTCCACGCCAATTTGCCGAAATAACTACGTAAGTACTACCCTTTTCGCCTATATTTAACGTTTTACCGTTGTTTTGTACGCTAACGATTGAAGTGTTTTCACTTTCAACGTTAACGTCAACGTCGTTAAATAATTTTCCGTTATAACTTATTGCAAACTCCAAATCGTAATCTTGCGAACCGTAAGCAAAATCAAACGTTTCGGGTTTGTTGTAGATATAAATCGTTGGAAGATATCCGCCAAGCGAAACGTTTACTTCGCATTCTGCGGTATAATCTCCGTTATTATATTCTGCATATACTGTCGTAGTGCCGACGCCCCTTGCTTCTACGTTGCCGTTTTGGTCAATGGTGGCAATAGTTCCGTCTTCACTGTAATAACTTATTTTTTCTTTTTTTGCATTTTTATCTAATATAGACAACGCCAAAGTATCGCCTATCAACAAGTTAGCGTCTTGTTTATTAAATTCAAAATTCAATTCCGTTACCGGTGGTTGAAAAGGTCTTGGAGGACGTTTATTTCCGGAATTTGAATTTCCACAACCCACCATAAACGAAACTGCAAACATTGACGTGAGCGTTGTAACTATAATCAATAACTTAATAAATAATTTTCTCATATCTATTCCCCTTATTAAGTATAGTCGTACAAAGGTACGCCACCGCTTTCTCTCGTTTGCAATTTTGCATTTGTAGGATAGAACTCAATTTGACCTTTTAATCTTTTTCTGTATTGAACAAGTTCGGCATCGCTATACGGTCTTGAAGACGCACCTGCATATATATCAATAATACAGAAAGTAGGAACTACCGCTTCCATTTCCATACGGGTTACAAGTAATTCGTATTTAGCAGGATCGGTTAATTCGTATTTTTTAACTGCTTGTTCTGCAAGGTCAATTTTAGCAAGCCAACTTCTTAACACTTCGTACGGATAATATTTTTGACCGTAAGTTGGTCCTGTTACGTTACCACCACGAGAATAACTTACGCCTGTACTGTCAATTTTTGCTATAACTTGCGTTTGGAAATAATTCATTTCTTCTTTATACAAGTCGTACATTATTTGTCCGGCATCTTCATACATAGCGAACATATATTTTTTAACGTAGTAGTCAATATCAATATTTACGTCCCAAGAAAGTTTGCTCATAATATATTTGAACATTTCCGTCCAAGAACTCAAAAGTGAGCCGTTTGAGGTAAGAACGTACATCATTTCACAACCGTATTTTGCTTTTAAAGCAAAGTAATTGTTGTTCATACCGCCTAAATTATCAAACAAATAGAAATAGTTGGTAATGTTACCTGTGTTTATCCAACCCCATTTATGTTTGGTTAATACAGCCCAAGCCTCATATTCGTCCATACCTTTTTGTTGAGAAGGATCGGTTACGTCGTGAATACCGTCAAAACGGCCGTCGTTATAACCTTCACAATGCCAAACACCTACGTTGTCGGGACAAATTACTTCGTCGGTTGCAGGAGAGAAAGTTCCGTCTTCGTTCTTAATTGCCGGAGCGGAAGTTTCGTTATTGTATGCGAAAGTATAAATTTTAAAGTCAGGTCTGTAATACTTATGATAAGTTTCATAAAGTTCACTGCTTGGATCGTTAATTTCGTCAAGCCATGCTTGAATTCTTCTACCAACTTCGTTTACAACTATAAGCATAGGAGCAACGTTTGCGTTTCCGTTTGCTGCAATAACCCTTTTACATTCTGCACAAGTACAACAAGATTGAGTATCGGCTTTTGTAATAGTAATATTATTTGCAAACGGATAGTGTTCAGGATCGTAAATCTTCATTGAATATTTAATTTTTTCAACGAAGTGATTTATAAGAGCCTCTCTTGCTTGTGCATCGCCTTGGCAAGTATAACACAAACGGTCGGAAGTTGTTGAAGCATACCATTTTTTTACTTGGTCTTCCGTCGGTTTTGTAACCGGTTCTTCGGGAACTACTTGTGAAGTCGTATTATACCAGTCTAAAACGTCGGTGTACGAACCTGTTTGTTCGTGTGAAGAGTTAACGTAGTATAATTCCGTGTGAATAGTTCTTGAAATACGTTCTCTTTCGTAACCGTTAAAATCGCTATCCGCTTTTTTAGCGTACACTTTCATACAAAGTTCGTTATAGCCCCAGTCATTCCAAGTACCATAAACACGTGTTCCTCTAAACTTAATTTCGGTTGGTGCTTTTGGACCTAAACCTGCATAGTCGCCACGAATAACGTTTGCTAAACCGTTAGCACTAACGTGATAAGTGTATTGAATATCGGGAATATCTAAAACGTCAAAATCGTAAAGTTTAAGGTCGGTTACTCCCGTATCAATTTCTATACAGTTTCTAAAATATGCGTCGTAATGGAAACATAATTCTAAAAGTCTGTATGCTCCTTGCATTACGTTTGAAGCATTTCCTAATACGAAAATACTTCTATCAACGGTTAATAATCTTATACCGTTATCGCCTAATACGGCTTGATCGTATTCTTCTTCGTCAATTCCTGCTTGTTCTACTAATTTAGTAGTACCGAAAGAAATATATTTATCGGTTGAAGAATAATCGGAAATCTCGTTATCGTATTTTACTTCTAATTTTATCCCCGTTGCCTTTTCAAACAATATAACGAAATCTTCTTTGATATTCATCATAATATTGTAAAGGTCCGAACGCTTGTTGACATTTTCGTAAACAACGGTATTTTTTATTATTTCGTAAGAATACGGGATTATCAAAACGTAATCCGTTGCACCGTTTTTAATAAAATCGTAATCGGTTCTTTCGTATTCTACTTCGTGTACGCCTTCAAATTCAATTTTGGAAGTCGTAGTTGCATTTTGTTTTTCGTCATCGCCCTTCGGTTTTTTAGTACAAGCAACCGAGCCCATAGCAAGAGTTAAGGCAACGATTAAAGTGCTTATTTTTATTAAACTTTTTTTCATTATCACTTACCCCCCTATTATTTCGCATACACTTTAAAGTATCTTAAAGTGTAGTTGCCGTATTTATCTAACGCCGATACCATAACTTGATAGTAGCCTACCGAATTAAAGTAAATTGCATCACTGTCAGCGTTTAACAAATATTTATTGTTATCTTCTTGCAATACAGCAACCGTAACGTTGTATTCCGATTCGTCTTCAACGCTATACGTGAAACCGAATTTTTTACCTACGTCAACGACTACTATATCTTCTTCGTTATAACCTTCGCCGAAAGTTATTATCGGTGCTACGTTATCTAATACGGAAATATCGTAAGTATATAAGTTCATATTTCCCGTAAGAGTTTTTGTAGATATACCCTTCGTTCCCGTAATATCGTAAACGATATATTCAACGGTATAAATACCGTATTCGTTAAGTTGAATTTTGTAAGTCTTAAACGGATCGCATTGACCGTTCAAAAGAGTTCCGTCTTCCGCACGAACGGGTTCTCCGTTCAATTTTACCGAAAATTCAATAGTGTCGTAGTTAATTTGTGATAAAGCGTCCGATACTTGAATAGGAGTAAGTTCTACAACCGAACCTCTCGCATAACGGCCTTCTTTCTTATCTACTACTATCGTTGGAGCAATATCGTCTTTATATTTAGCACCACCTATATTTTGTCCGTTTAGTCTAACGGGTAAAATACCTGCCGTACCGTAAATTCCTTTTAATTCAAAATCAAAATAAATTCGGTTAGTTCCTAAAAGTTCTTCAACGTTGAAATTGAAAGATACTTTTGATAAAGAGCCCGTTACAACTAATTGTTTAGTAACATAGTCGTAAGAAACTGTTTTAACTGCACCTTTTGAATCGTAGAAGGGTTCGTTTAATACTTCTGTAATACCGTTAAACAATACTTTTACCGTAGATTTATCTTTAACAAGTTCCAAAGTTACATATTTAGAAGAATCGTTTACGTTAATAAAGTAAATTGCCAAACTGTTATATTCGTTGTAAGTATCGTAAACTTTATATTGGAAATCAAAGGTGTAAGGATTAAGTATATTTGCAAAACTTACTTTCGTATTTCCCGAAGTAGCGTTTGAAATAAGGACAACGTCGCTGTTATTTCTCGGTTTACCACTACTGCTTATTTTAACAGAATCTTTCCAGTAAACGTCGCCAACAAAGTAGTTTGCCATACGGAAAGCAGGGTCCTCTACTACGTCCGAAGTAGAATTTTTAGCGTAGTAAGTTTCAATAGCGGTTACAGTTTCACTTTCAACAAATGCTCCGCTTTCGTAAATAAATCTAAACTTAACGTCGCCTGCTTTTTCTATTTTACATTGTTTCGGATTTGCGTTTACCCACTCATCTTCGCCGTATTTTACTTGGAATTGAGCATCGTGCGGAGTAGGAATTGCGTTTTCGTACGAATATACTTGAATCGGGTCAAATACGTAGTACGCATCCTTTATATAATAACGTTGTGTATGAATAGTATCTACGAAAGACTTTTCGTTACTTGCTACGCAGTTTACCGAAACTTCGGTTGTAACTTTACTGTAAACGTTATCGGAACATTCGTAAACTATTTTATATTCTCCGTGATATCTCGGAGTGAAAGCCAAAGTGTTAGGATTGATTTCAACCGTTTCTTTTTCGTGAACGGCTTTGATTTTAACTTTTAACTTTTCTTCAAGATTCATCGTTGAAACGACGTATTCGGGAAGAACGTATTGAACGCCCGCAGGTAAATCTATACCGCTCGTTATTCCCGTATCTACCGTGATAGGTTTAGTAGCGGAATCGTTTGCAATAACGTTTATTATCTTTTTACCAACGTTACCGCTTTCGTCTTCAGCAGAGAACACTATCGTGTAAGTGAGATTGTTTGCTATATAGAATTTACCGTCGTTTACAGCAACGTTAGATTGTGAAGGCGTGCCGTATTGAGAATATACCGCAACGTTACAATCACCTTTAAGATAAATATCGTACGCTTTTGCAGTAGGAATAGTAAAGTATGAGTGTAAAGGAGCGTAAACGTTATTTAAAACCGTATATTCAAAATCGGATTTGATTATCGGTGCTTTATCGTCAATATAAGATTCGCTATCTACTACGGAAATAAGACTCGTTGCGTCCGTTTCGCCGATAGAATAAACGTCTACACGTGCGGATTCGTCGGAAAGATATCCGTCAAATCTCATTGAAACGTAAACTTCGCCGGTAGTAAAGCCTTTGAATACGTTATCGTCAAACGCCGATTTGTTTGAAAGTTGACAAACCATACGGTACGGATACGAATCTGTTCCGTATTCGGAATATTTAAC
>JAZRVG010000024.1:0-4133 GCA_045599025.1 Christensenellaceae bacterium | reverse complement strand
GCTTCTCTCAATACGTTAACTACTTCAATTACGCTACCGCCCGTAGAAATCAAATCTTCTACAACGACCACTTTTTGTCCCTTATTGAGTCTCCCTTCTATTTGATTTTGTCTTCCGTGGTCTTTTGCTCCCGACCTTACGTATCCCATAGGCAATCCCATCAAATGTCCTACTATAGCAGCGTGTGCAATCCCTGCGGTGGAAGTACCCATTAAAATCTCAACGTCTGGATAATTTTTTTCAATCAAAGTTTTAAGTGAAGTTTCAACGTCAAGTCTTACGTTGGGTGCGGAAAGTGTCAATCTGTTGTCGCAATATACGGGGCTTTTTATTCCGCTTGCCCACGTAAACGGTTCGTTCGGACGGAAAAAAACCGCCTTTATAGAAAGTAAATCTTTTGCAATAAGTTGTTCTGTATTATTCATAATTATTCTCCTAAAAATTCTCTTACGCAACGGTTATATGAATCAACGGGATTTTCCGAAGCCGTTATAGGTCTTCCTACAACGATATAATCCGAACCTATCTCTCTTGCTTCTTTCGGCGTCATAACTCTTTTTTGATCGCCTTTATCTCCGTCAGCAAATCTCACTCCGGGCGTTACCGTTATAAATTCTTTTCCGCAAGTTTTATGCACTTTTTCCGCTTCAAGAGGTGAGCAAACGACGCCGTCAAGCCCTGCAATTTTTGCGTTTTTCGCATAATGCATTACTACTTCATCAATCGGTTTGTCTATCAATAAATCTCTTTCCATACTTTCTTGATCCGTAGATGTAAGTTGCGTTACAGCAATAAGAATAGGTCTTGTTCCGTTCTCTCTTGTCAACCCTTCAAGTGCTGCTTTCATCATATTTACCGTTCCCGACGCATGTAAATTCGTCATATCAACGTCTAATTTAGACAACACAGCCATGCTTTTCTTTACCGTATTCGGAATATCGTGAAGTTTTAAGTCAAGGAATATTTTATGTCCACGTTTTTTTATTTCTCTCACAATTGACGGACCTTCCGCATAAAAAAGTTCCATACCTATTTTAACAAACGGCTTTACATCCGTAAATTTATCTAAAAAATCAAACGTTTGCTTTGCACTTGCAAAATCACAAGCAATTATTACGTCTTTTGCCATTATAACGCCCCTCCTATAATTTCTTTTAACGATTGTATTTTATATTTTTGCATTACTTTCGGTAAGTCTTCTATTATTTCCTTTGATGCATAAGGATTAACGAGGTTTGCAGCACCAACTTCAACTGCAGTAGCACCTGCAAGCATCATTTCAATAACATCTTCTGCACTACTTACTCCGCCCATACCGATTACGGGAATATTAACGGCTTTGGCTACTTGATAAACACATCTAATCGCCACGGGAAATATTGCAGGCCCTGAAAGTCCTCCCGTCGTATTTTTAAGCAAAGGCTTACGTGTGTTCAAATTTATTCTCATACCGAGCAATGTATTTATGAGTGAAATTCCGTCCGCACCTGCGTCTTCGCAAACTTTGGCAATAGTAGTTATATCCGTAACGTTCGGAGATAATTTTACGATAAGTGGCTTACAAATTACAGCCTTTACGGAAGATACAACTTTTTTTACGGCGTTTACATCCGTTCCGAAACTCAATCCACCGCCATGAACGTTTGGACAAGATACGTTAAGTTCTATCCACCCAACCTGTTCTTCGTTATCTAAACGCCGACAAGTTTCCACGTATTCTTCTACGGAAAACCCACTCACATTTGCCATTACTTTCTTTTGAAAAACTTTCTTTAATTTTGGCAATTCTTCATTGATAACCTTTTCTACCCCCGGATTTTGAAGTCCAACCGAATTAAGCATTCCCGAAGGACATTCGGCTATTCTCGGGGTAGAATTTCCAAACCGTTCTTCTTTAGTAGTCCCCTTAAACGAAAACGTGCCTAAAATATTTATGTCGTAAAGTTCGGCAAATTCATAACCGTAACCGAAAGTTCCGCTTGCGGGAATAACGGGATTATCAAGAGTTATACCGCATAAATCAATTTTCGTATCTATTATTCCCATATTATTTCTCCCTTCTTTAATACCGGTCCGTCTTTACAAATACGTTTCGTACCGTAAAGTGTTTTGCAGGAACATCCAACGCACGCACCGAAACCGCAACCCATTCTTTCTTCAAAACTAAACTCTCCGTCAGTATCGGTTTTATTATATACGGCTTTAAGCATAGGCTCCGGACCGCATACGTAAAAATAGGTGTATCCGCTTTTAATTGCGTCGGTTACAAAACCTTTAACTCCGTAACTCCCGTCAACCGTACAAACGGTAACGTTTGCACCCAAATCTTTAAATTCTTGTTCGTAAAATATTTCCGATTTTGTATTAAACCCCAAAATCACACTAACCGATTTTCTTTGTTCTATAAGTTCTTTTGCAAGATTATACAAAGGCGGAACTCCAACCCCACCGCCGATGAGTAAAGGATTATTACCCGACAGGCTTAAATCGTAACCGTTTCCAAGCCCTGTAAGCACGTCTAATTTTTCACCCGCTTCCATCATAGAAAGTTTTTTCGTGCCTTTGCCTACGACCTTATATATCAACGTCAAATTATCTTTTGCGTAATCACAAACGGAAATAGGTCGTCTTAAATACAATCCGTCAATCAAAATATTAACGAATTGTCCCGAACGTGTTATATCTTGCGTATCTCCAAATAAAACAATTTTATAAACGTTTTCGGTTAAGGCTTTGTTTTCTTTTATCGTAAATAATACTCTATTCATTTTATCTCCGTTTTTTATGCGTCTATAGTTGAAATGGTGAGCGTTGTTTCTTCTAAAACGTCCAACAAAACCTTTACCGTATCTAATGAAGTAAACATAGTCACGTTACTTTCTATTGCATATTTTCTTATTTCAACGCCGTCGCTTTGAACGTCTTTTGCACCTACCTTCCCGGTATTGATAACGTAAGCGATGTGTCCTTGACGGATAGAATCACGTATTTCAGTGCTACCGTCACTTATTTTTTGCAAAACGTGGGTACGTATTCCGTTTTCCTTTAAGAATTTTGCCGTACCTTTGGTTGCTTCTATATTAAATCCCAAATTGTAAAATCTTCTTATAAGCGGCAACGCCTCTTCTTTATCTGCGTCGGCTATCGTAACGAAAACCGTTCCGTAATTTTGAAGTTTTGTTCCCGATGCTTGCAATGCTTTATATAGAGCACGGTTAAGTTTATCGTCGTACCCTATTGCCTCGCCCGTCGATTTCATTTCAGGTGAAAGGTATGCATCGAGACCCTTTATTTTATTAAATGAAAATACGGGAACTTTAACGTAAAAACGTTTCTTTTCTTCGGGATAAATACCGAATATTCCTTGTTCTTTTAATGTTTTGCCGAGTATTACGTCCGTCGCTATATCGGCAAGACTGTATCCCGTCGCTTTTGAAAGGAACGGAACCGTTCTTGAAGAACGGGGATTTACTTCGATAATATATACTTTTTCGTTTTTATCTACGATAAATTGAATATTGTAAAGTCCACGAATTCCTATTCCAAGCCCAAGTTTTTTCGCATATTCCAAAATCGTGCCTTTAACTTTATCCGAAATGGAGAAAGAAGGATAAACGGAAATACTGTCACCCGAGTGCACACCTGTTCT
The DNA here is from genome assembly GCA_045599025.1 of Christensenellaceae bacterium. Classification (GTDB taxonomy): domain Bacteria; phylum Bacillota; class Clostridia; order Christensenellales; family Borkfalkiaceae; genus HGM11412. The sequence continues at coordinate 484 of JAZRVG010000024.1, read as the reverse complement.
TTCAACGAGTTCCATAATTCCGGGAACAAATACGTCTGTTCCGTCACAAATGGCGTCAACTTCAACTTCTTTACCGATAATATATTTATCAACCAAAACCGGCTTGTCTTCATCAATTTCAACCGCAGTTTTCAAATAATGGCGTAATCCTTGTTCGTCGGCAACTATTTGCATTGCTCTTCCACCTAAAACAAAACTCGGTCTAACAAGAACGGGATAACCTATTTCTTTAGCGGCTTTTACACCGTCTTCAATTTTCGTAACGGCACAACCGTTCGGTTGCGGAATATTTAGTTCCTTTAACAATTTTTCAAATAAATCCCTATTTTCCGCTTTATTTATAGCCTCACAATCCGTGCCTATTATTTTAACGCCTCTGTTATATAAAGGAGTCGCAAGATTGATTGCCGTTTGTCCACCGAGAGACGCTATTACACCTTCCGGCTTTTCGTAATCAATTATAGTCATTACGTCTTCCGTGGTC
>JAZRVG010000023.1:0-2196 GCA_045599025.1 Christensenellaceae bacterium | reverse complement strand
AATCTTTTGTATTTATTCTATTATGTTATCTTCATAAAAAGACAGTTCGTTTTTCAACATATAGTCTATCTGTTCTATCTTCCACTCAACTCTCTCTTTACTGTTTGCGTAAAGCATTGAAGGTTCAAAACCGAGCCTACTGTCTTTTTCTAAATATTCTATACTTTCTTTTGCGTTTTCTTGCTCTTTTTTTGCAATTTCTTTAATGTTTTTTATTGCTTTTTTAAGTACGAATTTGGAACTTCCTATTTTGAGTTTTATTTTGTTATGATAGAACTCTTTAACGTTTATTTCCGTTATTACCGAACATTTTATATAGTTCGACAAATTTATAAGTTCGGCTATTTTTTCGGTTTCGCACTTTTTAAACAAACTAATAGACTTTTCAATAAGTTCTTTGGCTTTTTTAAGCATTTTTATTTCGGCTTTTTCCCTTACCGCATACGGCGTTCCGTTATCTCCGTAACCTAAACATAATCCGCTGTCAAACTGTCCGTACAAGGGCGACCATATATTATTTCCGAAATGCACTCCTTTTTCTTCTACGGGTTGCATACCTTTTATCAAGCAAAGCGGAAAATTCGTTCCTACACGCATAGGTCCGTATTGCTCTTCTATCGTAGGCGGAAAATATTTAATACTTTCACTCAAATATTTTAAGCCTTCTAAAAGCGTTTCGTTCACGAAACCGTATTCAACTTTTAAAACCCTTTCCAAATTGTTTTCGTAGTCTACGTTTATAAAGGAAAGCGTTGCTAATCTTGATATAAAACTCGGGTAAAATCCGTAATGATGCCCTTCCATTAAACCGCATAAACTGTAATTTTTTTGAGCATCGTTTACCGATTTAAACCTTTCTATCCATTGATACGGCATTGGCAAATACGGTACTGTTCCCATATCCCACGTTCTTCCTGCGGTATTCGTCATAGAATATAATTTTATATTCCTTTCTTTAGCAATTTTTGCCTCACTTATAAAATATTTGCCTGCATACGGATTAGTTAAAGAATAGTCGGAAACCTTTTCTTCTATGCCGAAAATCTTATACTTTTCAAACATTTCAAAGGTAACAAGCAAGGAAATATCGGTAGGTAAAGATTTTAAAAGTTTTACCCTGTCTTCTTCGTTTACCCAACCCCAGTTATACGTCCAAAATACTATATCTGCGTCTTTTTTATGTTTTCTTATACTGTCTCTTACAAGAGAAATCCAGTCGGCGTAATCTCTACAAGGCCACCAACCCGGTGACGGTTTATTTTCGGGAATACCCTCCGTACTGTATTCGTTATAACGGTGTTTTACCACGTGTTCGTCTTCACTTAAAAATTCAACCGATTCCCCTACGAAAATCATACCTTTCATTTTAGGACAATTTTTAAATATTCCACCGTACAATTCTTCGTAAAGTTCCTTTGAACCTTTTTCTTTCGGATTTGTAAAATTACTAATATAAGAATAGGCGTAAACGTCTATACCGTACTTTTCCGCTCTATTACATAAGTCGTTAAAATCAAGATAACCAAGCGTGGTTTCGTCAACTCCTTTAACGAAAACTGCGATAGCGTCATAGCCGTAATGTGCTATGGTAGAAAGATATTCGTTAGGGTATTCGTCAAGCCCGTAACCCGAGTGAATTATTCTTGGACTATACGGCATTTTATTATGAATTTCCCCAACTTTTACCGAGAAAAACGCTCTTTCTTTCAAACAAAATTCCAAATAGTAAAGTGCTTGAGCCAAACTCCTATCGCTACTACCGAATATCTCTATTTTATTTGAAACTTTAATTTTATAATCTATTTTTTCAGCGTCTAACGAAGTATCAACGTTTAACGATAAAAATTCGTTTTCTCCAACCGTTGCAGTTACATCAAAAGCAACGCTTAAAAAATCCATAAAATCTTCAACCGCTGTTTTAGTTACCACACTTCCACCGTTTATTTTTATAGTAAAATTAGATGGAAAAGCAAGTTCGTTTGAACTTGCTTTTTGGTTTTTTGTTATTATTTTACCGTGATTTACGGTAATATCTTTTCTAAAATCGTATTTAGCCATACCTTATTATTTTATTCTTTCAATAAGAGATTTTACCGAAAGTTCTACCATTTTATCGCCTAATTCTTTATTTGCTTTTCTTGCACTTTCGGTGAACCAGTGTTTAATATCGTCAATTCTGTCAAGTTTAACGCAATC
>JAZRVG010000022.1:0-7144 GCA_045599025.1 Christensenellaceae bacterium | reverse complement strand
ATGGCTTATCTCTTTGCAAATTGTAGTTCTCTTCAGTCTTTGGACTTATCGTCTTTTGATACTTCTTCAGTACAGTCGTTGAATGCTACTTTCGGTGGCTGTTATAATCTTATCGAACTTGACGTATCAACGTGGGACGTTTCGCAAGTTACGGACATGTATAATTTATTTGAGACTGATGAATCTCTTATTGAACTTGACTTATCGTCGTGGGACGTGTCTTCCGTTACCAGGGCGGGTCGTATGTTCTGCTACTGTGAGAATCTTACGAGAATCTACGTTAATCCCGAACTTTGGAATTTGTCTTCACTTCCGGCGGGACAGGGAGATCGTATGTTCTATATGGATGAAAAACTTGTCGGCGGAAACGGAACTACTTATTCTAATACCAAAACGGATGCATCCTACGCTGTCGTAGACGGTTATAACGGACAAGTAGGATATTTGACGAATAGTATAATTTCGCCGAAAGCAATTGTCGTAGGTGACGGTGAAACGCTGTATCTCACTTATGATAGAGGAATATATGCATCCGGTGGTTTGTATAAAGGTGAAAATATTATTTCGGTAGATTTGAATTTTGACAAAAGAAACGTGCCTTATGGATTTAGTTACGCTAATCCTACTAAAATAATTATTGAACCTTCGTTTAAGAATTTTAAACCGACAAGCATGTACGGTTGGTTTAGTTATTTTGGTAATCTTGTTGAAATTGAAGGAATAGAGAATATTGATACTTCTTGTGTTACAAACATGGATTATCTCTTTTCATATTGTAGTTCTCTTCAGTCTTTGGACTTATCGTCTTTTGATACTTCTTCAGTACAGTCGTTGTATGCTACTTTCAGGAGCTGTATTAAACTTAACAAACTTGACGTATCAACGTGGGACGTTTCGCAAGTTACGGACATGAATGACTTATTTAGTTATGATGAATCTCTTATTGAACTTGACTTATCGTCGTGGGACGTGTCTTCCGTTACCAGTGCGGATCAGATGTTCGCCTTCTGTTCTGCGCTTACGAGAATCTACGTTAATCCCGAACTTTGGAATTTGTCTTCACTTCAGCTGGAAAGGGTAGATCGTATGTTCTTTACGGATGGAAATCTTGTCGGCGGAAACGGTACTGCTTATTCTTTTGGTCACCCACAGGATGCAACTTACGCTGTCGTAGACGGGTATAACGGAAAAGTAGGATATTTGACGGATATAGCCCAAAAACCGCAGGAGTGATAAATAAAAAACTAATAGGTTCATAAAAACTAACTAACGTAAAAATAGCCCAAAGACCTTGTACGGTCTTTGGGCTATTGCTTTTCTTATACGGTTTGAGTAACGTCGGGAATATAGATTTTGTCTTTGACCTTTGTTGCGTTGTAAATTCTTATATTTGTTTGCAACGGCAAGAAAGTCGTTTTTATAATTTTTCGTTTTTATTCGTTTATTTTAACTTAAGCGGACTTAAATTTGTTTTAACGAATATCGTGCCAACGCTTAAAATTAAGTTATTAAAGTTTTGATATAACGTAGTCGCCGAATTGTTTTGCCGTTGCTCCGTCCGCTCTTCCCGTAATTACAACTTCTTTGTCAGCACTAAATAATGCGTTTTCAATTTCGTTCGCTTTGTCTATTTTGCCGATATGTCTTAAAAGCATTGCGGTTGCCTTAATCATACTTGCAGGGTTTGCAAATTCACCACGTCCCGTTTCTATCATACGGGGTGCAGAGCCGTGTATTGCTTCAAACATAGCGTATTTGTCGCCTACGTTTGCACTTCCTGCCGTTCCTACGCCACCTTGAATTTGTGCCGCTTCGTCGGTAATGATATCGCCGTAAAGGTTGGGAAGAATAAATACTTCAAACGAAGACTGTCTTGCTTCGTTGATAAGGTTTGCGGTCATAATATCAATGTACCAGTCTTCAACGTTCATTTCGGGGTAGTCTTTTGCTACTTCGTGACAAATTTCCGTGAACTTGCCGTCCGTCTTTTTAAGAATGTTCGCTTTCGTTACGATAGCAACGTTTTTCTTGCCGTTTGCTCTTGCATATTCAAAACCCGCTCTTGCAATTCTTTCCGTTCCTACGTTGGTGGTAACTTTAAAGTCGCACGCTAAAAGGTCGGGAATTTCAACGCCTTTGCTACCTAAAACGTATTCGCCTTCGGTGTTTTCTCTAAAAAATATCCAGTCAATATTCTTTTCTTTTACCGTTACAGGGCGAATATTTGAATATAAGTCAAGTGCCGAACGCATTGCTACGTTAGCACTGCCGAGCGTTCCACCCTTCGGGGTTTCCGTAGGTCCTTTTAAAAGTACGGGGCAAGTTTTAATTTCGGCTAAAACGTCGTCGGGAATAGGTTTGTTTACTTTTTTACGGTTTTCAATGGTAAGACCTTCAATATCAACGAGTTCAATTTTTCCGCTCTTAATATCTTCGTCTAAAACGTGAGCCAAAACTCTTTTTGCTTCACGGGTAATGATAGGACCTATACCGTCGCCACCCATAATACCTATACGGAGTTTTTCGTAATTTTTGAAGTCAAATTTTTCTTTATCGTTAGCAATTCTTTCCGCTCTTGCAACTTGTTCTTCTAAAAGTGCTTTGAATTTTTCGCACGCTTCGTTAATGTAATCCATTATTTTTTACCTTCCTTGTTTAGTATATTTTAATAAGCCACCTGCAAGTAACGTGTTCTTTTGTCTTTCGGTGAAGTTGCAAGTGAGTGTAATTTTTCCGTTAGTCGTTTTATCAAGTAATACCATTTTACCGTTTGTTAAACCGTCTAAAACGTTAGTTAAAACAAGTTCGTCGTTTTGGTTTAATTTGTCGTAATCTTCTGCGTTTTCAAACGTTAAAGGAATAATTCCGGCGTTTATAAGGTTAGCAACGTGAATTCTTGCAAAACTTTTTGCAACAACGGCTCTAACGCCTAAATAAAGGGGAACTAACGCTGCGTGTTCACGGGAAGAACCTTGACCGTAGTTTGAACCGCCTACTATAATATTTGAGCCGTTTTTTAACGCCCTTTGAGAGAAAGTTTCGTCGCATACCGCAAAACAGAATTTAGAAAGATACGGAATATTTGAACGGTACGGAAGAATTTTTGAGCCGGCAGGCATAATGTGGTCGGTCGTTATATTGTCGCCTACTTTTAAAGTTAAAGTAGCGGAAATTTCGTCGGTTACGGGAATACTGTCGGGGAGCGGTTTAATGTTCGGTCCACGTAAAACTTCAACGTTTTTAGCCTCTTCTACGGACGCAGGCGGAATAATGGCACTGTCGTCAATAGTGAATTTTTTAGGAAGTTTTACTTTTTTGGTTTCGGCAATATTATCTAAAACTTCGGGGCTTGTGATATAACCCGTCAAAGCGGACGCTACTGCGGTTTCGGGGGAAACGAGATAAACTTGTGCGTCTTTCGTACCGCTTCTACCTTCAAAGTTACGGTTGAAAGTACGGAGAGAAACGCCCTTTGAATTTGGCGAAAAGCCCATACCGATACAAGGACCGCAAGCACACTCTAAAAGTCTTGCACCGCTTGCTAAAATGTCCGATAAAGCACCGCAGTCCGCAAGCATTTTGAGTACTTGTTTAGAGCCCGGGGAAACGGATAAACTTACGCTTGGCGAAATAACTTTTCCTTTTAAAAGTTTAGCAACTTTAAGCATATCGTAAAGAGACGAGTTAGTGCAAGAACCTATGCAAACTTGGTCAACTTTAACGTCCTTTAACGAACTTACTTTAACAACTGCGTCGGGACTGTGCGGACAAGCGATTAAAGGCTCTAATTCGTCAAGGTTGATATTGATAATTTTGTCGTAAACTGCGTCTTCGTCGCTTGCAAGGGGAATATAGTCTTGTTCACGGTTTTCCGCCTTTAAGAATTGACGGGTAACTTCGTCGGAAGGGAAAATAGAAGTGGTAGCACCTACTTCCGTACCCATATTCGTTATAGTTGCTCTTTCGGGAACGGATAAGTTTTTAATACCTTCGCCACCCCACTCAATAATAGCGCCAACGCCACCTTTAACGCTAATTTGGCGTAAAAGTTCCAAACTTGCGTCTTTTGCGGTTACGAACGGTTTAAGTTTGCCCGTTAAGTTTACTTTGAACATTTTAGGCATTGAAATATAATAAGTTCCGCCACCCATAGCAACGGCAACGTCAAGACCGCCTGCTCCGAAAGAAAGCATACCTATTCCGCCACCCGTCGGAGTATGACTGTCCGAACCGATTAAGGTTTTACCGGGGGTGGAAAATCTTTCAAGGTGAACTTGGTGACAAATTCCGTTACCCGGGCGAGAGAAGTAAATTCCGTGCTTTTTGGTAACGCTTTGAATATATCTGTGGTCGTCGGCGTTTTCAAAACCCGATTGTAAAGTGTTGTGGTCAATGTATGCAACCGACCTTTCGGTTTTAACTCTATCAATGCCGATTGCTTCAAATTCTATGTAAGCCATAGTTCCGGTTGCGTCTTGTGTTAAAGTTTGGTCAATTTTAAGACCGATTTCGCTACCGACTACGCTCATATCTCCCGAAACTAAATGTGATTTTATAATTTTTTGTGCAATAGTAAGTCCCATTATTCGTTCTCCATTTTAATAATATTGTTTTTTGCGTTTATTATATGGTTGTTTGTAAGTTCCGTTATCAAACCAACGTCCTTTTTACGCATTGCCTCCAAAATAGCCCTGTGTTCGCTTATCGTTTTTGCGGAACGTGTTTTCTCCGCTTGCGAAATCTGTCTAAACCGTTGAATTTTTTTGTGAAGTTCGGCAAGTATGTTTTCGTAAATAGGGCTACCCGAAAGTTTGTAAATTTCCAAATGAAAGTTGGAATCTTCTCCGTTCATATTTTCCGCATCGTGCTTTTGAGAATAAAATTCTTGAAGGTCAACTATACGGCTAATATTTTTATAGTCTTCGCTAGTCATATTGTTTGAGGCTTTTATAACTGCGTCCGCCTCTATTTTTAAACGGATATCGTAAACGTCCAAAACGTCTTTTTCGGTTATTGATAATATTTTAATGGAGTTGTTGGTAGTGTGTTCTATTAAACCTTCTTGTTCCAAACGCTTTATCGCTTCACGAACGGGCGTTCTTGAAACGTTGAACACGCTTGCAAGTTTGTTTTCACTGATAACGTTGCCTTGCTTATATACGCCACTTAAAATATCTTTTTCAAGTTTTGAAAAAACGGTGGCGGAAATTGAATTTTCACTAATCATAATTAAAACCTGTTTGGGGCAAATTTTTCAATTAAATCTTCAACTTCTTTGTTGGTCATAGCGGTTTGTCTGCCTTCGGCAAATTGCTTGTCTATACTTTCTTTAAGTTTAACGCATAAATCGTCGTGCTTGTTAATTTTGTTTTCGCCCTCTAAACCGTAGTGGTCGTTTATCCAGTAAGCAATTCCCGCTAAACCCGAAGTGTTGGTAAGCATTACGCCGATAGGACGTTTTAAGAACTTGTTAGTATCAAAAATATTGTAAATGCGTTCGTCTTTGTTAATTCCGTCTGCGTGAATTCCTGCACGTGTTACGTTAAAATATTCTCCAACGAAAGGAGTCATAGGCGGAATATTGTAGTTTAACACTTCTTTATAGTAGTTTGCTATATCGGTAATAACCGTAGTGTCCATACCGCTTAAAGAACCTTTTAAGGACGCATATTGAAATACCATTGCTTCAAGCGGAACGTTACCCGTTCTTTCGCCGATACCGAGTAAAGAACAGTTTACCGCACTTGCTCCGTAAAGCCAAGCCGTAGTAGCGTTTGCTACGCCCATATAAAAGTCGTTGTGACCGTGCCACTCAATTTGTTCGCTCGGCATATCGGTGTAGTATTGTAAGCCGTAAATAAGCCCTGCAACCGAACGGGGTAATGACGCTTCGGTGTAGGGAACGCCGTAACCCATAGTGTCGCACGCACGAATTTTTATAGGAATTCCCGCTTCTTTTGAAAGTTTTTGAAGTTCGGTAACGAACGGAACTACAAAACCGTAGAAGTCCGCACGGGTAATATCTTCCAAATGGCAACGGGGAATAATATTCGCATTTAAAGAATCTTTAACGGTAGCAAGATATTTGTCTAAAACTTGGCTACGGGTAAGACCCATTTTATTGAAAATATGATAGTCCGAACAACTAACCAAAATACCCGTTTCTTTAAGACCTAAATCTTTAACAAGACTAAAATCTTCCTTTTTGGCTCTAATCCAAGTGGTAATTTCGGGGAAGTTAAACCCTAAATTTTGGCACTCTTTGATAGCACGTCTGTCCTTATCGCTGTAAACGAAAAATTCCGTTTGACGAATAATACCTTTCGGACCACCGAGTTTAGCCATATATTTAAAAAGTTGTACCATTTGTTCAACGGTGTAAGGAGTAACGGCTTGTTGCCCGTCTCTAAACGTGGTGTCGGTAATCCAAATGTTTTCGGGCATTGACTTTGGAACAAGCCTGTGGTTAAAGGTTACCTTTGGAATTTGTTTGTAAGAAAACAAATCGTCGTATAAAACGGGTTTTTGAACGTCGTGAAGTTCGTATTTGTAAGTTTCGTCTTCAAGCAAATTGCTTTTTTTAGAAAGTTTTATCATAGATAAACTCCTTTTATACTTTATCTTGTATACAAGTATACAACCAATTAAAAACAAAGTCAACCGTTTGAAAAATCAAAAAGGTAAAAATCTTAAAAATTAAGCAAAAATCCTTAAAAAATAGCGGTGTATTACTTGATAAAAACGGAAAATATGTTATTAGGTATATTTTAGGGAACAAATCGGGGTAAAATATATAAAAAAGTTCCCTAAAAAGTACCCCCTACCGAAAGTGAAAATTTTCGGTAGGGGGTTGTTTTTATTAAAGAAATTGTTTATTTTATATCAAATAAATCGTTAGGTGTAATTTTATAAAGATTACATAAAAATAAAATTTGTTCGTAATTTAATTGAAAAACGCCGTTTTCAAAACGACTGTATTGTTGTTGCGTCATTTTTAAAATACCTGCCACTTCCTTTTGTGTAAGTTGCAAATCTTTTCTTGCTTGTTTTAAATTGTCACCTATTTTTTTTGATATATCCATACTTGAATTATGCCACATTGTGATGTATAATATTTGACTAACACCACAAAGTGATGTATAAT
>JAZRVG010000021.1:0-2680 GCA_045599025.1 Christensenellaceae bacterium | reverse complement strand
GATAAATTTGAAATGGATCAACAAAAAGGTGAAGATTATTTTAGTCATACAAGTTGTAAATAAACTTCTTATATAAACAAAATTAAAGAAACGAAGGGCTACTACATTATTTATATTTCAAAAGTTAAAGCACACGTAGTTAATAAAGACAATTTAAAAGAAGGAAGTATTGAAGAACTTAACGAAATTTTAAAAAACAATTTAGGTAAAAAATTCAAAGCAATAAAAAAATAAGAATATGCTTTAATTTTAATAAAAAGAGTAGAGAGAAAAAAATGGCAAGAAATGAATTTATGATGCTAATATTTAGTTTGGTAATATTAGTGTTGTTGGGTGGAGTGTTTATAGCGTTGTTTACTGGTTATGTAAAACAACGCTGTAAACTTGTTAAAGTCGGGGCAGTAGACGAAGAAATTTTAAAAGAATACGATTACGAGCATAGCACTAAATCAAAAGTTTTAAGTGTTTTAGGTAAAATAGTAGAACTTATTGTATGTGTTTTTTTAATATTTGTGTTTGTGGTGTCCGCATATTCAAAATATAACGACGGAAAGTTTTTATTTTCAAACGTAGGAACTGTAAAAGTAGTAGCGTCGGAATCAATGTCGCAAAAAAATAAAAAGAACACCTATTTAGAGGAAAACGGGTTAGATAATCAATTCAGTATGTACGATATTATAATCGTAAAAGAATTGCCCGATGAATTTGATTTAAAACTTTACGACGTAGTAGTGTATGAAAAAGAAGGCGTAGAAGTAATACATAGAATTATAGATATAGAAGAACCGAACGAATCTCACCCGAATCAAAGGTGGTTTACTTTAAAAGGTGACGCAAACAGTGCAACCGACGTTAGGCCCGTTCTATACAGCCAAATGAAGTCAATTTACACTTCTGAAAAAATATCGGTAATAGGTATTTTTGTCCTTTGGTTGCAATCACCCTTGGGTTATCTTGTATTGCTTGTAGTTTTATTCTATTTAATATTTGAGCCGATATGCGAAAAAATATTAAAAAAAGTAAGAAATGAAAGAATAGCACTTTTAAGGTGTGATAACGTTGATTCTGTTATAATTACAGATAATTTAGTTAAAGAAGACCAAGAAGAAAATGCAGAAGAAAACGGTGATGACGAACAAGAAGACGGTGACGATGAACAAGAAGACAGTGACGACGAACAAGAAAACGGTGACAATATAGGCGATAACCTTAATGAAATGCTTTCACTTGAAAATACCGCTTTTGTAGACGACGGAGAAGATAAAGGTGTTTTAGTTTTGGGAGATAAAAAGATAAACGTACGTTATAATAAAAGTTTTACGGCAAACGTAATACAAGCGGAAGAAAATACTAAAAACGTTTATACAGAAGTAAAAAACTACTTATTATCTTACGGTTTATCTCCAAGAATGAGTTGGAAATGTGAATCGTTTTATAAAGGTAAAGAAACTTATGCAAAATTTAAAGTTGTAGGCAAGTCAATAGCCGTATTTCTTGCGTTAGATCCCGAAAATTACGAAGGAAGTAAATATAACTTTAATAACCTTGGAAATTCAAAAAAATACGAGAGAACTCCGTTTGAATTTAAAGTGCGTTCTGCAAGGAGCGTTAAATGGGTAAAAGAACTTATTGACGATTTAATGCAAAATAACGACATAACGCAAATTAAAAATTACGTAAACGAAAAATATGAACTTTCATACGAAAAAGTTGAAAGTTTAATAAGTAAAGGCTATATTAAATTGATGGTTGACGGTAAGTCGCAAAACGTTGGTATTACGGGAAAAATAAATGGCGTTGATTCAAACAATTAAAAGGACGCCAACTTAAATAAATAATAATTCATAAATATATTTTAAAGGAAAACTTATGAAAAAATTAAGAATAATAGTGTTTATGCTATCCGTGATACTTGTTGGAACGGTTTTTGCGGCAAGTTGGTTGTTTATTACGGGAGAAAAAACAGTTTCTCAAGGCTTTAATACTAAAATAGACAGTAGCGAGTGGACTTTTCCATATCCAAAGGCGATAATACAAGGTAAAACCGTAACACTTGTTTACGATAATAAAAACTATGATACAAACAGTGAATATAACGGAATAAAAGTTGACTTTGTAGAAAATTATGGTTTTGATGATAGAGGTTCATGGGGTTATGTGGGTTTTGGGGTATGTTATTGTGATCCAACCAAGGTTGTTATAGACGAATCGTTTAAGCAATATAAACCGACGTCAACGGAAAGCTGGTTTGATACTATGACCGAACTTACAACGATTGAAAATCTTGAAAATATAGATACTTCAAACGTTACGGATATGGGTCGCATGTTCTTTTCTTGTGAACACTTAACAAGCCTTGATCTTTCAAGTTTTGATACAACAAACGTTACGAATATGAGATCCATGTTCTATGATTGTTCAGCCTTAACAAGCCTTGACCTTTCAAGTTTTGATACTTCAAAAGTTACGGATATGGGTTACATGTTCAGTTCTTGTTATGCCTTACAAAGCCTTGATCTTTCAAGTTTTGATACTTCAAACGTTACGGATATGGGAGACATGTTCGCTTATAGTAAAGCCTTAACAAGCCTTGATCTTTCAAGTTTTGATACTGCAAAAGTTGTGGATATGGGTTACATGTTCTCTACTTGCTCTAAACTTACAACGATTTACGTAGGAA
>JAZRVG010000020.1:0-5891 GCA_045599025.1 Christensenellaceae bacterium | reverse complement strand
TATGCCTACTGACCGTTATCTTCTTTCCAATGCTTGCAGTAACAATACCTTTAAAAACGTAACGGTTTACGCTTATAATCAAGAAGGCGAGTTAGCAGACGTTGCAACGTTATTCGGTACTGGCTACTCTAATAATACGTTTGAAAACGTAACAATTCATTGTAAATCACTTGGTAATATCGGTTCCGGAACAACAACCGAAGAAGGTGTAACAGTTGTAAACGAATAACATTTACGTTAAATGTAAAACGGTACTAACTTAAAAAAGGCAAGCGTCGTTGACGGTTATTCTAAACGACGCTTGTTTTATTTTCAATAAAATACGTTTTATCTATTGACAAACGAATATAAAAGTTTATTATAATAAATTATGAAAGATTTAAAATTGAAATATTATACGCCTGCCGAAGACACGATGGTAGGCTGGGAAAAATATTCTTTACCTATCGGTAACGGGTATTTCGGAGCAAGCGTTTTCGGTGGTTCGGTTGATAAAATTCAAATAACCACGAACGAATTTGCTAACGATTATTCCCGTGGCGGAGTTTCGTCCTTTGCCGAAATATTCATAGGGGCGGAAAACGGACTTGAAAATTACGAAAGGGGCTTACGTCTATTAGACGGCGTGGCTTATTCCAAATTTGCCGTTAACGGCAATATTTTAACCCGTCAAGCGTTCGTTTCTTATCCCGACGACGCTCTGGTTTATGAAATTAAAAGTAAAAAATCTACCGATTTTTCGGTAGAACTCCGTATTCCGTATTTAACAACAAGGTCGGTTGAAGACGGAGGTAGGGAAGGTAAAGTTTTTTTTGAAAACGGTATGCTTGTTATGGAAGGTAAACTTCCAAGCCGTAACTTATCGTTTGACGGAAGACTTTTTATTACAACTAACGGGGAAAAGAATTATAAAGAAGGAAAAATATTCGTAAAAAACGCAACGGAAACCACGATAGTTTTCGTATTTGAAACAAACTACGTGCTTTGTACGGAAACTTTCCGCACTCATAAAGCACTTGGAGAAAATCCCCGTAACGCTTGTTTGCAAAAGGTTTTTAAGATAGAAAACAAGTCTTTTAACGAGTTGTACGAAACGCATAAATTAGATTACACGGCTTTAATGCAAAGAGTGGAATTTGATTTAGGTGGGCGTGAAGACGAGCGTTCTACCGAAGAACTTCTTTGTTCGTATAGGCTTGGAAACAAAGAACCGTATTTGGAAGAAGTGTATTACGCTTATGCAAGACACCTTTTGATTTCTTCTTCACGAAAAAACACTTTGCCTGCGTCTTTGCAAGGCGTATGGTCGGCGTACGATAAGTCGCCTTGGGGAAGCGGGTTTTGGCATAATATCAATATACAAATGAATTACTGGCTTGCATTTAGCACGGATTTAGCCGAAACTTTTGACGCTTACGTTGATTTTAACAAGGCGTATATGCCCGTTGCTCAAGATAATGCAAGAGAGTGGATTTTACGGACTAACCCCGAAAACTATTCCGAAAATTGCGGTTGGATAATAGGTACGGGAGCGTATGCTTACGAAGTTGAAGGCATGAGCGAAAACACGCACTCAGGCCCTGGAACGGGTGCTTTAACGACAAAATTGTTCTTTGATTATTACGATTTTACAAGGGACGAAAACGTACTTAAAAACATTACTTATCCTGTCGTTCACGGCACTTCGGAATTTTTGACTAAATGCGTTAAAGATTACGACGGAAAATATCTCGTTAGTTTTTCCGCATCGCCCGAACAAATTTTGTCGGGGTGGTGGGTTTGCGAACATAAAAAACAACAGTATATTCATACGGTTGGTTGTTCTTTTGACCAACAATTGCTTTACGAAAACGCAAAAGACGATTTGTTTTGCTCGGAAATTCTCGGTACTAACGATAAAACTACTAATCAACTTAAAAAACAAATTAACGGCTATGACCCTATTCGCATAGGCTATTCGGGTCAAATTAAGGAATACGACGAAGAGCATTTTTACGGAGAAATAGGCGAGGCAAAACATAGGCATCTTTCACAACTTGTGGCTCTTATGCCGGGAACGGTTGTAAATTCAACTACACCTGCTTGGCTTGACAGTGCAAAAATCACTTTAAATTTGCGTGGAGATAAATCTACCGGTTGGGCACTTGCACACAGGCTTTGTTCTTGGGCGAGAGTCGGCGACGGTGACCATGCTTATAAACTTCTTCAAACCTTGCTTTCGGAAAAGACTTATCCTAATTTGTGGGACGTACACCCGCCTTTTCAAATAGACGGTAACTTCGGTGCGGGAGCAGGTATGACGGAAATGCTTTTACAAAGCCACGAAGGTTTTATAAGACTTTTTCCCGCTATTCCTACGAACTGGGAAAATATTCACGTTAAAGGCTTGAAAGCACGTGGAAATTTCTCCGTTTCGTTTGATTACGGAAAAGAAGTTTTCCGTGCGGAGATTTTATCTAATAAAGGCTTACGATTAACCGTTAAAGCGGAAGGCTGTAAAAAAATAGAAGTTACGACATTGAACGGAAAATCCGTAGAAACAGAGCGTAAAGGCGAATTCGTTTCGTTTGCCACGAAGATAGGCGAAACTTATCTTTTAACGGGAAATTTGAAACGGGAAAAAACGGAGATAGTCGGTTTTGTTGCCGAATATACGAATAACGGGGTATCACTTTCTTGGAAAAACGAAGGGAAAAAATACGCAGTTCTCCGTGCAAAGGACAGTGAAAGCGATTATACCGTTTTGGCAACCGTTTCTAACGGAAACTATGTAGATAAAGAATTTTCTTCTAAAAATAAAGGAAGGCTTACCTATAAAGTGGTAGAGACAGACGACGGAATTGTGAATAAAAATGCAACGGGTGCGGTTGCAGTTTTGTCACCTGCGTCAAAACTTGAATACGAAAGGTATTTGCTTAAACTTAAATGCAATAATATGACGATACAGGAACTTTAATAAAATGTTTACTAATAATCAAAAAATGAAGGAAATATTACTTGATAAGTCGGTTAGTAAAATAAAGGACTTATTGTTCCCGCCTACTTTCACTTGGATAAACGACAACGATATAACCCCACAAAAATTGTCCGATAGTTTTTTAGGCGTAGGAGATTACTCTAAAAGATTAAACTACGTAAAAAAACAAGTAGATAGTAACGTTATTTTTAGAGATAAATTATACACGGAAGAACAAATTGAAAAGGATAATTCGTTAAATAAAGTAGAAGTTCTTGAATATTTGAATAAAGAGAGTAATAAAGTTGCAATTATAATTCCGGGTGGCGGTTATTATAACGTTTGTTCGTATAGTGAAGGTTGGCCTATGGCACAAGAACTTTACGAAAGGGGCTATAACTGTTTCGTGCTTTATTACAGAGTTTTTCCAAATGCGTATATGCCAAAGCCTATTGAAGACGTTGCGTCGCTCGTTGATTTTATTAAAAGAACTTTTGCATATTTAGATATAAATTCGTATTTATTGTTAGGATTTTCGGCGGGCGGTCACCTTGCGGGAATGTGGGCTTCAAAGCAAGGGTATTTGAAATATAACTTGCCAAAACCTAAATATTTATGTTTGACGTACCCCGTTGTTGATTTATCTTTAAATAAAGGCGTTACGAAAATTAACTGTCTTGGAGAAAATTGTAAAGAAAACGATATAACAAAATATTCCGTATATACAAACGTAGATAAAGATTACCCTGTCACTTATCTTTCGCAAGGCAAAAACGATCAATGTATATCGTTTGAAAATTCCGTTATTATGGATAAGGCGTTAAGTGAAAACGGTGTTAAACATTATTATAAAGTTTATGAAGACGCTCCACACGGGTTTTCTTGCGGAGTAGGAACGCAAGCGGAAGGGTGGATAGACGAAATGTTATATTATTTTAAAAAAGAAATATAAATTATAATAAAAAAAAGGAGTAAAAATTATGTTAAAAGGTATTTCAAAATTATTAGGTCCGGAACTTTTAAAAATTCTTTGCGAAATGGGGCATGGCGACGAAATAGTTATTGCCGACGCAAATTTCCCATCGGCAAACTTCGGTAAGAGAGTTATTAGGTTAGACGGTATTTCGGGTACGGAAGCATTAAAAGCAGTGCTTAGCGTATTTCCGCTTGACAACTATTCCGACCCGAATATGATTTTAATGCAACTTATGGAGAGAGACGTAGGAAAAATCAATCCCGTAATATGGAAGGAATACGAAGAAATTGCAAAAGCGGAAGACGGAAACGTAAAAATCAATAATATAGACAGATTTGAATTTTATGAAAGAGCGAAAAACGCTTATGCGGTAATTGCTACCGGCGAAAGTGCCGTATATGCGAACATAATCCTTAAAAAAGGCGTTATTTAAAAAAGTCCGACCGAATTTATTTCGGTCGGTTTTTTTTGTTGTAAATACATTTTAATAAAATCAAAAAACATTAACTTTCTCACGGAAAAATCAAAAAAATAGGAGGTGGCTAAATGAAGCCACCGCCGTTTGTGTTTAAGTGTAAAAATTCTTTTATCTAACTATTTCAAATTGTTCGTCTTCTTTTAAGTCAACAACAGTGCAATCGTTTATGTAACAACACTCGGGCAAAACTACCATAGTGGCTATTACGTTTTCGTTTGCGGGAAGTGGTGCTAAATGCCATACGCACGTTTTTAATTTTATAAGCGTATTTTTAGGAACAAAAAAGGCGTGAGTATGTTCGGGTATGGGTTTTCCTGCCGAAGGCTGGGCAACGTGTATAATCATATCGTCAGTTAAAGGCATAATAAGTTCGCAAGATTTCGTGTGAAATTCAACTTGTTTTACAATCATTTTGTCGGGCTTTTTTACAACGAGTGGCGAAAATGCAACGTTATTACCTTGAAACGCCGTTATTCTGTCAGGGTAAAATGAGTGAATTTCGCCTTGAAGAGCATATCCGCTTGGCGAAGTCATTTCGTAGTATTCTCCAAACGGAGCAAAACTTTCTTTCGTTAATTGTTCAACTTTTATTTTTCTCATATATTTTTTATTCTCCTTTTTCTCTAAATTGTTTCGGGGTGATTCCCGTATTTTCTATTATAAATCTTGTAAAATGGTTGGGCGAATCAAATTTTAAATAATTCGCTATTTCGTTAATTGGCTTATTCGTTGTAATAAGTAGCGTTTTCGCATACTCCGTTTTTTTGCCGTTTATGTAAGATAAAATACTTTTTCCTACCGAATTTTTAAACTCTTTGCAAAGAGTAGTTCGGTTGGTCTTGAATAAAAATGCAAGTTCGTCTAACTTTATTTTTTCCAAAAAGTTTGTGTCTAAATAATCTGTTATTTCACTAATTGAAAAGACGGTTGAAGTATCGTTTTCTTGTTTTTCGTAATAACAATACTTGCGTATTAAACTTATTAAAAAATATTCAAGCATTATTTTTAAAATTTGTTCGGATGCAAACGCTTTTTTATCACGCTTTTTCATATTGTAAGTCGGCTTGTCGTAAGGTGGTAAAAATACGTTTCTTCCTTCCTTAATAATCTCCGATAATGCGTCTATATCCTTACTTTTGAGTTTTACGATATGATTTGAAAAGTATAATAATTCTCTACTGTCGCACCTAAAACCTATGATTATTACCGTAGGGGAATTATCTTTAAAACAAGACAAAGAGTGATAAGTGTTAGACGGGTGAATTATCATTTCTCCCTTTTTAAGTTCCCCGTTAAAATCTTCCGATTTAACGAAAAGCGTACCGCTACTTACAAATATTAGTTCGGAAAAAGGGTGCTTGTCGTTCTTTGTGGAAAATTCTTTTTGAAACTCAAAAAAATGCACGTTTGCAATTTCGTTTACCGTTATAGTTTCACTTAATTTATTTAAAACGAATTCCATATTTTTATTTTAAAACCGA
>JAZRVG010000019.1:0-3803 GCA_045599025.1 Christensenellaceae bacterium | reverse complement strand
TTATTTATTGCATCACTCGTTTGCGTTCCTGTATTTGTAGTTTTAAAAGCAAATACTACGAGCATTATCGTTGCCGGCTCTCTTGCAGTATTTAACTTAATTTTAGTTATCATTAGAATTTGCAACGTAAAAGACAGTTATATTGAAGCACAAGAAGAAGCCGAAAAGGCACAAGCAACCGAAGAAGCCCAAGAAGAAGTTAAGGAAGGACTTGCAACCGAAGAAGTAGCCGAAGAAGTTCAAGAAGAACCCGCTAACGAAGAAGTAGTTGAAGAAGTTAAGGAAGAACCTGCTACCGAAGAAGTAGTAGAAGAAGTTCAAGAAGAACCTGCTACCGAAGAAGTAGTAGAAGAAGTTAAGGAAGAACCGGTTAACGAAGTTGTAGCCGAAGAAATCGTTGCTACCGAAGAACAACCTGTTAAACTTAAAAAGGTTAACCCGAAGAAATCTTTTGATATTTTCTTAAAGACTTCCGACGACCAAACTAAACAAAACTATACCGATATCAAAAACGCAATTATGGTTTACGGCTTAAATGCCCGTATGACTAAATCGGGTGAAAACTTCACAAAACGTGGCGTATCAATGTCTAAAAAGGACGCTGAAAAACCGATTCGTTTACAAGTTAAAATGCAAATTAGGGGCAAGTACATTAAACTTTATATGAACTATGACCCAACATTAGTTGACGCTAAATATTACCGTTTCAAAGATATAACCGAAAAGAACCCCGACCAACCGATATTTATGAAAGTTCGTTCTAAACTTTCGGTTAAACGTGCGATAGAACTTATTAACTTACTTGCTGAAAGAGAAGGCTTTAAGCAAAAGAAGAACTATCAAGTAACCGATTACGGTTCTATGTTTAGTGATGCAGACCTTACCTATATGCAAAAACTCGGCTATGATTATTTAGTTAAGAAAGAAGTTACTTTGGAAGAAGTAAACGGATATAACGATGAACTTGCCGGTAAACTCGTTAAAATAGGAACGGTTGCTAAACCGGAAAGATACATTTACGACGAAGTTACGTTAGACGAACTTTGCAGTATGTTTAAAGACGGCGAAGTTGCCTCTATGGAAGAAATAAGATTGAGAGGATTAGTAAAGATTAACGCTAACCACATTACCGTAAAAGCAAGCGAAAAACTTTCAAAAGCACTTACCGTTGAAGCAACTGCATTTGACCCGAAAGCAATAGAAATGATTTTCATTGCAGGTGGTTTTGCAACGAAGTTTGTTGAAGTAAGCGAAGAAGAAAATAAAAACTAATAAAAACACACCGCCGTTTAATTACGGCGGTGTATTTATTTGCAAATTAAAAAGCCTTTAAAAAGGCTTTTATTTTTTTTAGTTTTCTGTATCGTTAGGTTTGCTTTTTACTATCTTTATAATAAATATAACTAACATTATAAGTGCTATTATAAATAAAATATCAATAAATAAATTTACGTAGTTT
This sequence comes from Christensenellaceae bacterium, assembly GCA_045599025.1. GTDB lineage: Bacteria > Bacillota > Clostridia > Christensenellales > Borkfalkiaceae > HGM11412. Next base: position 2,344 of record JAZRVG010000019.1, on the reverse strand, counting down.
TTAAGAAGTAATGTAAGTAAAGTGATTAAAATGCCTGCTACTAAATTTCCTATAACAAGGGGTAAAAATGCGTCCTTAAACTTAAAGTTTAAAAATACGGCTATTGCAGTACCAGTCCAAATTCCCGTAACGGGAAAAGGTACGGCAACGAAAATAAAAAGTGACAAAATTAAAATTTTTCTTTTAAACTTTTCCGTTTCGCCGTTAGTCTTGTTTGCGAGTTTTTCGGCTTTTTCTTTTAAAACGTTTTCAACTTTATCAATAAATTTCCTTATAAATTTAATTTTTTTTAATAAATTGAAAATAGGAATTAAAAGAAAGAATACGGGTATTGAAATTATTGACGAACCTATATACGAAAGAGTTGCCGAAGTAAGCAAATTTTCGCCTAAATATACGCCGATAGGAATAGCACCTTTTAACTCTATTAGCGGAAACATTGATATTAAAAGAGTAATCAATTTTCCGTTGGTTGTAAATTTTTGTAAAAATTCTAATAAAAACTCACTCATAATGCTTTAAACGATTGATTTTTAGATGAAATTATTTTAACATATAATTACTATTATGTAAAGGAATTTTGTTTTATGACGTTGCAACAAGTTTTGTCGCCCGTACGTCGTGCGGTTGACGATTATTTAATGATAGAAGACGGAGATAAAATTGCAGTAGGTTTATCGGGCGGAAAGGACAGTATTACGCTTTTAACCGCTCTTGCGGGACTTAAAAGGTTTTACCCTAAAAAGTTTGAACTTATGGCAATAACAATTGATACGGGCGTCGGCTTTGATAACGTAGAACTTACTAATTTAAAAAACTACGTAGAAAGTTTAGGCGTTGAATACGTAGTTGAAAAAACCGAAATAGCGGACGTTGTTTTTAACGTAAGAAAAGAAAGTAACCCTTGCTCGCTTTGTGCAAATATGCGTAGGGGAGCGTTGAATTCTACTGCAAAAAAATACGGTGCAAATAAGGTTGCATTAGGACACCACGGCGACGACTTAATTGAAACTTTTTTGCTTTCTTCTTTTTACGAAGGAAGGCTTTCAACTTTTCAACCGGTAACGGTGCTTTCACGTATGGATTTAACGGTTATCCGCCCTATGATTTATATGCGTGAAAAGGACGTAGTTGCTTTTTCAAAAGATAAACCGATTTTGCATAATCCTTGCCCTGCAAATAAACATACAAAGCGTGAATACGTTAAAGATTTATTAAAGGAAATAAGGCAAACTATTCCTTTCGTGAACGATAATTTACTAAACGCTTTAACTCACGAAGAAAGAAACAATTTAATAACTAAACCAAACAAAAAAGACTTAAAGTAATATCTTTAAGTCTTTTGTATTTTAGTTAAGTTTATCTTGTAAAATTTGTTCGGTATCAACTAAAACCGATTTAGGATTTTCAACCAAACCGTGTTTTTCGGCAAGGATATCAATTAAATATTTAGCGTTTTTAAACGAACGGGGAGAGCGTACTCTTAAAAATACCGGAACTTGGCTGTAAGCCTTTTTTTCGCCTGCGTATTTACATTTTAAGCGTGGTTCAACGGTTTCGTAATCTAAATTAAGATATAATTTTAAAGATTTGCCCGAAGTTGAAATTTTAGCAAGAACGGTTCTACCCGTATTAAAAGTATCGCAAGTGTTTGAAACTCTTGATTTTACGTTTTTATATAAAAGCAAAACGTTTTTAAGTTGGTTGTAGTAGTCAAGTAAAATCGGTTCTTGTTCAAGCATTTTTTGAGAGAAATTCTTTTTAACGTAATCAACTTTGTTTTGCTCAACGAAACCTTCGCCGACAACCGAAGTTAAATCGTCAAAAGAAAGTTGGTAATCGTCCGTTTCTTCTTCGTCTTCTTCTTCAAAATCTGCAACTTCTTCTTTTTGTAAAACTTCGTCTTCAAAAATAGAGTAGTTTTCAACGATAGGATTATCGTTATCGTCCGTTTTGAAAAGCACTTCTTCTTCAATATAATCGGGTTTTACAGGTTCGTAGAAAGAAAGAGTTTCTTCTTTAATGGTAACGTCCTTTTCTATGGAAATATCTTCTATGCCCGACTTAAACAAAACTTCCGTATTCATATCTTGCGGAGTGGTTGTAGGATTGTGAGTAGAATTTGCGTTTAAATTTTCTTCGTGTAAACCCGATTTAAACAAAACGTCAAAATTACCACGGTTTTCTTCCGGTTCTAAAAAAGGAATATTTTCAACTGCCGAATTTTTTATAGGCTCAACCTTAATATCTGTTTGAGATTTGAATAATGTTTCGGTTTGAACGTCGTTTTCTCTTTTAAATAAAGTTTCTTCTTGAATAGACATGATTTTATTATATAACATAG
>JAZRVG010000018.1:0-12870 GCA_045599025.1 Christensenellaceae bacterium | reverse complement strand
TCGTAAATGGTTTCATACAAACATTAACGCTTGTATTATGTGTGCGCTTTGGGCAAACATCAATGCTGATATTGACTCTATTGAAATAGAGGGTTTTGATTATGTACAAGCTAGTAATGAACTTCTCCCTGTTGGAATGTTATCAGTAAAAAGGGTACATCAACCGTTTAGTGATGTGTATTATGAGAAAAGAGTCTTTTCTGATGATATGTCAGACATATATTTGTGCTATTAATATCCATAGGAATGAATTATATAAAAATAAAATTAACGGTAAAATAATTTACCGTAAAGGAAGGTATAGGCTATGGAACTTAAAGGCTCAAAAACAGAAAAAAATTTACGTGAAGCGTTTGCCGGCGAAAGCCAAGCACGCAATAAATATACATATTTTGCAAGCGTTGCTAAAAAAGAAGGTTACGAACAAATTTCCGAAATTTTCTTAAAAACGGCTGATAACGAAAAAGAACACGCTAAAATGTGGTTTAAGGCACTCGGCGAACTCGGTTCAACCGTTGATAACTTAACCGCAGCCGCACAAGGCGAACACGAAGAATGGACGGAAATGTACGAAAGAATGGCAAAAGAAGCCGAAGAAGAAGGCTTTTTAAGTATTGCAAACAAGTTTAGGGGAGTTGCTAAAATTGAAAAGGCTCACGAAGAAAGATATCAAGCACTTCTTAAAAACGTAATGGAACAAAAAGTATTTGAAAAAACCGACGTTGTTGTTTGGGAATGCAGAAATTGCGGTCACCTTCATATCGGCGTAAACGCTCCCGAAGCATGTCCCGTTTGCAATCACCCGAAGAGTTATTTTGAAGTAAGAAAAGAAAATTTCTAAAATGATAAAAGACGCAAATATTTTATTAAGCGTATTGAACACTAAACTTAGAGACGAATATTCTTCACTTGAAGACCTTGTCCGTTCGGAAGATTTAGATTTAAACGAAATAGAAAATATATTAAGTTCAATAGGCTATAAGTATTCTCAAAACGAAAACCGTTTTATTTTAGAGTAATTATGAACCCAAAAGGATTTATTTTAACCAACAAATATTACGAATATTCGGGCATAGTTAATCAAGCAAACCGAATTAAAGAAGAATTTTTAAAATTAGGTTACGATTTGCCAATTATTAAAAACGGAAACGGTTTTTATATTGACGAAAATTCCAAAATCGTAAGTAATTTATCTTCTTACGATTTTTGCGTTTTTTTAGATAAAGACAAATATACGGGAACGGCACTTGAAACGCTCGGTATTCGCACTTTTAACAAAATATCGTCAATTATTGATTGCGACGATAAGACTTTAACTTTTTTGCGATTAGCGGGTAGCAAAGTAAAAATTCCCAAAACGATACCCGCACCCCTTTGCTATAATAATGACGCAGTTATTGACGAAACTCATTTAAAAGAAGTGGCGAAAGAATTAGGCTATCCGTTCGTTTTTAAATTAGGTTACAGTTCGCTCGGTAAAGGCGTATTTTTAGTAAAAGATTTTAACGAATTTTTAGACCTTTCCAACAAATATAAATTTGAGGCAAAATGCTATCAAGAATTTATATCTTCAAGTTACGGAAAGGACGTTAGAATTATTTGCATTGGCGGAAAGTATTTTTCCGCAATAGAAAGGGTGTCCGAAACCGATTTCCGTTCCAACGGTTATTTAGGCGGAAAAGGTAGAAAAGTTGAAGTTTCAAAAGAATTTATAAACGTAGCCGAAAAGGTTGCAAAATTATTAAAACTTGACTATATGGGTGTAGACTTATTGTACGGCAAAAATAACGAGCCGATACTTTGCGAAGTGAACTCAAACGCATTTTTCACTTTAACGGAAAGTGTTACGGGTAAGAACGTAGCAAAAGCCTATGCGGAATATATATTAAGCCAAGTAAACGGAGAGAAAAAATGATTATAGACAGAGTTCAAAATTTAGCAAGATACGATTATATTCCGGGAATAAAGGAAGTTATTGAATTTTTAGAAAAAAATAAAGATTTTACCGCTATTGAAAACGGTAAATACGATTTAGGTAACGGTCATTTCGTTAAAGTTAGCGAATACGATACCAAAGAAATTCCCGAAGAAGATATAGAACTTGAAGTTCACAGAGAGTTTTTAGACCTTCAAATGATGGCTTCGGGCGAAGAATTTATGTTTTTCCAAGCAATAGACCTTGGCGAACAAGTAAAAGAGTATAACGGTGCAAAGGATATAGAATTTTACGTTGCCGAATTTACTAATTCGGTAGAATTAAATAACGGAAACTTTGCTCTTATATTCCCAAACGATTTGCATGCAAGTTGTTTTAACACGAACGGTGTAAATCACGTTAAAAAATTAGTGTTCAAACTCAAACTCGGTGAATAAAATTACCGAAAAAAGGAAATGAATAAATAAACGGAAGGGTTAAATTATGACTACCGAAAAAATTAAAAAAATAAAAAAAATATTAAGTATCGTTGCCATATCGGCAATAGGAGCGGCAATCTTATTCTTTATATGCTTGCTTGCGTCTTGTATGTTCGGCGAAAATAAAAAGATTTTTGATAACGAAATAAGTTTGAGAATTTTAGTAAATCTTTTAATCGTAGGCTCTGCGTCCGCACTTTTAATTACGGCAATTCAAGGTATGAAAGATTATAAAATATTTGCAGGTATAGAAGCACTTATCTTAATTGTTACTTCTCTTCTTGCAATAGTTTTGTTCTCTTCAAAACTTAATCAAAACGCAACGTTTGTAAAAACGGTATTGTGTTTCGTTGTAGTTTCCGTTGCTCTTGACGTAATCGTAGGAATAGAGCAAAAAGCGTTAGGTCAACTTAAAACTTTAAGAGCAGTTACCTATATTCCGCTTTTAATTGTTGCTGTTTTATTGCTTTTAACTATTTTAAGCGTAGTAACGAGTTTATGGAAAAGCACGCTTTTCGTATTCGTATTCGTAGTGTTGTGCTTGGCTTTTTTAGGACTTTGGATAGCGGTTACCGTTATGTCTAAATCTGTATCAAAAGAAGAAAAAACAACCGAAACAAAAGTGGAAAAAGTAACAATTTCAAAAGAAGAATACGATAGACTTTTAGAGATAGAAAAAGAATACAATAAACTTAAAAACAATGGCTAATACCGAAAAAACAAACGTTATGCGACTTTTAGACGTTGCGAATATCCCATACGAAACGCACGATTACGATGAGAACGAAACGGACGGCGAAAAAGTTGCAAAACTTGTAAATAAACCCGATTACAGTGTTTTTAAAACGCTCGTTACGGTAGGTGGCGTAAAGGAATATTACGTTTTCGTAATACCCGTAAACCAAACTTTAAATTTAAAAAAAGCGGCAAAATCCGTAGGCGTTAAGGCAATAGAAATGTTAAAACAAAAAGACTTATTGTCTTTAACGGGTTATATACACGGCGGTTGTTCGCCTATCGGTATGAAAAAACCGTTTAGAACGGTTATAGACGAAACGGCTCAAATTTGCGATACTATTTGCGTATCGGGTGGAAAACGTGGTAAGCAAATAGAATTAAGCCCTATTTTACTAAAAGAGTATATAGGTGCGGAATTTTGCGATTTAACTTAATTTAAGGAGATAAAGCGTGCGAATTTTTTGCACGCTTTAAAATTTTTATGGAACTTAAAGACAAAAGCCGAAAAATAATAAAATGGTTACTAATAGCACTTTTACTTATCGGTTCGTATGTTCTTTCGTATTTTCTAAACGGATTTTACGAAACGAATAAAAAACTTCTTATATTGATTTTATGCGTAGCGTGTGGCTTTGCGGGATTTTTTGTAATCTATTATACGGCTTACCTAATAACGATAATAGTAGATAAAATAAAATCAAAAAGGAAAATTTCTAATAACGAAATAAATTGTTCGGAAGAAATAATTGAAGTAATAGAAGATAACGGTTTTGTGTTTCATTACGATAAGAAATTGAGCATTAAAGAAAACTTCAAAAATCTTGGCGATATACTTTTAAAAATGCTTTCAAAAATTACCACGAACGGAAAAGCGGAAAGAAAATATTCATACCTGAATTTCACCGTTTACGAAGTTTTAGGGGCGGTTAATAATTGTGAAGGCGTAATAAGAGAAAAAGTTGACGGGATTTTAGATTTACCCGTAGTTAAATGGTTTGATTTTAAAAATAAGCCTATTTCTTTCATAGAGAAAAAATTGTCAAGTATTATAGAGCAAGAACTTAACGACGATATAGAAGTTGAAGAAACTCCCAAAACTCTTTGGCAAAAGGTAACGTCAAAAGTGAAAAAAGTTGCGTTAGATAAAACCCCGATACTTTTGAAAGGTAAAATAGAAGACTCCGTTAATTTGGTTATTAAATTCGTAGGTTGCGAAGCGTTAAAATTACGTATAGTAAGTAGCGGAAACGAAAAGGGGGAAGAATAATATGCAAGAAATTCTTTCCGTAATAGGTAAAATAACCTTTATCGTTTTAATAGTAGGCGGTGTGTTTTCGGGCATATCGTTTGCGGTTGAAGTTTTGATAATGAGAGTTTTAAAAAAGATAAATAAAACCTCAAACGAAAATTATAGCCGTATAAACGAAGAAAACAGAAAAATTTGTGACGGGATAATTGAAAGTTCCAAACAAGAATTTATAGAATTTACTAAAATAAACAAAGAAAATAAAAACAAAATAAGAAAATTCTTTAAAATAAAAGAATTGCCTATAAAAGAAAATCCAACCACTTTTTTAAAGATTTTTTTAAATTTATATAAGCAAATAGGAAACGTTTTTGCGGAAGAAAAGGGCAAAAACGGTTATTTAAGTTTTACCGAAAAACAGGTTTTTGATATAGTAGAAACTCTACTTAATAGGGTTGAAAAAATATTTAATTCAACGGGAATTATTTGGTTTAAATACATAAAAATTTCATTTTTTATAGAGTGTTTTTCAATTTACGGAACGGCTGTAAAATTCAAGAATAAAACGCTTATTGTTATCGTTCTTTCGGTAATTGACTTTTTCTTAAAATTCAACCGTTTAATATCTCCCGTAGCCGTTGGAAAATACGCTTTAAAATCAATAGGGGCGGACGGCGTTTCGGGCATTATTTCAAGCACGCTAATTTCGGTTATAGGTAAAGAATTATCGGCTATTTATAACGATAAAACTCAAAAAGACGTCCTTATTTTGGAAAAAGCGGTATAAAATAAATTTTGCCGTTTTTTCTTGATTTTTTTATTCTAAAATTATTCTTAAAACTATTTACAATTATAAATAATTGTGTTAAAATATTAAAGGTTATTATGAATATGGAAATGATAGGAAAAATCCACTCCGTTTTTTCGGGTGGAACGGTGGACGGGCCGGGTATTAGATTCGTTGTATTTATGCAAGGTTGCCCACTCCGTTGTAAGTATTGTCATAATCCGGACAGTTGGAATATAAATGACGGCGAAGAAAGGTCGGTAAAAAGTTTAATAAACGAAATAATCCGTTACAAAAACTATTTCGGCAGTAACGGTGGCGTAACCGTATCGGGTGGCGAACCGCTTTACCAAATAGAATTCGTTACCGAACTTTTAAAGGCTTGTAAATCTTACGGAATAAACACGGCGGTAGATACTTCGGGCATAACTTTTAACGAAGAGAGTAAGGAAGTTTTAGATAAATTCGTAGAACTTGATAAATACGTTGATTTGTATTTGGTAGATATAAAGCATATTGACGGTTTGGAGTGCGTAAGGCTTACGGGTTCTTCCAACAAAAACGAATTAGCCTTTTTAAAATGGCTTGATAAGCGTGGCAGTAAAGTTTGGATAAGGCAAGTTTTAGTTGAAGGTTATACGGATAGTGAAGAAGTGTTACTTCGCACCGCAAACTTTATAAAAACTCTTTCTAACGTAGAAAAGGTTGAAGTGTTGCCGTATCACACTATGGGCGAAGTTAAATACCAAAAGTTAGGTATTGAATACCCGTTAAAAGGCGTTAATCCGCCAAGCAAGGAAACCGTTTTAAAAGCAAAGAAGATTTTAGGAATAATATGATAGACGATAGAAATTACAAAGAAAAATTCGTCGGTTTCACGGTAGTTGAAATAAGCGGGGAATCGTGTGCAAACTGTTTAACGCTTATGCCGATGCTCCACGAAGTATGTAAAGAGCGTTCAATTCCGCTTTATCACGTAGAAATAGGCGAAGATACCGTAACCAAAGAAATAATTGAAAGGTACGACGTGCAAGCCGTTCCTACCGTTCTTGTATTAGACGGAACGGAACTTATAGCAAAAGTAAAAGGTTTTCAACCGCAAGAGATATTTGAAATTTGGTTAGACGCCAAACTTGAAGAATATCAAAACTCAAAAAACAGTAAACAATAGCCGAATATTCGGTAGATAATAAATTAAGGAGAAAAAAATGAAAAATTTTAAAGGTTGGGAAGGTTTTATCCCAGGTAAATGGTCAGACGACGAAGTAAACGTAAGAGACTTTATTCAAAAGAACTACACTCCGTACGAAGGTGATTCTTCGTTCCTTGCTCCGGCAACAGACGCAACGAAGAAACTTTGGGAAGAAGTTATGGAACTTTGCAAACAAGAAAGAGAAAATAACGGCGTTCTTGACGCAGATACGAGCATCGTATCTACCGTTACGAGCCACGCTCCCGGTTATATTGATAAAGACCTTGAAAAAATCGTAGGTTTACAAACCGATAAACCGTTAAAGAGAGCATTGATGCCTTTCGGTGGTATTAAAATGGCTACTCAAGCCCTTGAAATGTACGGTTATACTATTGACCCGAAACTTACCGAAGTTTTCCCAAAATACAGAAAAACTCATAACGACGGCGTATTTGACGCTTACACTCCGGAAATGAGAGCCGCTCGTTCTTCACACATTTTAACGGGTCTTCCCGATACTTACGGCCGTGGTAGAATCGTAGGCGACTACCGTCGTGTAGCACTTTACGGTATTGACTACTTGGTTGCTAAAAAGGAAGAAGACAAGTCTTTGATTAAAGGCGAAATGACTCCCGATAAGATTAGAGACAGAGAAGAACTTTCCGAACAAATCAAAGCGTTAAAAGCACTTAAAGAAATGGCTAAATCTTACGGCTACGATATTTCCGAACCTGCTACCAACGCAAAAGAAGCAATTCAAGCAGTATACTTCGGATATCTTGCCGCAGTTAAAGACCAAAACGGTGCAGCAATGAGTATCGGCAGAAACTCTACTTTCCTTGACGTATACATTGAAAGAGACTTACGTAACGGCGTTCTTACCGAAAGCGAAGCACAAGAACTTATGGATCACTTCATTATGAAACTCCGTATGGTAAGATTTATGAGAATTCAATCTTACAACGAACTTTTCTCAGGCGATCCTACTTGGGTAACCGAATCTATCGGTGGTATGGGCGTTGACGGAAGATCACTTGTAACCAAGAACTCTTTCCGTGTACTTTACACACTCGTAAATTTAGGACCTGCTCCGGAACCGAACCTTACGGTTTTATGGTCAAAGAACCTTCCTATGAATTTCAAGAAGTTCTGTGCGGAAATTTCTATCAAGACTTCTTCAATTCAATACGAATCAGACGATTTAATGCGTCCTGAAATGGGTGACGATTACTGTATCGCTTGTTGCGTATCTTGTATGAGAGTTGGTAAAGATATGCAATTCTTCGGTGCTCGTGCAAACCTTGCTAAATGCTTGCTTTACGCAATCAACGGTGGTAAGGACGAACTCATGAAAGATAAAGTTACGGGTAAACCGATGCAAGTTGGACCTAAATATATGCCTATCACTTCCGACGATGCTCTTGACTTCAACGAAGTTATGGAAAAATACGACGATATGATGACTTGGCTTGCAGATTTGTACGTAAATACTTTAAACCTTATTCACTACATGCACGATAAGTACAGTTACGAAGCAATTGAAATGGCTTTACACGATACCAAAGTTAGAAGATTCTTCGCAACGGGTATTGCAGGTTTATCTTGCGTAGCAGATTCACTTTCCGCAATCAAATATGCAAAAGTATATCCTATTAGAGATAACGACGGAATCGTAGTTGATTTTAGAATTGAAGGCGACTTCCCGAAATACGGTAATAACGACGATAGAGTTGACTCTCTTGCAGTAAATCTTGTTAAAACGTTTATGAACAAGATTAGAACTCACTATACTTACAGAGAATCTATTCCTACCATGTCTATTTTAACTATAACTTCAAACGTAGTTTACGGTAAAAAAACAGGTAACACTCCGGACGGAAGACGTGCAGGTGCTCCTTTGGCACCGGGCGCTAACCCAATGCACGGTAGAGATTCTCACGGTGCGTTAGCATCACTTGAATCAGTAGCAAAAATTCCTTACGAATATTCAAGAGACGGTATTTCCAACACCTTCTCAATCACTCCTGATTCACTCGGTAAAGACGACTAATCGTACAAAATCAAAATAATACAAGGAGAAAAAATTATGTCACAAAAAGTAGATAATTTAGTAAATATGTTAGACGCTTACTGTGCTGACGGTGGTCACCACCTAAACGTAAACGTATTCAATCGTGAAACTCTTTTGGATGCACAAGCACATCCAGAAAAATACCCCCAACTCACTATTCGTGTATCGGGCTATGCCGTAAACTTTATTAAACTTACGAAAGAGCAACAAGACGACGTTATTTCTCGTACAATTCACGAATCAATGTAATTATAGCGGGGGCTAAATGCCCCCGTTAATTTTTTTATATGCAAATAGTTATCGTAAGGCACGCCGAACCCGACTATCAAAATAACACTTTAACTGAAAAAGGTTTTAGGGAAGCGGAGTATTTGGCTAAATATTTAAAGAACAAAAAAATAGATTATATATATTCGTCTCCGCTAAACAGAGCAAAATTTACTGCGGAGGCCGTTTCCCGTGCAAGAAATAATCAAAAGATAGAAATACTTGATTTTTTGCAAGAATTTGAAGGTAGAGTAGAATATAAGCAAGAAAAAGAGCATAGAGCGTGGGATTTTGATATAAATTTTTTAACTAATACGGAAGATTATTACGATAGCGAAAAATGGATACAAACTCCGCCTTTTAATAACGAAAATTTAAAATACGAATACGAAAGGGTAAGAAACGGAATAATAAACTTACTTAAAAAACACGGCTACGAAAAACAGGGTAGATATTATAAAGTTAACGGAAGAAATACCGATACGGTATATTTGTTTTGTCATTTTGGCGTAGAAAGTTTTATTTTATCGGTAATTTTAAATATTTCTCCGATATTTTTAGGTAATTTTACCGTAGCAAGACCGAGTAGTATTACGGTTCTTAACACCGAAGAGAGAGAAGACGGAAAGGCAATTTTTAGAATGTGCGAGTTCGGTGGAATAGAACATTTGGCAATAAATAACGAAGAACCTTCAAAAATGGCTATGTTTGCCGAAACTTTCGGTGACGGAAGTTTAAACGTTAGATAGTATTATGGAATTAGGAATAAATTTTAACAGCGTTTTAGCACTTAAAAATAACGATAATATTACGCTTGCGGAAAGCCTTAAAAAATTAAAAAATTTAGGTATTACGGCAGTTGATATTGAATATTCGCAAATAAAAAACGAAGAGTACGCTAAAACTTTATTGCTTAATAATTATAAAGTTTCAACGGTTTATACTTTCGGTAAATTAGGTAAGCATTTAGACTACTCAAAAGAGTTGGAAGTAATTGATTTTTGTTCTCAAAACAGTATTAAAAGCGTTATGTTTTTAACCGAATTTGAAGAAAACGAAAATTTTCTAAAAGACGTAAAAAGTAACCTTCGTAGAATAGTAAATTATGCTAAAAATTTAAACGTTACGGTTATGATAGAAAATTTTAGCACGAATAAATTATTTTCTACGGTTGAAGGGTTAGAAGATATTTTAAAATCGGTTAAAAACCTAAAACTTTTATATGATTCGGGCAACTTTATTTTAGCGGAAGAAGACCCGTTTACCGCTTTGCAAAAACTGTATCCTTTTGTTTATAAAGTGCATTTAAAAGACAGAGATTTTAAAAAAGATTATTTAGGCAGTACAATGCAGTTAAGCGTTTTTAAAAAAGAAACTTACGTTTATCCGCTTGGTGAAGGTATTTCAAAAATTTACGATATTATCGCATTTTTTAACGAAAAATCTATAAAAACGGAATTTGTTTTAGAAGGTTATTTAGACGGAAACGTTTACGAAGATATTAAAAAATCTATAATGAATATTACCGCTATTTAACAGGTGAATTATGACAGTAAAAGAAAGAATTAAAGAACTTGAAAACGGCTTAAAAGAATTTGACCCCGTAACTATTGATTACGGCAAAGATAAAGTTATAGGCTTTGCTAACGATAAAAACGGAAACGACCTTGTTTTGTACGTAACCGAAAAAGAAACGGTATTAACCTTCGGTTATCAAAACGCACACTTTGCTCCCGACGATATAAATTCGGCGGTAATTCACACGATAAAATATTTAAAAAGCGAATATGCGTCGGTAGAATTTTTCCAAAAAGCAAAAGACTTGTTCGGTGGTTCAAGACCGGTTGAAAATATCAATTTTGACACGGTTGAAAATATAGCGAATTCCTACGCTATGGGCAACGAAAAAGTAAAACAAGGTATGCTTGAATTTTTCAAAAACAACAAAGATATAACGGTTAGGGCGGTAACCTTTAACGGAGAAATCAACACCGTTAGAGAAATTTGTTACGACGGCGAAAAGTTTTCGGTAAAAATCATAAGGGAATAATATGTTAGGCGTAAGTGTTAATGCAATAACGATAATAGTTTGTACCGTTATCGGCTTATTTTTAAAGAAAATTTTAAACGAAAGAGTTAAAACCGTAGTAATGCAAGCACTCGGCATAAGCGTTTTTACAACCGGTGCTATTGATGCGGTAAACCCCGTTTCGGGAACTACGGGTATTTTAATAGTAATATTAAGTTTCGTAATAGGCGGTTTAATCGGTTCTCTTATCAATATAGAGCGTGGTTTTGACGCTTTGGGAACTGCTTTTGAAAAGGCTTTTAACAAAATTACCAAAAAATCCACGGTAAGCGAAGACGGAACTAAATTTTCGGACGGGTTTATTCAAGCAACTATGGTTTATTGTATAGGTGCTATGGTAATTTACGGAAGTATTCAAGCAGGGCTTGGCGATAATAAAACTTTATATATAAAATCGGTATTAGACGGTACTTTTGCAATTTTAATGTCGGTAAAATACGGAATTTCGGTTGCTTTTTCGGCAATTCCCGTGTTTGTAGTTCAAGGAGCAATAGCATTACTTGCAAGCGTATTCGGGGAGTTTATTATGTCGGCGGACTTGTTCCGTCAAGAACTTTCGGCAATAGGCGGTGTGTTCGTTATGATGATAGGTTTAAATATGCTTGAAATTAAAAACTTTAAAATAGCAAATATGTTGCCTGCTATTTTAGGCGCTTGCTATTATTTGATAGTTTAAAAGGTGTAAATATGATAGAAAAAGTAAGAGAATATTTAAAAAATTACGGTTTAGAAGATAAAATTTTAGAATTTTCCGTTTCTTCGGCAACGGTAGAACTTGCGGCAAAGGCTCTTAACATAGAAGAAGGCAGAATTGCCAAATCAATGGCTTTTGACTTAAACGGAAAGTATATTTTAGTAGTAATGGCAGGCTACGTTAAAACGGACAACGCTAAATTTAAAAGTGTTTTCGGTCAAAAAGCCAAAATGGTTCAATACGATTTGGTTGGAGATATAATAGGGCATAAAGCAGGCGGAGTTTGTCCGTTTGCTATAAACGAAAATATAGAAGTGTATTTAGATAATTCCCTTAAAAAATATCAAACGGTTTATCCTGCTTGCGGTTCGTCTAACAGTGCTATTGAATTAAGCATAGATGAACTTGAAAAAACGGCTCAAAACTTTAAAGGTTGGGTTGACGTTTCAAAAGTAATTGAATAGAAATAATCAAACTCTCATACAATACCGTATGAGAGTTTTTGATTTACATAACGATTTACTTACTTCCAAATTAAAAAACAAGCAGGAAGAATTAAATTCTTACGGCAAAGAAAATTATTGTATTTTAGCGATATTTCGTGAAAATTACTCATTTTTAGACGCTAAAAAAATAGTAAACTTTTATAATCTTATCAAAAATAAAAACAGTTTTTTGGCTTTTGAAGATATAGGTTATAACGATTTGGATTTAGATTATTTATTGTCCTTAAAACCGAAATATTGTTCCTTAACTTATAACGGCGAAAACAAATTCGGCTACGGCGTTGACCATTTTAAACCTTTAAAAGAAGAAGGACTAAAAACCGCTAAAATTTTAAACGAAAATAATATAAAAGTAGATACGGCACATTTATCCTTAACTGCGGTAAAGCAACTAATAGATAAAATTCCCGTAATTTGCACTCATACTGCGGTAAACGAATTAAGAAACCATAAACGCAATTTGCCTATACAAATTATAAAAGAAATTGTGAATAACGGTGGTTTGGTAGGAATAACTTTGGTAGGATATTTTTTAACCGAAAACAAAACTTGTACGTCTTACGACTACTTTTCTCATATTGATTATTGCGTGCAAAAATTAGGAGTAAAAGGCATAGCGGTAGGAACAGATTTTAACGGAACGGACTATCTTCCAAGCGATTTAAAAACTTATAACGGTTTTATAAAATTACGGGAAATTATGTTAAAAAACGGATATAAAAACGAAGATATTAACGCAATATTTTTTAAAAACGCACAAAAGGTGTTAATTTGATAAAATAATAGAAAAAAATGGTAAAAAAAACGAAATTACCCCTTGAAAAACGGTAATAAATATAGTATAATAATTCTTATAGAATTATAT
>JAZRVG010000017.1:0-4454 GCA_045599025.1 Christensenellaceae bacterium | reverse complement strand
TTTCTCTTTCGGAAGTTAAAACGGGAAGTGATACCGCTTTGAATACGAAATACACGATAAAAGCACCTACTACACCCCCTAAAACACCGCCCAAGGCACCGCTAACCGTTTTGTTAGGGCTTAATTTAGGACAAAGTTTTTTACCTTTTAAAAGAGAGCCTATAAGGTACGCTCCCGCATCCGTAAAAGTGGTTATTGCAAAAAGCGAAACGATTATATATAGCGAAATGCTACCCATTTCGTTAATTTTCAACGCACAAAGTATAGGTACGGTTGGATAAATAAGTGAGAAAGCCGTTTTGGTTAAAACGGGCAAGTCGTTTTCTACGCCCGTAAAAGCCGAAAAGGTTAAAACCGCAAATATCAAAAACGCAAAAACAGGCAAAAATGCGGTTGGTAAAAATACCGCAAGCGGTGTTATTAAAGCAGTATATACAAATACCGCTATTTTATTTTTTTTAGGAAATTCTTCATTATACGCTCTTAAAAGTTCGTAAGTTGAAGTTAAAGATATTCCGTATAAAAACAAAGCGAAAAATTTATAGTCAACAGTTTTTAAGTAGCAAAAAAGTGCTATTCCTACAACTATAAACACACTCGTTACCGTTCTTTTTTTCATAATAATCCTTTATATTTTTCCAAAACGGCGGTTGCGGTTTGCAAACCACTCCAAAGCCTTGTCAAACTCTTTTTTATCAAAATCCGGCCAGTATGCGTTTGTAAAATACATTTCCGCATAGGCTATTTGCCAAAGCATAAAATTTGAAACACGCTGTTCGCCACTCGTTCTTACCAAAAGATCAACGTCCGGCTCGTTTTCCGTGTATAAATATTTGGAAAAACTTTCTTCCGTTAAGTTTTTTTCTCCGTTTTTTATAATTTCGTTTACGGCGTGAACTATCTCTTGTCTTCCACCGTAATTTAAGGCAATATTAAGTGTTTTTTTAGTGAAATTTTTCGTTTCTTCTTGCCTTTTTATTATAAGTTCTTGAATTTTAGGTGATAAAATTGTAATATCGCCTAAAACTTTTAAACGGATTTCGTTTTTTATTAAAGTTGATTTGAATTTATCTAAAAACTTTTCCAAAATGGACATAATTTTATCAACTTCTTCTTTCGGCCTTGATTTATTTTCTGTAGAAAAAGCGTAGAGAGAAACACACTCTACGCCTGCATCAAATGACCAAGTTACAACGTCTTCTACCCTATCGGAACCTTTTATATGTCCAAACGTTCTCGGTTTATTGCGTTCTTTTGCCCATCTTCCGTTTCCGTCCATTATAAAACCGATATGGCGTGGAATAACTTTTTCGTTTTGCATATTATACCGTTAAAAGTTCCTTTTCTTTATCAGCAATTACTTTGTCTATTGCTTCAACGGTTTTAGCCGTCATTTTGTCAATATCTGCCTCAAAACCGCTATATTGGTCTTCGGTAATTTCTTTTGAGGTTTTTAATTTCTTAAAAGCGTCAAGTCCGTCACGACGAACGTTACGGATAGCAACTTTACCGTCTTCACCCATTTTCTTAACTTGTTTAACGATTTCACGACGGCGTTCGTCCGTAAGCATAGGGAACACAAGTCTAATAACGTTTCCGTCGTTAGAAGGGGTAATACCTATACCCGAAAGTTGAATAGCCTTTTCAACGGCTTTGAGTAGGCTTTTATCCCACGGAGAGATAACAAGGCATTGTCCGTCGCTAACCGCAATATTTCCTATTTGGTTGATAGGCGACATACCGCCGTAGGCTTCAACTAAAATTTTATCTAATACGTGCGGATTTGCTCTACCTGCACGAATTTGCAATACGTCTTGTTTTAAAACGTCAAGAGATTTGTCCATTTTCTCTTCAACGTCCATCATCATCATTTCCAAAGTTTCTAAATCCATCATAATAATGCTCCTTTATTATATTGTACCCTAATTACCGTTTTTTGTAAAGTACACAATTTATTTTTTACTAAATTTAGATTAAAAAAACGGCTTTTTAGCCGTTTTTTAAGTTTATCTTATCCAAGTTCCTATTTCTTCGCCTTCAACTACTCTTTGAATACTGTCGGGTTCGTTTAAACCGAAAGCAAGTATAGGAGTTTTATTTTCCATACAAATTGCAACGGCGGCAGTGTCCATAGCCTTTAAACCTTGCGAAATAAAGTCAATATATTTGATTTCGGAGTATTTTTTAGCGTTCGGGTTGGTTTTCGGGTCGCTATCGTAAATTCCGTCAACGTTTTTAGCAAGAAGAATTACGTCCGCATTGATTTCGGCGGCACGAAGTGCTACTGCGGTATCCGTTGAGAAGAAAGGGTTACCCGTTCCGCAAGCAAAAATTACTATACGGTTCTTTTCCAAATGGTCAAGGGCTTTTCTTAAAATATAAGGTTCGGCAACTCTCGTTATGGTTAAAGCCGTTTGAACACGGGTTTCTACGCCACAACGCTCAATAGCGTCTTGAAGAGCCAAAGCGTTTATAACGGTTGCAAGCATACCCATATGGTCTGCGGTTGTTCTTTCCATTTCAGTACCTTGTCTTCCACGCCAGAAGTTTCCGCCACCTACAACTATTGCAATTTGAGTGCCTAAATTGTGAACTTTAACTATTTGACTAACTACGTTATCAATAACTTTTTGGTCAAAGCCCATACCTTTATCACCGGCAAGTGCTTCACCGCTAATTTTAATTATTACCCTTTTGTATTTAACCATAAAACTCCTTTTTATTTACAAAAAAAGGAACTAAAAGTTCCTTTTTTTAACAATTATTTCTTCATTGCGTTAACTTGTGCTGCAACTTCGTCAGCCAAGTTTTCGCTCTTCTTTTGTAAGCCTTCGCCCATTTCGTAACGAACGAATCTTCTAATAGAAATTTTTTCGCCGATAGTAGCGGTTGCTTCTATAACTAATTGTTCAATAGTTTTAGAAGGGTCTTTAACGAATTTTTGGCAAAGTAAGCAATTTTCGTCATAGAAAGTTTTAATTCTTCCTTCAACCATTTTTTCAACGATATTTGCAGGCTTGCCTTCTTCAAGTGCTTGCGCCTTTAAAATTTCTTTTTCTTTTTCTAAAACGTCAGCCGGAACTTCTTCTTTCGTAACGTAAGAAGGGTTAGCGGCAGCGATTTGAAGTGCTATATCGTGAACGAGTTCTTTGAATTGATCACCACGAGCAACGAAGTCGGTTTCGCAGTTTACTTCAAGTAAAACACCAACTTTTCCGCCCATGTGAATATAACTGTCAACAATACCTTCGGCTGCAATTCTACCTGCTTTTTTAGCGGCTTTTGCAATACCTTTTTCTCTTAAATAGTCAACTGCTTTGTCCATATCACCGTCGGTTTCAACGAGTGCTTTTTTGCAGTCCATCATACCTGCGCCGGTTCTTTGGCGAAGTGTCATTACGTCATTTGCTGTAAAACTCATAATTTTGCTCCTTATTATTCGTTAACTTCTTCAACTACTGCTTCTTTAACTGCTTCGTCCATAGAAACAACTTCGTCAACAACGTCGTGCTTAACGGCGTCTTCACCTTGATTTGCTTCAATAACAGCGTCTGCAATTATAGAAGAAATAAGTTTAACGGCTCTAATAGCGTCGTCGTTACCGGGGATAACGAAATCAACGTTGTCAGGATCACAGTTAGTATCGGTAATTGCAACTACGGGAATACCTAATTTTTTTGCTTCCTTAACTGCAATTTCTTCTGCGTGCGGGTCAACTACGAAAAGTGCGCCCGGTAAAGCGTGCATTTCTCTAATACCGCCTAATACGGTGTTAAGTTTTTCTCTTTCGGCTTTTAATTCAATAACTTCTTTTTTAGGAAGAAGGTCAAATTCGCCTGATTTTTCCATATTGTCAAGTTTGTTAAGTCTTTCAACTCTTGAACGAATGGTTTTGAAGTTAGTTAAAGTACCACCGAGCCATCTATAATTCATATAGAATTGACCGCATCTTTCTGCTTCTTCTTTAACTGCGTCTTGTGCTTGTTTTTTAGTTCCAACGAAAAGAATTGATTTGCCTTGTTTAGCAACGTCTACAACGAACTTGTAGGCTTTTTCAATTTCATCAACGGTGATTTGTAAATCAACTATATGAATGTTGTTACGAGCACCGTAGATATACTTTTTCATTTTTGGGTTCCATCTGCTTGTTTGGTGACCAAAGTGAACACCTGCTTCAAGCAATTGTTTCATTGAACATACTGCCATAAAATTTACCTCCGTTATTCCTCCCGATAAAGCGTTTATGCCCGTTTTACTTTGCGGTACGAAAAATTTATTTTGCAAAGCACGAATACGGCACTCTATTCGGTGTGAATTTTAACTTATAAAATATTACCATATTTTTTTTATTTTGTAAACTGTTTTTTTTAGATATACTATATTTTTAATAATAAAATAATACCGAACGGAATTTTCCGCTCGGTATTTATTTTTTAGTTTCTCTAAATATTAGA
>JAZRVG010000016.1:0-6429 GCA_045599025.1 Christensenellaceae bacterium | reverse complement strand
CCTTTTTCAAACGATTTAGCAAACTTATCTTCTTCTTTTTCTTCGTTAAACTTATCGTTAAATACTTCTTTTATTTCAACTTCTTGTGAAACGCTTTCTTCCGAATAATTTTCGTTATTTACAACTTTCGTTGCGTCGTTATATTCGTATTCCGGCTCAAATTCTTGTTTTTTGATGGGCTCGGAAACCATTTCATTTTGATTTACGTTATTATTACTTTCGTTTACTACTCCGCCTACCGAATAATTTTGAGAAGTGAAACTTTGGTTATAGTTTTGCGAATACGTTTGATTGCCGAACAAAGTATCGTAAGCCTGCTCTCTCGTAGTTTCCACACTTTGAGAATTTGGGAAGTTGCGGTTATCAAAAAGAACACTTTTTGCGTAATCGGTTTGAGAAGAATAACCGCCTTGTCCGTTTTGATAAGAACTTTGCCCGTAACCTTGCGGTTGGTTATTCGTATAACCGTTAGGTTGATAAGTTTGTTGGCTATTCACATAACTGTTATTTTGATAGCCTTGTTGGTTGTTTACATAACCGTTATTTTGATAACCTTGTTGGTTGTTCATATAACCGTTATTTTGGTAGCCTTGTTGGTTGTTCATATAACCGTTATTTTGATAACCTTGTTGGTTGTTCATATAGCCGTTAGATTGAGCGGAATCGTATTCCGTTTTTTCTTCGGTAGTTTCGGTAGAAGAAACGGCTTTTTCGTTCAAATAAATTTTACGTTTATCTTTAATGACCAACGCCAAGAACAAAACGGTTAACAAAGAGTAAGCGACTATCGCACCGGCGTAAGTAAAATATCTTACGAAAGAGAAAGTGAAAAGTGAAAAAGTCCAACCACCCGGAACTACACCGCTAATGCCGTTCGCACCCGAACGGTAAGCGTACTTAACGTATTCACCTATGCTTTCGGGCTTTTTCAAGTTAAAAATAGTGGTTAACAAACAAATAAAAAAGAAAACCGTTGTTAAGGTAAAATATAAAGATTTATTGAATTTTAATTTTTCGGGCTTTTTGCCGAGCAAAACCATAAGCCCTACGGCGAACTGTATAACTAAAACAGGATATGCCGTAAAGCCAAGCAAACCGAGAAGGAATTTTTTAATTTCTTCACCGATTTCAAAAAATACTTTGTTACCAAACAAAAGGCAAACGAAAAGCAAAAATGAAGTTATAATAAGCGTAACACCAAAAAATTCTATTGTAAAAAATTTTGATTCGCTTTCTTTACCTTTAACGCCGTTATTCACTTTAAACTCCCTTTAAAAACTAAATAAGTAAACTTATTTAATTATAACATACGATTTGAATTTTAGCAAGATTAAAAAATAGCGTATTTAAACTTTTTAATAAATTTTTATTAAAAATAACAAATTTTAACATTTTTTATCTTAAACTTCTTTTGAAAGTTGATAATATATGCTCTTTACCTTTTGAGTTAAATCTATTATGTTTTTTTCATCAAACGGAGAAGGCATTGAAGATAATTCAAGTGCTTTTAAATAATCGTAATCTGCACCGAGCGAAATAAACTTTTTATAACTTTCAAAAGTTTTACCGTAATTTTCAAGTGAATTTACCAAAAATCTTAACGAAGTTAACTGTGCTAAAACGTAGTCAATATAATAAAACGGACTTTCGTATATGTGCATTTGATATTGCCACCTAACACCTTTATCAAAGTAGCCCATATTTTTCGTTGATATATACGGGCGGTAAACCTTTTCTAAACTTTTCCAAAGGTCTTTTCTTTCATTTTCCGTTAAATTGAAATTTTCGTAAATTTTTAGTTGAAATTCGTCCACCATTGTTCCGTAAGTTAAAAAAGTAAAACTGTCAACTAAATGTTTAAGCATATATCTTTTTGCATTATTTCCGAAAATTCTATCAATATACTTCCAACATAAAAATTCCATAGACATTGAGTGAGTTTCGGCAACGTCCATAAACGGCAAGCCCACTTCTTTATCTGCGTTATTCTTACTCATTGTATATGACGCATAAGCGTGCCCCGTTTCGTGAGTTAGAACGTCTGCATCGGCGGAAGTTCCGTTAAAGTTTGCCAAAATGAACGGTTGAGCAAATTTAGGAAGGTCGGTTTGATAACCTCCGCCCCACTTGTTTTTGCGTGATAAACAGTCTATAGCCTCGTTTTCAAGCATACTTTTAAAGAATTTGCCGGTATCTTCACTCATACTTTCGTATAAGTCTAAACCGCTTTTTAAAAGTTCTCCGTTTTGCTTTTCGGGAACAGGGTCGTTATCGTTATAAACCGTTTCGTAGTCGTATAAGAATAGGTCTTTATATCCTAATTTTTGCTTTATATCGTTACGGATTTCCGATACTACGGGAACGATATGCTTTTTAATAAGCGTTCTCAAATTACTCAATTCTTTTTCACCGTAAGCAACCCTTTGCATTTGAGCGTAACCTAATTTAACGAAATTTTCGTAGCCTAACGCTTTGCCCATTTTGGTCCTTACCTTTACGAGTTTATCAAAAATTCCGTCTAAAAACTCACTGTTATCTTCAAGTGCTTTTGAAAGAGAATTATATGCGTTTATTCTAACTTCTCTATTTTCGTCGCTCATATATTTTTTCAAAATAGTTAACGGAATTTTTTCGCCGTTATAATCTATTAAAAGAGACGACATAAAGTTAGAATATTCGTCCGCATAACCGCTTTCTTCCACCCTTAAATCTTCAATTTTCGGGGATGAAGAAATAAGTTCGTTTTCAAAAAGCGGGAAAAGAGTTTCGGGAAGAAGTTTTTGTAAATCTTCTTTGAATTTACTGTTTAAAATTGCCTTTATATATTCCGTTTTTGCCGTGGAAAGTTTAGGAATATTTTCTTCGTAATATCTTTTTTCGCCTTTATAAAATTCGTCCGCAGTGTTTATTGACCAGCGTATATACGCAAGCGAAAAATACGTTTCAAGTTCCACATTAGCGTTTACAATTTCGTTTCTTGCAACTAAAACTTCGTTTACCGTTTTAGCGTTTTTTATTTTTTTTGTATTTTCCAAATATATTTGGTTTATTTTTTCTATTTCTACTTTTTTATACTCAATTTCACTTACTTTCATAATTTACCATAAAAGAAAAACCGCGAAAATATCGCGGTTTCTTTTGCATATTTTTTACTTTTTGTCAATAATATCAACGATATTTTGAACGGTTACGATTGATTCGGTTTGCTCGTCTGAAATGGTGATACCGAAAGTTTCTTCCATAGATAAAAGCATTTCAACAAGGTCAAGTGAATCTGCTCCCAAATCTTTAACGATTTCGCTTTCCGGTTTAACTTTATCAGCGGAAACGCCTAATTTTTCAACCAACATTTCTTTTACTTTATCAAAACTATTCATAATTACCTCCGTAATAGCATCAAAGCCTTTTCTATTTTATCAAATTTCTTAACTTTTGTCAATAATTTTTTTAAAATTTGAAACGAACTATATATTCTTCATAGTAAGGGCAATTCTATTCTTTTTAAGGTCAATATCTAATATTTTAACTTGAACCTTTTCACCTACTTTCAAAACGTCCGACGGGTGTTTGATATATCCGTTTGAAATTTGCGATATGTGAACGAGTCCGTCTTGGTGAACGCCAAGGTCAACGAACGCACCGAAGTCCGTAACGTTTCTTACAACGCCCGTCATTACCATACCTGCTTTTAAGTCGTTTATATCTAAAACGTCCGAACGCAAAACAGGTTTCGGCAAACTGTCACGAATATCTCTACCCGGTTTTAAAAGTTCTTCTACTACGTCGGTTAAAGTGTCTATTCCCAAACCGCACTTTTCAGAAACTTTTTCTTTACCTACTTGTTTGATTTTTTCGGTTATTCCGCCTAAATTGTTGTTTTTAATATCTTCGTCGGTATAACCGAACAAACTTATAAGTTTTTGAACGCCTTCGTAAGATTCGGGGTGAACCGCCGTATTATCGTAAATATTCTCTCCGCCGACAATTCTTAAAAAGCCCGCACATTGAGTAAACGCTTTTTCGCCTAACTTGGAAACTTTTAAAAGTTCTTTTCTCGTTTTGAACTTTCCGTTCTTTTCACGGTATTCTACTATGTTTTTAGCAATACCCGAATTAAGACCTGCAACGTAAGAAAGAAGTGAGGCACTTGCGGTGTTCAAGTCAACGCCTACGGTGTTTACGCAGTCTTCAACCGTTCCGCCTAAAACTTGGTTAAGCCTTGCTTCGGGCATATCGTGTTGATATTGACCTACACCGATTGACTTCGGGTCAATTTTAATAAGTTCGGCAAGCGGGTCTTGTAAACGGCGTGCAATAGAAACTGCCGAACGTTCGGAAACGTCAAAGTCCGGGAATTCTTTTGCACCTAATTCACTTGCGGAATATACTGACGCACCCGCCTCGCTTACTACTATATAAGAAACTTTACCGCCGTAATCTTTAATTAAGTTGGCTATAAATATTTCACTTTGTTTTGACGCCGTTCCGTTACCGATAGAAACAACGTCAACGGAATATTTTTCAATGAGTTTTTTACAAATAATTTTCGCTTCGGCAATCTTCTTTTCGTTGCCTTCTTGCGTAGGATATACTACCGCTTTATCTAAAACTTTACCCGTTTCGTCAACAACGGCAAGTTTACAACCCGTTCTAATACCCGGGTCAAAACCTAAAACCGTTTTACCTTTAAGCGGTGGTTGCATAAGTAAAGGACGTAAGTTCGTTTCAAACGTTTTGATGGCTTTTTCTTGGGCGTTTTCGGTTATTAAACTTCTAACTTCACGCTCAATAGAAGGCTCAATAAGTCTATCGTAAGCGTCAACGCAAGCGTTTTCTATTATGGTTTTATACGGGCTTTCGCCTTTTACGAAAAACTTTTCGCATATAGCAACGCCGATACTTTCGTCTATTATAAGTTTAACCTTTAAAACATCGTCCTTTTCGCCACGGTTTAACGCCAAAACTCTATGCGGTTTGATAGAACTTATCGCCTCGGAATAATCTTTATAACCTTCGTATATTCCTGCCTTTTCACTGTTTTCGTCAACGCCTTTTTGGAAAGAAGAACTGTAAACGCCAAGTCTTAAAAACATTTGACGGAGTTTTTTACGAAGTTCCGCATCGTCGCTTACTCTTTCGGCAATTATATCACTTGCACCGCTAATTGCGTCTTTCGTAGATAAAACGCCTAATTCTTCGTTTATATATTTTTCGGCAAGAATTTCGGGGTTTTCTCCGTTTTTATCTTGTTCCAAAAAGATATCGGCAAGGGGCGACAAACCTTTTGCGATAGCAACCGTTGCTCTCGTTTTTTTCTTTTGCTTATACGGTCTGTAAATATCTTCAACTTCCGTTAAAGTGGTAGCCAAACTTAAACTTTCGGCAATTTCTTCGGTGAATTTGCCTTGTTCGGTTATAGACTTCGTTACTTCTTCCTTTCTCTTTTCAAGATTTCTTAAATATTCAAGCCTATCTGCCAAACTTCTTAAAACTTGGTCGTCTATATGCCCCGTAAGTTCTTTACGGTAACGGGCTATAAAAGGAATTGTGTTGCCTTCGTCTAAAAGGTTTACAATGTTATTAGTGTGTTCTTCGGTTAAATTAAATTCTTGTTGTATCTTTAATAAAATATCCATATTTTTACCTTACGGTTTTAGTATTAAGTAGCCGTATTCTTTTACAATAAATTCTTTATTTTTTTCGTTCGTAATTAAGTTAAACAAAGGTTCTTTCGTAGTAAATTTATACTCGTAAGAAGAAGTGTTTGTAACGATTAAAATTTCACTTGTTTTTGTTTTACGCTTAAAGGCTAAAACACCGTTTTCGGCGTAAACAATTTCGGTTAAGCCGTTTTTAAATTCTTCGTTTTCATGCCGAATTTTAGAGATTTTTTTATAAAATTCGGTTATTATTCCGTTAGTGTTTTCAAAATTGAAACACTGTCTGTTAAATGGGTCTTTATACCCTTGCATACCCGTTTCGTCACCGTAATAAACGGTTGGAATTCCGTATAAAGTAAACTCTAAAATTACCGCAACGAAAAGCCTTTTTAACGCTATTTTATACTCCCTTTCATCAAGAGTTTTTACCGACATTTCGTCTTTACTTTCGGGGAAATTACTATCCCCTAACACCGTTAAAATTCGTGGCGTATCGTGGGTTGACAAAACGTCCATAAGTAAGCATAAAGCGTTTTTCGGGTAGTTGTTTATTTGCTCTAAAATAACCCTTTTAAGTTCGTAAACCTTGCCCGATAAGATATAGTTTATAATAGCGTTTTTTAACGGGTAGTTCATAACGCTATCTAATTGATTACCCGAAAAATAATATCTTCTCGTGCCGTAAGCAATTTTATTGGTAGCGTCTTCCCAAACTTCGCCTATTAAAAAATTATCTTTTGAGTTTTCTTTAATAGTTTTGCGAATTTTT
>JAZRVG010000015.1:0-12645 GCA_045599025.1 Christensenellaceae bacterium | reverse complement strand
CGATTAAAAGTGAAGTAATAGGCATATTAGATATAGGTAGTAATTCCGTTCGTTTAATGCTTACGAACGGAAATTTTTTTACTAAAAATCTTATAACCACAAGGCTTGGCGAAGGTTTGTCTTGTTCTAAATCTTTAAAGATTGAGGCAATGGAAAGAACAATTCAAGCGATATTAAAGTTAAAAGAATACGCCAAAACTAACGGAGCAACCGAAGTTTACGCTTTTGCCACGCAAGCGGTAAGGGAAAGCGATAACGGAAAAGACTTTTGCCGTAAAGTTTTAGACGAAACGGGCATAACAGTTGACGTTGTTGACGGCAAGGTTGAGGCGGAACTCGGTTTAAGCGGTGCGTTAAAGGGTAACGTCGGTGGAATAATAGATATCGGCGGTGCAAGTACGGAAATTGCTTATTCAAACGGTAAAGAAATATTATACCAAAAAAGTTTGCCTATGGGAGTCGTCAAAATATACGACTTATTCAAAAACGATACCGAAAGTATCAACGCATTTTTATCTAAAAAGGTTTTAGAATACGGCAAAACCGTTTCGGGCGAATATTACGGCATAGGCGGTACGGCAACGAGTTTAGGTGCAATCGTTCAAGGTTTAAAGGTTTATGACAGTAAAATTGTTGATAAAACCGTTATAACAAAAAATAATCTTGAAGAAATATCAAATAAACTTTCTAAAATGTCTCCGTGCGAAATAGTAAACGAGTTTCCCGTTGATATAAAGCGTGCGGACGTTATATACGGCGGTTCGCTTATACTTTTAAGCGTTATGAAATATTTAAAATTAGATAAAATAACCGTTAGTGAAGGCGATAATTTAGAAGGTTATTATTATAAGTTAAAAAGTGGAATTTTATGAAAAATCAAGTTCAAAAAATTAAAAATTCACAATTATTTTCAAAAATACTTTCTTGGGTAATAAGAGTAGCGTTTATGGTGCAATTTGCCCTTTCGTTTACGTTCTTTGGGGAAACGGAGCGTTGGTGGTTTATACTTTTTACAGTTACGGGGCTTGTAATTGCTTTTATACTTTCACCGCTACTACACGAGTTAGGGCATACCGTAGGCGGTTTGATATGCGGATTAAGCGTTAAGAATATAACCGTCGGTTTTTTATCGGTAGTATTTTTAAACTCTAAAAAAGTAAAATTCAAATTACATAAAGCGGAAACTTTCGGCTATACCGAACTTGTTCCAAAAACTCAAAATAACTATGCTAAAAAAGTAATTGCTTCAACCGTATTCGGTTTGGTGTTCACTATAATACAAACGGTTATAGGAATGATAATAAGTGTTAATTTTTTAGATAACATGGTTATTTACGCACTTTTCGGTTTAAGTTTTTACGTTCCTATGTATTTGCTACTTTTAAACTTATTTCCTATAATTCCTTCAAGTGACGGCTCTTTGATTTTCCGCTTACTTCAAAAGGATGAAAAGGGTAGAATAGCAAAAAACTATTTTAAAGCCGTTTCAGCGGTATTTTGCGGTGTAGAGCCTAAAAATATTGACGGAAGTTTACTCCGTGATTATACTCTTGATTACGACGAATATTCGGTAAAAATAATTTATCTCCGTTATCTTGCGTATCTTGATAACAGCGACGGGGCGGATACTAAAGAACTTGAAAAAATTTGCGATAGAGAAAAACTATTCGGCGACGATTACGAAACTGTTTATAAAGAACTTTTCTTTAACGCTATATTACGAAACGACGAAACGTTTATAAAAACTCACTCGGACGTAGTCGTTGGATTTTTACAACAAGAAAAATCTCCTTGCGATTACAGAATACACGCGGTTTACAGAATGTACACGGGTGATAGAGAGTGGGCAAAACTCATTTTAAAAACGGGTTTAAATTACATAGATAATTTTAGTGAAAAGGGGCTTGTAAAAGCCGAAAAGCATAGGCTTGAAAGTCTTTTAAGCGAACTTAACAAAATATAATAAACATAAGCGGTTTTTTGTAAAAAAAGACCGTTTTTTATTGCAAAAATTTTCAAAAAACTATTTACAAGTATATTATAATATGATATAATTTTATAGACAATATATATTATATAATATATATTAGTTTAAAAAAATACGTACGCTATTCAGTAGTTTTCGTACGGGAGGGCTTATGGAATCCGATAATAAAGTTTTAAACGAATACGGTGCCGACCAGATTAGAGAGTGTAAAGGTTTGGAGCATATCAGGTTAAGACCGGGTATGTATATCCGTAATACCGATGCTTACGGTTTACACCACTTGGTTAAAGAAACCGTTGACAATTCTATTGACGAAGCGTTAGCAGGCTATTGCGATACGATAACCGTAACTATTTTAAAAGACGGTTCTTGTTCAATTCGTGATAACGGTCGTGGAATACCTACGGGTATGAGAGAAGAAGGAATATCAACCGTAGAACTTGTTATGACTCACCCCAACGCAGGCGGGAAGTTTGGTGACGGTGGTTACGAAATTTCTTCGGGACTTCACGGCGTAGGTTTAAAAGCGGTTAACGCACTTTCTACCGACGCAAGCGTTGACGTTTATCAAAACGGCAAACACTACCGTCAAGAATATAAAATCGGTGTTCCGCAAACTCCGCTCCTTGAATTAGAGAGTACTACCGAAACCGGAACGAGAGTTACTTTTAAACCCGACCCGACTATATTCTCTACAACCGACTTTAACTACGATACTATCAAAAGTATGCTCCGTGACTTTGCCTTTTTAAATACGGGAGTAAGGCTTGTTCTTACCGACGAGCGTGAAGGACAAGAACGTCACGACGAAATGTTTAGTGAAGGCGGAATTAAAGAGTACGTTCAAGTATTAAATAAAAATAAAACGGTATTAAGTGCCGAACCCGTATATTTTAAAAAGCAATACGGCAAAGAAACCATTGAAATTGCTTTCCAATACAACGAAGATTACAGTGAGCAAATTTTAGCGTTTGCAAACAACGTAAATAACGTTGAAGGCGGAACGCACCTTGACGGTTTTAAACTTTCCTTAACTAAAATTATCAACGATTCGGGTAAGAAATTAAATCTTATCAAAACGGACGACGATAAACTTTCGGGCGAAGACGTAAGGGAAGGTATTGCAGCCGTTATTTCCGTTAAACTTTGCAATCCGCAATTTGAAGGACAAACTAAAACGAAACTCGGCAACGCCGATATAAAAACGTTAGTTCAAAAAGCAATGAACGAAGAGTTTTCCGCATTTTTGGAAGAAACTCCGAGTTTTGCAAAAGAACTTATATTTAAATGCTTAACTGCTAAAAAGGCTCGTGAAGCGGCAAGAAAAGCCCGTGAAGCAACGAGAAAGAGCGTGTTTGAATCCACGGCACTTCCGGGTAAACTTTCCGACTGTTCGTCAAAAGACCCCGAACTTTGTGAAATCTACATAGTAGAAGGAGATTCCGCAGGTGGTACGGCTAAACAGGGTAGAGACAGGAGATTCCAAGCGGTATTGCCCCTTCGTGGTAAAATATTAAACGTTGAAAAAACGAGAATAAACAGAGTTCTTGAAAACGAAGAAATCAAAGCAATGATAACCGCTTTCGGCGGTGGTATGCTTGAAAACTTTGACGTAACCAAAATTAGATACGACCGTGTTATTTGTATGACCGATGCCGACGTTGACGGTTCTCACATAAGAATACTTTTAATAACTTTCTTCTACCGTTATATGCGTCCGCTTATAGAGCAAGGTCACGTATATATAGCACAACCGCCACTTTATAAGATTACGAAAGGTAAACAAGAGCATTATTTCTATACCGAAGAAGACAAAGAAGCGTTTTTACAAGAAAACGAAAAATGCGATATTCAACGTTACAAAGGTTTAGGTGAAATGGACACCGTTCAACTTTGGGACACGACTATGAACCCCGAAACGAGAACTTTACGCCGTGTAACTATTCAAGACGCAGTAGAAGCAGACGCTCAAATTTCGCTTTTAATGGGTGAACAACCGGAACTTCGCCGTAAGTTCATTGAAGAGAACGCACAGTTCGCAAATCAGGATTTAGATACTTAATAGGGGGATAACTTAAATGGCAAAACAAAAGTTCAGCGAAGAATTGACGCAAGAGTTTAGAAAAACGCTTTCAATGACCAAACTTGTTGACGTTGAAGTTAACTCCGAACTCAAACAAAGTTTCATAGACTATGCAATGGCGGTAAACCGTTCAAGAGCAATTCCGGACGTGAGAGACGGTTTAAAACCCGTCCACAGAAGAATTTTATACTCAATGAACGAATTAGGCTTAACGCCCGATAAACCGTTCAAAAAATGTGCAACTATAGTCGGTGACGTTTTGGGTAAATATCACCCGCACGGCGACTCGTCGGTTTACGACGCATTAGTCCGTTTAGCACAAGATTTCTCAATCAACCTTCCGCTTGTTGACGGTCACGGTAACTTCGGTTCAGTTGACGGCGACAGTGCGGCAGCATACAGGTACACTGAAGCACGTATGAGCAAGTTAGCACTTGAAATGCTTGCCGATATTGATAAAAATACCGTTGATTGTAAATCAAACTTTGACGATACGAGAAAAGAACCTACCGTTCTTCCCGCAAGGTATCCAAACCTTCTTGTAAACGGTGCGGACGGTATTGCGGTAGGTATGGCAACAAATATACCACCGCACAACCTTTCGGAAGTAATAGACGGAACTATCGCTTTAATAGATAATCCCGACATTACGCTTGACGAACTTATGGACTATATTCCCGCACCCGATTTTCCAACCGGTGGCGTACTTATGGGAAGAAGTGGCATAAGAAATGCGTATAGAACGGGTAGAGGCGGTTACGTTTTACGTTCAAAATGCGAAATAGAAGAATTAGATAACGGTAAGTCAAGAATTATCGTTACCGAAATTCCGTATCAAGTAAACAAACAAAAACTTATTGAAACTATTGCCGAATACGTTAAACTTAAAAAGATTGAAGGTATATCAAATATCAACGACGAGTCGGATAGACACGGTATGCGTATCGTAATTGATATTAAGAAAGACGCAAACGCCCAAGTAGTTTTAAACACTTTGTATAAACAAACCAAACTTCAAAGCAGTGACGGTATAATTTTACTTGCTCTTGTAGGAACAGACCCGAAAGTTTTAAATATTAAAGAAATTTTAATAGAATATTTAAAACACCAAAGAGAAGTTATTGCAAGAAGAACTAAATACGATTTAGATAAAGCAAAAGAAAGGTGCTTGATATTAGAAGGTTTAATAAAAGCCCTTAACGATATTGATAGAGTAGTAGAAATAATCAAATCTTCAAACGATAGGCAAAGTGCCGCTATGCGTTTAACCGAAGAATTTGATTTGGATGCAGAAGGAAGACAAGCAAACGCAATACTTGATATGCGTTTACAAACCTTAACTCATTTAGCGGTATCTAAACTTGAAGACGAACTTGCCGAAATTAGAGCCTTAATTGCCGACTATATGGACATTTTATCAAATCCTGCAAGAATAAACGGCATAATAAAAGAAGATTTAACGGTTATAAAGACTAAATACGGCACGCCGAGAAAGACCGAAATATCGGTTATGGAAGGCGATATAGAAGACGCTGCGTTAATTCCCGAAGAAGACGTAGTCGTATCTATGACGAATTTAGGTTACGTTAAACGTATTCCTATTGACGAATACCGTGCACAACGTCGTGGCGGAAAGGGTGTTACGGCACATAAACCCAAAGAAGAAGACTTCGTTAGAAATATGTTTATTTCTTCCACGCACGACGATATTATGTTCTTCACTTCTCTCGGTAAAGTATTCCGCATAAAAGCGTACGAAATACCGGAGGCACAACGTACCGCAAGGGGTAGAGCGGTTATCAACTTAATTCAACTTTCCGAAGGTGAAAAAGTTACCGAAATTATTCCACTTAAAGAAGGACAAACGGGCTATATTGCAATGGCAACCAGAAACGGTCTTATCAAAAAGACTGCTTTGGAAGAATTTGACAGTATTAGAAAAACGGGTAAAATCGCAATTAGTCTTAACGAAGGCGACGAACTTATTTCCGTTCAATTCACAACGGGTGAAGACGAGTTGTTGCTTGCCACCAAGAAAGGTAAATGTTTAAGATTCTACGAAGGTTTAGACCCCGAAAAACAAACTTACGGCTTAAAACCGATAGGAAGAGATACGCAAGGCGTTAAGGCTATGGATTTAGCCGACGACGATATCTTAATCGGTATGACGGTAGTTAATAAAGACGCAAACGTTTTAACTATTACCGAAAACGGTTACGGAAAGCGTAGTTCGCACGAAGATTACCGTGTTCAAGGTAGAGCAGGTAAAGGTGTAAAAGCAGGTAACTTCAACGAAAAAACGGGTGATTTAGCAAGTCTTACGTTTGTAACTCCCGACCAAGACGTAATGCTTATAACCGATAACGGAATTATTATAAGAATTAAATCGCAAGATATTTCGGTACTTGGTAGAGATACTCAAGGCGTAATCATAATGAGAACCGACGGTGGTAAGGTTTCAACCGTAGCAGTCGTTCCGCATGAAGACGAAGAAGAAGTAGAAGAAGACGAAAATACCGAAAATACGGAAAATTCCGAAACTACGGAAGAAATAGCCGTAGAAACGGAAACGCAAGAATAATACGTCAAAAAGGTTTTGCCACAAAGCAAAACCTTTTTAATATTACAATATAAATAAAAAAGCACCGATATTTCGGTGCTTTAATAATTAAAATAAATTATTTTTCGTAAACTTCTCTTTTTAATACGCAAATTTCAGGGTAAGAACGGTAATCTTCATCGTAATCAAGTCCGTAACCTACAACGAATTCATCTGGAATAACGAAACCGGTGTAATCGGGGTTGAGAGGAACTTTACGTCTTTCGGGTTTATCTAAAAGAGTAATAATCTTTAACGACGCAGGATTTTTAGAAGATAAATAGTTAGTAAGATAAGAAAGAGTGTTGCCACTGTCAATAATATCTTCAACTATAATAACGTGTTTGCCGTTGATATCGTTAGATAAATCTTTTTTAACGGTAATTTTACCGGAAGATTCCGTACCGGAGCCGTAACTTGAAACGCACATAAAGTCAATTTGACTTGGTGTAGTTAAATAACGCATTAAGTCGGCAGTGAAGAATATACTACCTTTTAAAATACAAATGAAAAGTGGATTTTTACCTTCGTAGTCCTTGCTTAACTGTTTAGCGAGTTCTTGAATTCTTGAATTTAATTGTTCTTTGCTAATAAGTACTTTTTCAAAATCTTTTTCCATAAAATAAGTAATCTCCAAAAGAATTAAATAGAAGTAACAAAAAGACCGTTAATTAAACGGTCCAATGTTATTTTTTTATACTCTTTCAACTTTGTTGCTTTTAAGACAACGAGCACAAACGTATTCACTAGAAATAGTGCCGTTATTTGAAACTCTTACCTTTTGTACGTTAGCATTGTATAAGCGAGGAGTTTTACGGTTACTGTGACTAACCTTGTTGCCGGATAATTTACCTTTACCGCAAACGCTACAAACCTTTGACATATCTGCACCTCCAAAAAACTTCCGTTTTGAATTTTTAGCATAAATATTCTATCATTTTTTTTATAAAATAGCAAGAGTTTTTAATAGGTTTATTGAATTAAATTAAAAAAATGGTAAAATATTTGAGAATATGGTCAAAAATATATTAAAAGTAATAAAATCCCTTGCAAAATCGTAAAGTTTATTGTAAAATAAAATAGGAATATTAAAGGAGAAAGCACAATGTCGGTTAAAACGAATAACGCTTACGGTAAAATTTCAATATCAAACGAAGCAATCGCACGCATTACGGCGTGTGCTGCTTTGGAATGCTACGGAATAGTTGAAATAGTATCTTCTAAAAACCCTATTGATATTTCTCAAATTTTTAAAATTGAAAAAACCGCAAAAGGTGTTAAGGTCGTAACTAACGGCGACCGCATCTATATAGACGTGTTTGTTATAATTAAATTCGGTGTATCTATATCGGCAGTTGCAAATTCATTAAAAGATGCAATCAAGTATAAAGTGGAAAAATTCACGGGAATGATAGTAGATACCGTCAACGTTAATATAACTGGCGTCAAGTTGTAATTTTTCTATCTATTAGGTGAATTTAAAATGAAAACGATAAACGGTGCTATGTTTGCCAAAATGGTAACAAACGCATATAGATTATTAGATATAAACAGAGATAAAATTGACTCAATGAACGTCTTTCCGGTGCCGGACGGCGATACGGGAACTAACATGTCGCTTACTTTAAAGTCGGCAACGTCGGAATTAAAGTTATGCAAATCAAACGCCCTTCCGCAAATTGCAGACAGCGTTATGCGTGGAGCGTTAAAGGGTGCACGTGGTAACAGTGGCGTTATATCGTCGCAAGTATTACGAGGTTTATGTACCGTATTAAAAACGGAAGAAAGTGCAGATATAAAATTATTTATTAAAGCGCTTAAAAATGCAACGGACGTAGCGTATAGTGCCGTATCTACACCAAAAGAAGGTACTATGCTTACCGTTTCAAGAATAATTAGCGAAACGGTTCAAAGTTCAAAAGCAAAAACTTTTGAAACCTTATTTGAAGAAATCGTAGAAGCAGGAGATTCGGCATTAAAAATGACGCCGGAATTATTGCCCGTATTAAAAAAGGCAGGCGTATTAGATTCTGGCGGAATGGGCTTGCTTACGATTTATAAAGGTATGCAAAAGGCTATTTTAGGCGAAGAAGTAGAAGGCGTAGAAGTAGTTGTTGAACCTAAAAAAGAAGACGTTTCTCTTGAACATGCCGACATTTTAAACCTTGGAACGATAGAATTCGGTTATTGTACCGAGTTTTTCATCATAAACAACAAGAAAAAGACGACTCTTGCCGATATTGACAGGTTAAGAGAGTACTTAATGAGTATAGGCGATAGCGTTTTGGTTATAGGCGACCTTGAATTCGTTAAAGTTCACGTTCACACCAATAACCCGGGAAGAGCATTATCAAGAGCACTTGAACTCGGTGAAGTTGATAAAGTTAAAATTGAAAATATGCTTGAACAAAACCGTGAACTTATCAAAAAGTACAATGCCGAAAAGAAGAAAATGGGCATGCTTTCAATTTGTTCGGGTAGCGGTTTTGAAGCAATATTCAAAGATATTAACTGTGACCAAGTTATTGAAGGCGGTCAAACTATGAATCCGTCGGCAAGTGATATAGCAAACGCTGTTTGTAAGATAAATGCCGAAAATATATTCATTTTCCCTAACAATAAGAACATTATTTTAGCCGCAGAGCAATCAAAACAACTCATTGAAGGCAAAAAAATACACGTTATACCTACTAAAAACGTTCCGCAAGGTATTGCCGCAGCACTCAATTTCAATCCAGACGAAGAGTGTGAACTCAACAAAATCAATATGCTCCACGCTATTGACGAAGTTGTTTCAGGTCAAGTTACTTACTCCGTAAGAGCAACCAAAACGGACGATTTAACGCTTAAAAAAGGCGATATTATCGGTTTAGACGATAAAAAGATATTAACAAAGTCAAATAATATCAAAGATTGTACTATAAATTTAATTAAAAAACTCAAAGAAAGTTATCACTCAACCATAAATTTATATTACGGTGCAGATATTTTAGAGCAAGATGCGGAAAACGTTAGGGAAGCAGTTCAAAAAGAATTTTCCGATTGTGAAGTAGAACTTTTAAACGGCGGTCAAGCGGTTTACTACTTTATCGTATCTATTGAATAAAACTTGTTTAGAAACCGCTAAAATTATGCGGTTTCTTTTTTTAAATTATGGAACTTAAAGATATAAAATCATTAAGCGACAAACGTATTGCAGACCTTAAAAAATTAGGAATTTACTCGGTAAGTGATTTAGTTAAAAACTTTCCACGCTCGTATTTAGATATGAGTAAAGTAGTAAATTTAAAGGACGCATACCATAACGAAATCGTTTTAACGGTTGCTAAAATTGAAACCGCACCTATCACTTTAAATGCGGGTAAAATGAAATACGTTAAAGTGTTTTGTTCGCAACCAGCGGACAATTTTAGCGTAATATGGTTTAATCAACCATACGTTGCAACTAAACTAAAAGCGGGCGAAGAATACTTTTTTTACGGTAGAGTTTCAAAGAAATTCGGGCAAACTTCTATGACTAATCCAACGTTTGAAGAAGTAAGCAAAAACTATAAACTAAAAGGTATAGTTCCCGTATATAGCGTTCGTGGAAACTTAACTCAAAGCGTAATGAAATATGCAACGCTTAACGCAGTTAAATCTATGGAATTAAATTCTGTTATTCCCGAAGATTTGCAAAAAAAATACGCATTAGCACCTTTAAAACAAGCGTACTTTAACGTTCACTGTCCAGAATCTCAAAATTCTTTAAACAATGCGTCGGAACGTATAGCAATAGAAGAATATTTTTCTATGATA
Source organism: Christensenellaceae bacterium (assembly GCA_045599025.1). Classification (GTDB taxonomy): domain Bacteria; phylum Bacillota; class Clostridia; order Christensenellales; family Borkfalkiaceae; genus HGM11412. Next base: position 2,178 of record JAZRVG010000015.1, on the reverse strand, counting down.
ACGGCTTTTAAGATAATAAAAGGGGACAAAAAGTGCGTTAGAACGCAAAAATATAGCCTTTCTACTAACGAATTGTTAGATTTTACGAAAAGATTTAAGTTTGAATTTACTAACGGTCAAAAGTCGGCGGTAAACGAAATTTATAAAGATATGTTAGGTCCTACCGTTATGAATAGGCTACTTCAAGGCGACGTCGGTTCGGGTAAAACCGCAGTGTCCGTTTGTGCTTTGTATATTGCACTTAAAAGCGGTTACCAAGCAAGTTTTTTAGCACCTACCGAAGTTCTTGCAAAACAAAATTACGAACTTGCAAAAAAATATTTAAGCGAGTTTAATATAGCGTTTTTATCGGGTAGTTTAACCCAAAAAGAAAAGAGAGAAGTAAAAGCGAAAATTTTAAATAAAGAGTACGATTTAGTCGTTGGAACACACGCCGTAATTCAAGAAAGCGTTGAGTTTAAAAATTTAGCATTGTGCGTGTGTGACGAACAGCAAAGATTCGGTGTTAAACAGCGTAGCGCCTTAAAAGACAAGGGACAAAACGTTGATATGCTTTGTATGAGTGCAACGCCGATTCCAAGAACTTTATCACTTGTTTTTTACGGAGATTTAGACGTTTCCACAATTTCCGATAAACCCGTAATGCGTGCCGAAATTCAAACGGGAATAGTTCCCGAAGAAAAATACGAAGGTATGCTTGAATTTATTAAAAAGGAAATTGATAGTGGTAAAAGAGCGTATTTCGTTTGTCCAAAAATAGAAGGTGACGACGAAGGAACTTTAATAAGCGTTAAGGAAAAATACGAAGAGTTATCTTCATACTATAAAGGTTACGGCGTAGGACTTCTTAACGGAAAAATGAAAGACAGTGAAAAACTTGAAGTTATGAACGCTTTTAAAAACGGGCAAACTCAAATTTTAGTATCAACAACCGTAATTGAAGTAGGTGTTGACGTTCCCGAAGCAACGGTTATGGTAATTTACAATGCCGAAAGGTTCGGTCTTTCTCAACTTCACCAGTTAAAGGGAAGAGTTGGCCGTTCAAATTTAAAATCTTACTGTTTCTTAATTGCAGGAAAGCAAACGGAAACTTCTATTCAAAGATTAAACGCCGTAAGAAGTTGTTCGGACGGGTTTAAAATAAGTGAAATTGACTTTGATATTCGTGGCGGTGGAGACTTTTTAGGCGAAAGACAAGCAGGAAGGTTCGTAGGAACGCTCGGCGGGCTAAAATATTCGTCAAACGCAATCTTTTTTGCTAAAAAGTTGAGCGATGAAGCGTTTACAAACGAAAATTCGGTAAAAAAATTAAATTTACTCGTAAACGAGTACTATTCAAAATTAAAGGATATAACTTTAAACTAATATGAAATATTTAGAACTTACGATATACACAACGAACGAGGCAGAAGAACTTGTTGCCGATAAACTTTGGGAATACACGTCTTACGGCGTTTCCATTTGCGACGATAACGATATTTTAGATTTAATCAACAACAGAAGAAACACTTGGGACTACATAGAAGACGGTTTAACCGAAAATTTAGGCAAAAACGCAACGCTTGTTAAGTGTTATCTTGATTTAGATACGGGAAAAGAAAAAATAAGCCAAATAGAGAAAGAACTTCATTTTTTCAAACAAAACGGCGGTTTAGATTTTGGGACTTTGGAAACGGCTACGAGAGAAGTTGACGGCGACGACTGGATAGAAATTTGGCGAAAGCATTACCGCCCGATGCACATAGGTTCGGTAGTTATAAAACCCAAGTGGATTGATTACGAAAAGAAAGAAAACGATATAATCGTTGAAATTGACACGAATATGGCTTTCGGAACGGGCGAACACGAAACGACTTCAATGTGCATAGAGTTTTTATCTATGATAAACCTTAACGGAAAAACGGTAATAGACGTTGGTACGGGTTCGGGAATTTTAGGCATAAGTGCTATAAAATTAGGTGCGAAAAAAGCCGTAATGACGGATATTGACGAAGTTGCCGTAAACGTTGCAAAACATAACGCAAAACTCAACGGAGTTGAAAATAACTGTTTGATAACGCTTGATAATTTGCTTTCGGAAAGCGAAGGAGTAGGCGAAATAGTTGTTGCGAATATAACTGCGGATATTTTGTGTATTTTAAGTAAAGATATAAAAAAACACACCTACGGAAAGAGTAT
>JAZRVG010000014.1:0-15926 GCA_045599025.1 Christensenellaceae bacterium | reverse complement strand
TGCACCTGCGGGGCAAGCCTTAACGCAATTTTCACAACTTCCGCAACCGTTTTCTATAACCTTATTTTCACTTTCAAGTTCCAAATCGGTAAGTACCGTTGCCAAACGGACCCGACTGCCGTATTCTTTACTTATAAACAAGGCACTTTTTCCAACAAAGCCAAGTCCTGCAAGCCTTGCACCCTGTTTGTGCGAAAATATGCTTTTATACGCCGACTTATCATCGCTTGTTGATTGCGATGCGGGTACGGGAAATGCGTTATAACCTTGTTTTTCTATAAATCTTGCTATTTTGAAGGTTATTTGGTCTAAAAGTGCGTTTGCCGAACGGTATTCGTGAAAATACGAAATTGTAGGTCTGTTTTCTATGGTTTTTAATACCGCATCGGGTAATTTAACCGCCACCGTTACCGCATATTTTAAATTTTCTTGATTTTTTATAGGACTTTCGCCTATGCAAGAAAAACCTACCAAATCCGCCCCTAATTCTTCGGCGTATGTTTTAATTTTTGACTGCAACCCGTTCATTTTTACATTATAAGCGACGCCGCACCTATTATACCTGCGTCGTTTTTAAGTTCTGCGGTTATTATATCTACTTTCATAGTGTTTGGATAGCCGTATTCGTATTTTTTGGCAATCCTACGGAGTTTTTTGGTTAAATATTCCCCTTCCTTGCTTATTGCTCCGCCTAAAATTATAGCGTTTGGACGGAATATCGCACAGTAGTTTACTATGCCCGTTGCTATATAATCGCAAAATTTATTTACTACCCTATTTGCCGTTTTGTCGCCTTGTTTTGCACATGCAAACGAAGTAATTCCGTTTACTTTTTCTATATCGTTATCAACGAATTGCCACATTAAAGAGTTTTTATCTTTAAGCATCGCCTCTTTGGTTTGGCGAATAAGTGCCGACGCCGAAGCGTATTGCTCTAAACAACCTTTCTTTCCGCAACCGCATTTTATACCGTTATATCTTATTACGGCGTGACCTAATTCGTTTGCGTAGCCGTTAGGTCCTGTGTATAATTTTTTATTGATAACAACGCCACCGCCTACGCCCGTTCCTATCGTGAGCATTACGATAGTATCGTATTTTTTAGCCGAACCGAATTTTGCCTCGGCAAGTGCCGCAACGTCTGCGTCGTTGGCTATTTTTGTAGGTAAACCCGTTAATTCTTCCAAAAGTTTTTGTAAAGGAGTGTTTCTCCACTTTAAGTTTGCGGCGTAACTCATTATGCCGTTTTCTCCGCACGGGCTTGGACAACCGCAACCTATTCCTTTTATTTCCTTTTTATCTATTCCGCTTTCGTCAATAAGTTTTAAAACGTCCTTTGCGATAAGTTTTATTTGTTCCGTATCGGCAATTTTTTCCGTTTTTATTATTGATGACTTTATTATTTTTCCGCTTTCGTCAACGATACCGCTTTTTATGCTCATACCGCCGATGTCTATTCCTATAAAATACATTTTTGCTCCTTTTAGTTTAAAACGCCTATATCGGCTAAAATTTTAGTTATATCTTTTATATTCAAAACTACCTTTTTAAGTGAATTCATTGCGTAATAGTACGCTAAATAAGATAATTTTATTTTCTCTGCGTCTCCGTTTTTGATTTGCTCTACGAAAAGTTCGTGAACGTAATACAAGTCTTTTTTCTCGTCTTCCGACGCTCTACTTTGATTTATGGCAAGTTTGTCTAAATCAAGTAACCTTAAAAGGGTTAATTCTTGATTTTTAAAATCAACTTTATTGTTCGTTATTTGTTCAACTTGCGGGTTTTCGGGTTCTTCTTCCTTTACGGAAACTTCAACCGTTTCTATCTTTGAGCCTACTTCTTCCGCTTTTGACGTGGCTTGAATTACTTGCATAGTTGCTTGATATACGCAAGCCCTAAACGGCATTATAGCGTCTCTAATGAAACGCAAATATGCGTCTTCGTAATTTTTGTTTCCGCCGAAATAATCAAGTACCGCAGTGAACTCTATTCTTTTATATACGATTTCCCTTATAAGCAAATATACGAAGGCTATCGCATCGGTATTTTTCTCGGGCAGTACGAAATGTTTAACCCCGCCGTCTATTTTAAAACAGTTTTGAAAATTTGCGTGAAAATCAAAATCTTCGCAAAAATAATTCATTTCGTCGGTTAAAAGTTTTGAATTGCTTATAGCGTTGGTTACTTTTAAAAGTTTAACGTCCGCAAGCAAGTATTCAACGTTTTGAAGTTCGTCAATAGCGTAACAAAATTCGTTTAACGATTGCTCTCTACTTTTCATACGCCACTCCTTTTATTTTATTTATAAAATACTTTTATCTATTACTTTATTTATTTTAGCACATTATTTTAAAACTATCAAGAATTATTTCAAAAAGTATTGATTTTTTAAATAAAATTATGTATAATAGTTCTTGCAAATTTATATTGGAGGTTTTTTCTATGAAATCAATTCAAATTTCACTTCAAATGGCAAGTCAAGTTAAAAAATTCGTTAATATCGTTCAAAACTACACTTTTGATATTGAACTTAAAAGCGAAAGATACGTTGTTGACGCAAAATCTTTGTTAGGTATTTTTAGTTTAGATTTATCTAAACCCGTTACCGTTGAGGCTCATTCCGATTCTTGCGACGACTTAATGGAAGCATTAAAGGAATTTGCTATCTAATTTTAACTAATCTTACGGGAGATTTTACAAATGAACGTCAAGGGCGATTCTTTTATTAACAAATTAATATTATTATTCGTTTTTGACAAAATGGAATGTCCTATTAACGAAAATACGGTTATTGATATTTGTTGCTCTTCTAACACTTGGCTTTCCTATATGGACTGCAAGCCTATGCTTAACAAAATGATTGAAGACGGTTTTATCTATAACCTTTCTTCCGCTAACGACCCCGTTTATCAAATTACTCCGGACGGTCGTTACTGTTTAGCGGAATTTTACGTTAAAATTCCCGTTTCTTTGCGTGAGGAAATTAACGCTTTTATTAAACTCAACCGTGCTCATTACCGCAAAAAACAAGAGTGCTCTGCCGATTACTATATGAACAAGGACTCTACTTATACGGTAAATTTGAAAATTAAAGATATTTCACAATCGGTTTTGGAATTAAAGTTTAGCGTTCCTAACAGGCAAATAGCAAAAAATATTTATAAAAAATGGGAAGAAAAAGCGGGAAACCTTTACGCTATTATCTACGAAAATTTAGTAGATTAGTTTACTCCCCTTTTATCTTCATATAAGGAGTTTTATTTTGAACACTTATTTGACAAACGGTACTTGTAGCAGACAAATTATTTTTGAAGTTACACCCGAGAATAAAGTTAAAAACGTTAAGTTTATCGGTGGTTGCCTTGGCAACTTACAAGGCGTTTCAAGACTTGTTGAAAATAGAGATATTGACGAAGTTATTTCTCTACTTTCGGGTATTTCTTGCAGAAACAACACTTCTTGCCCCGACCAACTTGCCAAAGCATTAAAAAAATACAAAGAAGTAAATAAATTGTAAAATTAAAATACCGCAGTTTCAAACTGCGGTATTTTTTTATGGTTAAATATCTATTTCGTTTAATAGGTTTTCGTCATTTTTACGGAGTTCTTTCGGAACTACTATTTCGTCAAAGGTACAATAGAATTTTTTAAGATTTATTTCGTAATAATCAACGAATCTTAACGCTATAAACATTACCGAGAAAACCGGAATTGTTATAAGCAAAGATACGAAAAAAGTAAATAATGCCGACGCTACCGTTATTACGTAACTTATAAAACACATATAGAAGTATGAGAAAAATCTTTCTAAAAAGGTAGGTAAAGTTATTTCTTTAAAACATTCTACGAAAGATTTGAAAACGCCCTTTCCTTCACAAACCATTTTAGGTAAAATCATACCCGTAAACGTAAGCCTTAACGCAACGAATATGAGCGATATTAAAAGTATGAAAGACAATGTAAAAATTGTAAATACTTTAATGGTTTTTAAGAATATGAATATTAAAACCGTTACCATTATAAGATTACAAACGAACAATGCAAGTGATTTAAAAAGTGAAAATTTAACCGATTTTGACAAGTTTTCCCAAAGTGTGTTAAAGAAACCTGCATGACGCATTGAAGACATATGTTCGTTAGTGTTTACCGCTATAACGTAATCGCAAAGGGAAGTGAAAAAACTTCTTACGATACTTAAAACGATACATACGGTTAACACAACTATTACTTTTACGCTTATACCCGAAATAAAGTTAAAAAAGTTTTTAGTGGCTACTTCAAACGAATTACCTATTTGCTCTCCGTCAAATTCACCGAAAGTTATTATTTTTTTAACGGTATCTAAAAACAAATCAACAATTTCACGAAGTTCGTTGGACTTTATTATTATAGATAACGTTTTGAACGAAGAAAGGAATAAGACGATTGAAAAAACAAGCCAAACGCTTATTTTATAGACTAATACTTTATTACTTAATTTTTTATTTGCAAAGGCTATTTTATAGCCGTTTTTTATTTTCATTTAGTTCACCCTTACTTTATAGTATAAAGAAACTCGGGAAAAAAATCAAGCATATTTTTAATTTTGCTCAACTTTTCCCGAGTATTTTATATTATTCGCCTTTTTCTTTCGTTTTAGATTTTACGTAACCTTCAATAATTTTGGCATTTCTTCCTAATAATTTTTGAACTTCGGTATCGTTTAAAAAACTTTCAACTCTTTCGTCGTAAGGCATTGAGTAATAGTATTTTAATACCCTATCTATCATTTCGTAGTTAAGGTCTAACTGCTTTCTTGATAAATTATTTTTAAAAGAAGGCTCTTCAATAGGTTTATAACCGCTCTTTTTAAGAATTTTGTTCCTTTCGGCTTTTAATTCGTCAAGTCTGTTCTTCAAATCAACCGATTTTTTAACGTTTAGTTCGTAAAGTGAATTTTCGTAATAATTTTTAGTGTTTTGGTACTCCCTATCGTTATCAAGCAAGGCGTTTTTAGTCTTTTCGTCTAAAAAATAATACTCTTCTTGCTTGTCGCTATCAAGATTTTTATGTTGGTTTTCAACTATACTTGAACGCTGTATTCCGTTTTTTATTGCGGTATCGTCCGTTTTTTGAATATCTTTTTGATAAGTTTTATCAACTTCACTTTTCTTTTCCAAATCGTTTAAATTGATTTTTTCGTCCTTTAATTCCTTCTTTTCTTCCGCATTATTTAACTTTTCATTGATAATATCTTCGTCTCGTTGATATTTCTTATCAATTTCTTCGGTTGCCTTATTAGTAAGTTCCCTATCGCTAACGTAGTTTTGTGGCATTTTATCTCCACCCGAAATATTGATTTTTTTGTTATACTCTCTTATTTCGTCAAGAAGTTCGTCCCTTGAAGATATTACGCTTTTTTCCTCTTCGTTATTATCTTTTTTTTCGTTTGAAGTTAGCGTTACTTTTTCGTTTTCTTCACTAACTACGCTATCGTTTGACTTTTTATTTTTTAAAAGTTTTAAAATTTTATCTTCTATTCCAAACACTTTTTTCTCCTTTTATGTTTATTTTATCTTACCGTCAAGCCTTGTTTTTATAAACTCTTTTCCGCCTACCAAACTTATTTTCTCTTGACAATACGATATTATTTCGGGATTTGACAAAACGTTATTTATATAAGTTTGTTTATACAAATTCGTTCCGTCGGTATATTCTATAACGTAGCCACCTTCTACGCTTTTTATATGATAATCGTAGCCGTATTTTATATTGACCGTTTTCATAACTCCTCCTTGCGGTTATTTAATTGAATTTTGGGGAAACTTCAATTTGTTACGAGCGTTGCGTTTTTATACTTATCTACTATTATTATAGCGTTCTCGGCGTTTGCATCGGCATATACTTTTATTCCCGATTTTCCCGTTCTTTCGTAAATTATTCCGTTTTCTTCGGTTATTCTTGCCTTATATACTTCCGAAAGTTTACAAAAATATATCTCTATTACTCCGTTTTGTTCGTGTCCGCAAGCGGAAGATACGGAATTTATTCCTAAATTATATTCGTATAACCTATCTTCTAAATTATTGTAAACGAAGTATTTAAGCCGTTTTTCCGTATCAACTGCTATTATATTTACTACGCTTTCGGTTGCTTTTACAATTCTGCACTCATAAATACCGTTTAGGTTAACTACACTTACAAGCCCGTTCGTTCCGTTATAGTAAAACAGTTCGCCATAGCCGTTTTTTTGAGAAAGTAAATAATTTCCGTTACTTAAATTAGCATACGACAAGTGTTCTTCCGTTTCGTTATACTCAATAACGCCTACGAAAGTTACTTTAAAACTTTGAACGGTAAAATCTTTTTCACATTGAACGCTTATAAAAACTTGATTTTCGCCTTCCGACAAAACAACGCTAAATCTTTGAGTTTTTACACCGTTTCGTATATAAAACGAAGTTAAGGCGTTTCCGTTTGCCGTTACCGTGCTTACGCAAGCAACCGCTCCACCCGTTAAAACGAAGTCCGTTTCAATTATCATTACTGCGGTTTGCTTTTTTTTGGAGTTAAAAGTAAAGGTTTTTTCTAAACTTTTGATATTTTCTTCTTCTCCGTAATTAAAATTCAATTCCGTAGTAATATTTTCCGAAACCGTTTTTTCTAATTTTGCTATTTTGTTTTCAATTTCGTAAAGTTTGGCGTATGCCATTTTGCCGTAGTCTTTTATTAACATATTTTACCTTTTTACCACAAATCTCCGCTAAAATACGAAAAGTAAAGCGTGGGTAATTTTATTTCGGGATTAAAACTGTTTGATATTATTTCTATTGAAAATTTATCCCCTTTTAAGTCGGGAAATATCTCTTTTTCGTTCTCACGGAGATTATAAACGTTAACCTTTCCGTCAACCGTTATTAAAAGTTTTATTCTCTCTTTCGTTGATAAATTTACCTTATATAGCCGTTTTTTAGAAGTTTGCAAACCGAAGTCGCTCTCAACGCTTTTCCACACTTTTTCAAGCGGTTTTGAGTTTACGGTTCCGCTATCGTCAAGTTTTAAAATTTTACTTCCGCTAACACCTAAAACAAAATTTTCTTCTCCGCTAATTCTACACAATTCTTCTAACGGAATTCCGCTAACGAAGTATGCGGTTTTATAGTTAAAATCGTAAACAAGAATTAAATTTTTTAAGGTTTTACCGTCAATTTTGCCTTTTGTAAGCATATACAGAGTATTGTTTATAAACGTTCCGCTATAAAAATTTTCTTCCGTTTGTAGAAGATTAAAATCAATACCGTTAAGTATTTTTACGGTATCTAAACCGTTAAATCGGTAAAGCCCGTCTTCACAAGCGAAAACGATATACTCTCCGCAACGTATAATGCTCTTTTCGTAAATTTTTGAAGAAGAATTGTACACGTTATCAACGGAAAATTCCGTTTGGTCGCCGAATGCCGTTATTCTCGTTATGCCGTAATCTCTAAACACGAACACGTAATCTAAAAACTCAATTAGTTTAAGCGGTTTTCCGCCACTGCCCGTAAGTTCTATAAAGCCCGCCTCGGTTAAAGATACGCTCCAATTTTCCGGATTGAAATCGTCGGAAAACCATACCGTTTGTAGTTCGTTCTTTGCCGTTACGAAGAGCCTTTCACTGTGAACGCATAAAGAAGTTATTTTGGGTGCGTCCGGTATAAGCGTTAAGGTTTCGTCCTTTAAAATAAAGGTGTCTCCCGTATCGCTACCGAACAAAAGCGTGTCTAAACCTTGAAAATTGTAACTTTCGCATTTTGGCGATATTTCAAAGTTTGAGCCTATAATTTCTTTAACTTCGTTGTTTCTTTTAAGAAAAATTTGATACAACTTTTTATCGCTTGCATAGACGACTATTCTATCATCGTTTTTACAAGATAATTTGTCAAAAAATCTGTAAAAATAGAGTGTTTTGGGGATTATTTTTAGGCTTTCAAAAATATTTGGAAATACTTCGTTAAAACCTATTCCCTTTTGTAAACTTCCGTTTTTACTACAAAAATTATAGGAATATTTTTGGTCAAAAAATCCGCCTACTCCGTCCGCTAAATTTTCCGTTAACGAGTTTTGAAAACTCTTTAAAGATACTTTCTTTTTAACGGTTTTTACCCCTTTAAAATTTTTTTCGTAAAACATTAAAGCCACTTCCTTGGTCTTATTCTTCTAACTGCCCTTTGCTTTAACGCTCCCCTTAACGCATCGTAATATTTCGTATGATAAACGCTTGCTAAATCAAAATTGCCCTTTATTAAATTGTATTCGGTACAAATTCCGTAAACTAAAACTCTTTCCGTTATAACCGTATTTTCAAAAGGATTTATTTCGTTTATATCGTTAAATTTTGGAACGTAAGCGTATTTTACCGATACGGTTTTTTCTTCGGTTTTTATATGGCATGGGTAAACTTTTGCGTTTGCTTTTTGACCGTTACCGTCTAAAACGGAAATTATTCTTATAGGACTATACGTAAATTTTGAATATTCTAATTCTTGATTATCTACGCTAAAAGTTTCCGTATTTACGATATCTAAATACTCCGCCGAAATTTCTTCTAAAACGAGTTTATAGGCGGTTTTTAATATGCTTAAATTATTAACCGTTACGCTACTACTTTCACATACTCCGTCTTTAAGATAGGAAACTAAATCGTTATCTCCTAAAATTATTGCCGAATTTATAAGTATTTCTTTAACCGTCATATTTCTCCTTTATATTTTTTAAAAAATTTCCGCCACCTAACTTATTTTAAGTGGCGGAAGATAAATTACGCTTCGGTAATTCCCGAAAGCATTGCTTGACCGCACGGGCGTGAGCAAATTAAGTCGGCGTATTTTACAAGCGTTGCTTTGTAAACGGGTTTTCCCGCTACTTGCTTAATTACTCTACCGTCTTCGCCTTCAAGCCATTTCCAGTCGCAAAGTTGATGAAGGGCAAAATCGTCCGTATTTAAAAGGTACATTGTGCCTTCCGGACAAAATCTGTCGCTTACGATAGGAATTCCGTTATAGGAAAGGGCTTTGTAACCACCGTTTAAGTCTAAAACGTCAACGTTTCTTTTATAGGTTGACAAGTGGTTTTGGAAAGCACGTTTTACTCCGCTTGAACATACGATAAAGTTTACTCTACTACCCGTATTTTCTTCCAAATAGTCTATTGCAGTTTGAATTTCCGTTTCGGTAATGCTACCTACGTTTGTTTTCATATACGGAATAAGCCATTTATGTGTTGCTCTTTGCAAGCCGTAAAGTTCTCCGCCGTTTTTGAAAATCGCACCTAAACCGGTGATTTCTTGGTTATAAGAACCTTGAACGGTTACTATTGAATTTTGCGGTACGGACGCTTGCGTTAAAGTAGTTCCGCTAATGGTAATTTGTTTAGTTGCTCTGTCAACGGAAATAACCCTTCTTGCTCCTGCGTTCGCAATTACTTCGCCCGATTGCGAAGTTCTAAAATCAACCACCATACCTTCAACTACGTTTTTAACGTTATCAAGAGTGATTACGCCGTCTGTAATTGAGGATACTTTTGCTAAAATGCCGGTTCCGTCGCCGAAAAGCATTCTACCGAAGTTATAAGAAGACGCTTTTAAAAGCCCTTCCATTTCGGCGTTTAATAAATTTACGAACGCACCCGCACTGTTTTCGGAGGCTCTAATCGCCTTATCACTAATTTCAATAGTGCCGTAAAGATTTTTTAAGGTTAATACGAATTGTTCGTAATTGTTGCCGGCGGCTTCGGGTAAGTTACCGTCTTCTTCGCCTGCACCGATACCGCCGTTTAAGCCGTATTCTGCAAGTCTTCTAATTTCTTTACCCCAAACGTCGCTTGCGGTTTGTTTGATTTTAGCAAGCAACGGATTGATTGCGGTATTTAACTGTTCGCTTACAACGCCTAAATATGCCGATTTTAATGCGTCGTCTGCCGAATTCATTGTTACCATAGTTTATATATACTCCTTATCTTTTAAAAAATTGCTTGGCAATTTCCCCTGCCTCAAATAGGGTTTTCGGTTTTGACGGTGGCGTTATTGCCGTTTGTCCGTCGCCCGTTATGAGTTTTACGGACGGTTTTGAGTTGGTTAGACTAATTAGGTACTCGCGAATTATACCGTTTTTTATGCTTTCGGGTATTTCTTCCAACTTTATTTCATTGGCACTTTTTTCATTTTGCAGATTAGTTCCGCTATACTCTTTGTTTAGATTACACATTGCATTTTCTAAACCAACTCTTTCCGACTGTAAGTTTACTTCCGACTTAAAGTTTGCGGTAGACTTATCGCCGACTAAATCTTCTTCGTTGAAGATTTCCCCACTAACGGTTCCTAAATTACGGTTGCCGTTTGCATTTGCCGTTTTTAGTAAACCGTTTTCCCGAACAAGTTCTTTGATTTTTTGAGAGCGTCTTGTAAACTCTTTTTCAAGGGACTTGTATGCGTTGAGAAGTTCGCTTACGGAATTGAATTTCCCGCAGTCTAAAACCGCTTGTTCGTCACCTAAATTATTTCCCGTCTCTACGGCGTGCGACGTTTGTTCTATAACTTGCGAACTATTCTCAATTTCTCCCGCATTTATATCTTTATTTTCCATTTTATTCTTCCTTACTCATTAGGTTTTGCACCGATAAAATTTGCTCGTTTTTTAACTTTACGTGAGTGCTGTAATGTTCCGTTATTCTTTGAATAACCGTTCTATTGGGCGACTTTTTGCCCGTTTCTTCCAAAATGTAACGCAAATGTTCTTCTATATGTACGGCGTGGTCGTCAAACTCGTCAACCGCTACGCTTTTAGTAAGCATTTCAACGTTTTCTTTTTCGGCTTTTTGCTTATGTAAGTTTACGATATCTTGCGTGTTTTCAAGAGTTCCGTAGCCTAAAATTTCCAAAAGTTTTGCTTTCGTTCTACTGCTAACCGTTCCGTTTTCGTCACTTAAAAGCCCCGTTTGTAACATTTCAAGCACTGCCGATTTTCTTTGTGCCGGCGTTCTTGTTAAGCCGTTTTCGGTATCAAGTTCTATATCGTCGCAAGTAATATCGGTAGATTTAAAGTAAAATAATTTAACCGCTTTTTGCCCGTTTGCCGTTTGCATAATTCTACTGTCGCCTGCAAATTCTTTGAACAAACGGAGTATCATTTTGCCTATTTCTTTGATTGCATTATTTACACTTTCACTCGTTACGGAAAGCCTTGTTTCGTCTTGTTCTATTAAAAGTTCAAGAGCCACGCCCGACATAAGCGAAGAATTTACTTGCGAACTTCTTGAAACTTCACTCGTTCCCGAAATTGAAATAAATTCGTTTAAAAGTCTTTCTTCTTCGTAATTAAAATCCATAGGCACGTTACCCGTATTGAGCATTTGCGGTGGCCTACTGCCTTGCCTATAAACTATTACTTTTCCGGGAGACAAGCCTTCGTCGGCAAGTTCGTCGGTATCTATTGAGCCGTCTTCTACGTTTACTATTCCGTAACTTATTCTGTTCATAAATTCGTACTTACGGTTTTTAACTGCGTTGTACGCTCTTTGAACGGGAATTAACCTTTCTATTACGCTTATTCCGAAAAAAGCACCCGCTTGATTTAAACATGTTTGTTTTACGAAAGGAAAAGTTCTTTTACCGTCTATTCCGTTTATATACGGAAGTTCCCCTTCGTAAAGTAAAGTGTTGCTTGCAACTATAATAAGCCTACCGTTTTTATAAGTTTTGTTGGGCTTTTGGTACTTTTCTATTACTAAAACGTGATTTTTTAAGGTTGAAGATATTTCCTTTTTTCTATAACCGCCGTTATAACCTACACCCGTTTCGTTAAGAGAAAACACGTCTATATCTTGTCCTTTTAAAGTTACGCCGTACTTTTCTTCTATATCGTCAACGTGAACTGCTTTTGCGTGAATTAACGATTTTACCGAATTAAAATCGGTAGCCGTTAAACTGTCAGGAAAAATTTCAAACGGCGGTACTACCGATATTTCAATATCTCCTTCGTAGATAGGAACTCCGTCGCTTTCGCCTAACTTTCTACCCTTTTCGGTATTCCACGTAATTTTGTAAAAAGCCGTTCCGCACGCTTCGCTCCATACCGTTGCTTTTTTGATTTCTTCGTCAAGTTTAAGCCTTGAATAACTTGAATTTAAAATTTCACTTGAAATTTCCGCCGTTTTTATATCGCTTTCTTCCGCTCCGCTTGCTCTAACCGACATTACTGGGCGAACTTTACTTAATTTTGCAAGCCTCGTGTCTATTATCGGGGCTATGTGGTTGAATACCGAACGGTTTTGCCAACCGTAATATTTTTCTTCTTCTATGAGTTCTCCGCTTGGGGAAATTTCACAGTATTGGTTGCCTGCAAGATAGTTTAAGTTGATTTTCCAAGTATATTCTAAATTTTTACGCTCTTCCCTACGCTTTTCAAAATCTTCTATTACCGATTTAACCAAATCTTGCTCGTATCTCTTTTTAACTTGCTCGTTAGTTATTTTTGACACTTTTATTCTCCTTTTTTAAGTATTTTTCGTACAAACCGACTATTCCTATAATACAATGCTTGCAAAGTTTAATAGCCTCGCCGTCGTTTACCGCTCCTTTTATGCGAATATAGTAGTCCGCAGTGTTTACGCAACCTTTCATATCACACACTATCTTTTGCGGTGCTTTTTTATATTCAATTATCATTTTTATTCTCCTTACTTTCCGTTAGAATTTTTATAAGACGAATTTTCTCCTTTTCCAACTCGTCGTCCGTTAGTTCTTTTATATTGCTACTTGCGTTTAAATCTACTAAAAGTTTTAATGCGGAAACGTCGGGCGGAACGTTTTTTTGCACTACTTTCCGTTTTAACATTCTTACTCCGCCTTCTCCGTCATCCGAATATTCTTCGGTCACTTCCGTAGTGTCGTAGCCTATCGCACGCTTTTTAATTGCGTTTATAATCTCTCCGTTATCCGTACTTTCCTCCTTTTTTATTCATTAACTTACGCATTAGGCGTTTTTTATCAAGTTGAACTTCCGTAAGCGGTTTGTCCGGTCTTTCGCTATGCGGTCTTGACATTACGTAGTACCTTAATTCGTCCAAAGAGTGGTCATCCTTTTTTACGGGAACGTCCGTTTTCCCCCAACGGTAACCTTTTATTTCTCTTATAAGATTTACGCAAGTTTTGAATATGAAAATTTTATTGCTTTTTAAATATTGTTTTACTCGGTTTATACCCGAAAACAAGTCCTTATTTACGTTTGCGTTTACCGCTATGCCGTTTTCGTAAAAAAGTTCCGCAACGCTTTTACTGTATGCAAGCGTTTTTTGGTTTGCGGCGGAATCTATATACGCCCTTAACTTGCCGTCAAACTCTCTGTGCCAACCTAATTTGTCCGCCAACTTCTTTATTTCGTTGGAGTGAGTTTCTACGTCAAGCCCTGCGGAATAATGCTCTCCGCAAACGTAAATATTTCCGTCAAAATCAACTGCATAGAAATGGCAAGATAGCGGATTTTTAAGCCCCGGGTCTATTGATAAACAGTCTTGCCACTCAAAAGGAACGGTAAACGGCTCTATCACGTGAATATTTTCGTTAAATTCGGGATAAACAGGTCCTGTTTCGTCCATAAACAAGCCGTATCTTCTTGCGTTAAGTTCGCTTTCCGATAAACTTGAAGTTAAAAGTTTTATTTCCTTTTTATTAAGGTAAGGGTTGTCCGCCCACTCAATAAATTCGTACCAAACTTCCTTTGAATTGAACTTGTTTAAAAATATTTCGTAATAAACGAAGGTTAAACCTTTAAGTGGCGTCATCGTGCCGAAAATATCGCCACGCTTATCTAAAATACGCATTTTGCACTCGTCGTAGATATCTTTTGGCGGTTCTTCGTCAAACCACACGAAGTCAAGTGAAGAACCTTGAAATTTCTCTCTACCTTGGTCGCAACTTTTAAAACCTATCGTTGATATTCCGCCTAAAACGGTTTTTATTTTTATTTGGTCTATTATGCCCGAAGACGGACTGTCCTTTTTTCCCGATAACATTGTTATTTCTACAATCCAGTCGGGGTTGAGATATTT
The DNA here is from genome assembly GCA_045599025.1 of Christensenellaceae bacterium. Classification (GTDB taxonomy): domain Bacteria; phylum Bacillota; class Clostridia; order Christensenellales; family Borkfalkiaceae; genus HGM11412. The sequence continues at coordinate 1,862 of JAZRVG010000014.1, read as the reverse complement.
TAAAATCTTTTCTTGTGCAACGTCTCTTTGCACTTGTTGTGAAAGCGAAACTACCCAACCGAAAACGCTTCGTTTGTTTTTTCTGTACGGGTGAATTCCCCTTGCCATATACACCGCTTCAACCGCTCCGCACTCCGTTTTTCCGCTTCGGTTTCCTCCGAATACCCAACGGTTACGTTTTTTGCACTTGTGAAACGCTATTTGCTTTTTGTGTTTTTTCGTTCCCGTATTATAGCGGAATATTAAGTTGTTATCGTATCTTCTACGCTGTTCGTTTTCTATTTCTTGTATTTGACTTATAATTTCGCTATCCATTTGACTTTTTTTTACTTTTTATTATCTTTTTTGACTAAATTTTATGCTCAAAATAATTTATAATTTAGTGGCTATGAAAATAAAATATGTTATAACCGTTTTTATTACCGCTTTTATATGCGGTTTATGTTTAATATCTAAAACAAACTATTCTTATGCGGAACAAGAAAAGTATTTGAGAGTTTTATCGGAAAACGTGTATCTTTACGAAGACGCAGATTTTACCGAAAAAATTTTTATTATTCCTTACTCTTACTACGTTAAAGTTGAAGGAGAGTTCGGGATAGCCGTTAAAGTTTCCTACGGGGAACAAAACGGAGAGTACCCGACCGTTAAAGGCTACGTTAAAAAGGACGAAGTTAAAGAAGTTGATTATATTCCTACCTTACCTTTTGCCGTAACCAAAGTTTCAACCAACTTTCAAGACGTTTTATTCGGCGATAACACTCTTTTAAGAGCCTACTTTAACGTTCCTAAAAATTCCGTTTTGTACCTTTACGGAGATATTTCCGTTAAGGAAAAGCCTTACGTTTACGTGTATGCCGAAAATAAACTCGGCTATCTTGACAAGGAAAGTTTAAACTCTTATTTTATTAAACTTAACCCAGATAAAATTGAGAGCGAAGAACCTAACGAAGAAAACACCGAACCCGAAAACAAAAAACAAAAACTTACGACTTCAAAACTTTCTTACGAAACTTTGCAAGTAGTTATTATCGTTGGAATTTCGGTAGTTTGCATTTCAGTAGTTTACGCTCTGTTTAAGCCGACTAAACACAAAAACGAATTCAAAAACGAAGAATTTTTTGAAGAAACGGAATAATATACTTTTAATATTCGCCTTGACAATGCTTTTTGCCTTCTTCCAACTCGGCTCGTTTATAGGCGTTTGACACGAAAGCGATTTTCATATACTTATTTAAAAACCACTCTTCCGTACAACCGACGTTTTTTAAAGAAATTTCAAAACGGCTTAAAGCCCTTACTTGATGACGGAAATAATTCCTTGATGTATGGTCAAAATCTATTGAAGGCAGTTCTTCAAGAAAATATTTATAACCGATTAAAATTCTGTCTTCTTTTTCTAAACCTTTTAATGCCGATTCGCATATGGATTTAAGTTCAAGTAAATCTTTTCTAACTTCCGAAAGTTCTATAAGTTTTACCGCTTGTTTTTCAAGTGAAGAATAGTCGTAAAAAGAAGACAACGCTTTCTTTTTAATTAAATTTTCTATTGATTCGTTTACCGCATCAATTTTTTTGTAGCAAGATAAAATTGCTTTTCCGTAATACCCCATTTAATACCAACCCTTTCCGCCGTAGCGGTTATTTTACGCAAATTATACGCTTTATTTTTTACACTTTCAATAGATAATGACTATTTTTGTACAAATTTATTTTTAATATTTTTCATTTTTGTTCAAAATTGTTATTTATTGTTGAATTATGTAATTTAACGTTTTAATTACGAACATTTGTTCACATTGTAAACTTAAAAATATGACAAATCCAGTCAAAATGACATAAAAATTTAATAATTTTGGAAA
>JAZRVG010000013.1:0-21230 GCA_045599025.1 Christensenellaceae bacterium | reverse complement strand
GATAGTGTTCCCAATGATCGACGGGAACGGAATCGATCATACCGGGCGCATAAAATTCCGCCAGTTTATTAAGCGGATAGCAATAGCCCTCTTCGGCAAGCAAAATCCGAAGCGAAGTATCGTTGAGCGTAATGACGTCGGGAAGATTGTCGCCGGCGATCATCGCATTGATTTCCGTATGATCGCTCGTCGAAGCGCTTTCAAAAACGACGTTCACGCCCGTTCTTTGATAAATGAGATCTTCGAGATTTTCGTCGGCTACGGCGTAATCGAAAAACCAGTGGATCGTTATATCTTCGTCACCGGGATCCACTTGCGTCCAACTGTTTTTCTTTGCATCGTAATCGGTAGAAAACCGCGGAGTATATTCACCCGTCGTATTCTTTTTCGGTTCGTTTTTTCCACACGCAACGATGGAAAAGCCCATAAGTCCACTCATCACGAGACAAACGGTTTTTTGGTAAAACTTCATCATCACAAACTCCTAAAAAATATTTTTATCAGCCCTTGATAGAACCGAGCATAATACCTTTTGTAAAAAATTTCGTAAAGAAAGGATACAACACGATAATGGGCAAAGTAGATAACACGATCGCGGCAAAAGATAACGTTTGCGAACTGACGGCAAGATAATCTTTCCCCCTGTCTTTGGGAATTTTGCCGTCCCGAATAAGACGCATCAAATAATATTGCAAAAGCCACATTTCTTCTTCGCGTTTCGTATAGAGCATAGTCGGCATATAACTGTTCCATTTTCCGACCGCCACCCATAAAGTGACCGTAGCAATAGCAGGTTTTGCAAGCGGAAGATAAACCGACAACCAAATTCGGTACTCGCTTGCCCCGTCGAGAACGGAGGCTTCATATAATCCCGAATCTATTCCTTTGAAAAAATTTTGCAAGATGATCATATTGAAAACGGAATACGCAGAAGGCAAAACGTACACCCAAAACGAATCGAAAATCCCCACTTTCAGCACGACGATATAGTACGGGATCATCCCACCGCTTATAAACATCGGGATGAGATTTAACGTCCAAAGCACCTTTCTTGCCCCTAAAAAGCGACTTGCAAACGCGTACGCCGCACCGCTCGTGACGAGAAGCGCAAGAAGCACGCCCACTACGGTAGATACGAAAGTATTGAAAAATGCTCTGTACAATCTCGTATCGGCAAGTTCCACCAAATAACTTGCAAACGTAAATTTTCTCGGGAACAACCAAACGGGACCGTATTCAAGATCTTGCGCGTGATTCAGACTTCCCGCAAGTGTATAAAGAAACGCATAGAGCGCAAGAACGGAGAATATACCGAGAACTCCCCAAATAACGAAATCGAGCGAAGAAATTTTTTTATTAAGCGCACTCATCAGTAAATGATCCCCTCCCCCGTCCATTTTTTTGCGATCGTATTCGTGGTCACGAGCAAAATCAACGAAATAAACCCTTCGCAAAGGGAAAGCGCAGTTGCCGTCGAATACTTTCGGTAAGTAAATCCGAGATTGTACATATAAGTTGCAAGCACGCGGGTAGAAGAAAGATTCGCCACGTTTTGGAAAACGTAAAATTGCTCAAACGAGTTAGCAAGAATATTCGCTACGTTCAAAAGCAGATAAGTAAGGATCGTTGAACGGATACTCGGCAACGTAATACTTACGGCTTGTCTGACTCTTCCCGCTCCGTCAATTTCAGCCGCTTCGTAAACCGTAGAATCGATCCCCGCAATCGCGGCTATGTAAATAATTGCGCCCCAACCCGTATCCTTTATGATGCTCGCTATAATGATCTTCGGATAGAAAAACTGTGCAAGATTCAGATCCACGGGATCGTTCGGAGAAGAAAGCCCCAAAAAATCCAACACGGGATTCACGATCCCGATATTCATATCGGTCATCATAAGCACGATACCGCCGAACACCGTCCAAGAAATGAAATGCGGTAAAGTCGAAACGGTTTGTACGGCCTTTTGCGCGCCTTTCCCTTTCATGCCGTTGATAAGAAGCGCAAATATAACGGGCATCGGGAAATTAAAGAGAAGCAATAACAAATTGACCTTTAACGTATTCAAGAAGACTTCCCAAAACGTCTTATCGCGGAAGAGTGTGGAAAAATTTTCCAAAGTCCACTCTGCCTGCGTCAAACTGTCGAGAATATTAAGAGATCCGTCTCCGTCCTTGAATGCAAAAATAATGCCAAACATAGGCAAATAATTGAACACGAAAAGAAAAACGAGCGACGGAAGCACGAGCGAGAAAAGTTGCAACGCCCTACCGGTTTTCGCTTTGTTATTTTTCTTCGTCAAAGACTGAAACATAAACGATCTCCCTGTTAATTTTCCTACTCTAACAGTATAACAAAGAAAAGCGGAAATTTCAATAGAAAATACTGTTAAAAATATTTGACTTTTGGCTTTTTTAAGATTATACTAAAAAAGAAAAAAGATAAAAAACAATCAAAAAACGCCGAAAAATTCCTAAAAATAAGTATGTTTTTTGAAATCACGTTTTTGAAAATATGGGGGCGCAAAAAAATGGTACAGTTAAAATATTCTATCATAAACGACGAATCCGCGGAAAAAGGGATCGCTCCGCACTTTCACGCAAGTTATGAACTGACGTACTATATTTCGGGAAAAGGATACTGCGAATATCAAGAAAAACGGACTGCGCTTCCTACCTCTGCCGACGCGCGGGAAACCTATCTTCCCTATTTTGAAGAAGGCGCAGAAAAAAAACGTCTGTACTTTGGAACGGGATCCTGCATTTTGTTTCCACCGAATACGGTTCACTCCAAACGCCATACGGAAGATTCACGTTTCTTATCTCTCGTGTTCGACGTGACGGACGAAACGTTGCGTCCCACGAAGATATATTGTAGCGTCGTTGAATCCGGTCCGATTTCTCATCTGTTAAACAGAGCGATCAACGAATATAAAACGAAACAAGCAAACTACGTAAAAATGCTTAACTGCCTTCTTTCCGAACTTTGCATCGAACTTTGCCGTAGCGGACAAAACCCCATGGAAAACGGCATAGACGACTTCATTTCACAATCGGTGCAATACGTGGACGACTATTATTTAAGTGAAATAGACTTCAAACATTTTTGCGAATCGAACGGATATTCGTTAGATTACTTTCGTCACAAATTCAAAACGCAAACGGGCTATCCGCCCAAAGCGTATTTGCTGAAAAAGCGGATCGACCACGCGGTTTTATTGCTTACGTCCACAAATTTATCCGTAAACAGGATCGCCGAACTCTGCCAATTCGGTGACTATTCTCAATTTTCTACGTATTTTTCGAAACGTTTCGGTCTTTCGCCTATGCAATACCGAAAAAAGAACAAATAATTCTTTTTCGCAAATATTAAAAAATCCGTTTTCCCATGACAAAAGGAAAACGGATTTTTTTAGTACTTTTATAGTTTTATCTTTGCACTCTTCCCGACGAGTCTTTGAGCGCAAGGGCTTCCACTTCTTTCACGGAAACCATATTGTAATCCCCTTCGACCGTGTGCTTTAAGCAACTTGCAGCCGTGGCAAATTCCACCGTTTTTTGTGCGTCGAAACCGTTCGCAACGGAATAAATAAGTCCCGCGCCGAACCCGTCGCCACCGCCGACTCTGTCCACGATATGCATCGCGTACTTTTTGGAATAATACGCTTTCCCGTCCGTGTAGAACATACCCTTGATATTGTTGTCGGACGCGCTTATTCCTTCTCTTAACGTGATAGCGTAGCCTTTTACGTTATACTTTTCCGTCAACTTTTCGGCGATTTCGACGAGCGCGTTTTCGCCGTCTTGTCCGACGTTCAAACCGAGAACGTTTCTCGCCTCGTCAACGCCTACGCCGAATACGAAATCGCAATACCCCAACAATCCGTTTACGACTTTTCCCGCTTCTTCCGCCGTCCACAGTTTACTTCTGAAATTCAGATCGAACGAAACGGTGATCCCACGCTTTTTCGCTTCTTTTACGGCTTGAAGGGTTATTTGGGCAAGATCGCTCGAAAGTGCGGGCGTAATGCCCGTAAAATGGAACCAATCGGCTCCGTCGAAAATTTTATTCCAATCGAAATCTTCTTTTTTTGCGGTAGCGACAGAAGAACCCGCGCGGTCGTAAACGACTTTACTCGGTCTTTGGCTCGCGCCCTTTTCGCAAAAATAAATGCCTACCCTGTCCCCGCCGCGGACGATACGGGACGTATCGACTCCGAACTTGCGCAAAGAGTTTATCCCCGCCTGTCCGATTTCGTGGTCGGGCAATTTCGTGACGAACGACGCGTCTTCTCCGAAATTCGCCAAACTGACCGCGACGTTTGCTTCCGCTCCGCCGAAAGTTGCTTCTAAATTATCGCTTTGAACGAATCTTAAATAGCCGTTCGGAGCAAGTCTTAACATAAGTTCACCAAAAGTAATTACTCTCATAAAATATCTCCTATAAAATCAATTATAAAGTTTTTAAAACTTCGTTAATTTGTTCGCAATTTGCTTTTATATCGCCTTTCATCATAAAACTTCCACCGATAGCAAAAATTTTATCGCACTCTAAAAATTCTTTAAGATTAGTTAAATCTACGCCACCTGTCGGCAAGAACTTAATTTGCGGGAAAGGTCCGGACAAAGCCTTGATTGCCTTTAATCCACCGTAAACTTGTGCGGGGAAGAATTTAACGACTTTTATACCCAAAGAAATTGCCTCCATTATTTCGGTTGGAGTTACGCAACCGGGGTAATAAGTAATGCCTTTTTCTTGACAAAAAAGAGCAACTTCCTTACTTAAACCGGGAGAAACGATAAATTTTGCACCTGCATTATACGCTCTTTCGGCTTGTTCTTTATTTATAACCGTTCCTGCACCGATATACATATCGGGGAAAGTTTTAGTTCCTAATTTAATAGCCTCTTCGGCACAAGCGGTTCTAAAAGTAATTTCCGCAACTGGCAAATTACCGTCAACAAGTGCTTGCAAAGTAGGAATAGTGTCTTCTAATTCTTTAATAACCACAACGGGTACGACTTTAACTTGATTTTCCATAATAACTCCTTATTTAATTTCAATTTTTTCGCCTTTACTTGCGTACATAGCAAGTATAAGTTTTATAACTTTTTCCGCTTCGTAATAACCGAGCGGGAATTTTTTGCCACTTTGAATTTTTTCGTAGAAATCTTTAATTATCGTAAAATGACTTGCTCCCCAAACGCTTTTACCTACGATTTTTCCGTTTTGCTTAACCGTAATTTTTTCGCCGTTGATATAAAGGTTTTCGCCGTCAAGTAAAATTGTATCATTGTCCGTATGCAACATTATTTGAACGGAAAAACTGTCGTTTAAAGAGTTTGTGGCGTTAACTACAAATCTACTACCGTTTTCGCACTCAAACACGCCGAAAGCCGTATCTTCAACTTCTATTATATCTTTTAAAGATAAATTTGAAGTGGTAGCCGTGCAATATTTTGGAAAGCCCGTAAACCATTGTAAAAGGTCCAAAGTGTGAAGTGCTTGATTTATCATAACTCCACCGCCTTCGGTAGCCCATTTACCACGCCACTCGCCCGAATTATAGTAGGCTTTATCTCTACACCAAGCAAGCAAACCGCTTGCCGAAACTACTTTTTTATCTTTGATATAATCTTTTACGTATAAAACTGCCGGATTATAACGGTTTTGTTGAGAAACACCTAAAATAGCCTTTGAAGATTTTACCGCCTTTTCAATTTCGGCAAGTTGACCATACGATATTGCAAGCGGTTTTTCCGAAAAAACGTTCACGTTTTTATTTAACGCATAACAAATCATTTCGGCATGCAAGTAATGTGGCGTACAAATATGCACAACGTCCAACTTTTCGCTATCAATCATTTGTTTATAATCGGTGTAAAGTTTAGTGTTGGTTAAACCTAATTTTTCCGCCGTGTTTTTACATTTTTCGTAAACGATATCGCACAAGGCAACTATTTCCGCTTTTTCATTTTGTATTGCACTCAAATGATTTACGGAGATTGCCCCAAGCCCTATTACTGCTACTCTCATAAGTCTTTCTTTATTTTGCTCCCGTAAGTTTTTTCCGTATCCGCAACAATTTCAACAACGTTTGTTTTTCTTCTTGAAACGGCTATTCTCTTTTTAAGTTCTTCGTAATATAAGTCGTCGTCAATAGGAAGAGAAACTGCTTTATCAAGCCATGTTGACAAAAGCATAGCGTCCATAAGTTGAACTCCGTTTACGCCTTCTTTTCCGTCAACAAAAAGTGGTTCTTTTCCTAAAATAGCGTTGGTAAAGTTACGGCAAATACCAACGTGTTGTAAATTCAAACCGTCGGTTTCAACAACCGTTTGAGTATGTTTTGGAACGGCAAACGGATCAACACCGTTATATATAACTCCCTCGGTAGTTAAACCGTCGTCCATTCTGTCCATAATTAAAGTATCGTTTTCAACTACGAGTTTTCCACGAGTACCCGTAACTTCAAAACGGTTAGTTCCGGGGTAGTCGCCCGTAGTGGTAATGAACACACCCGTTGCACCATTAGCGTATTCCAAATATGCGGTAACGTCGTCTTCTACTTCAATATCGTGCCATTTGCCGAAATGACAGAAAGAACGGATTTTCGTAGGCATCATACCGGTTACCCAAGACAAAAGGTCAAGTTGGTGTGGGCATTGATTGAAAAGAACGCCACCTCCTTCGCCCGACCAAGTTGCACGCCAATCGCCCGAATCGTAATAAAGTTGAGTACGGAACCAGTTGGTAATTATCCAGTTAATTCTCTTGATTTCGCCTATTTCTCCGTTAACTATAAGTTCACGCATTTTACGGTATAAGCAATTCGTTCTTTGGTTGAACATCATTGTAAATAAACCTTTTGCGGTTTTAGCAACTTCAACTTCTTCAATAAGTTGTTTAGTATAAACACCCATAGGCTTTTCACTTATTACGTTAAGACCTTTTTTAAGTGCTCTTATAACTAACTCGGGATGGTCGTAGTGCGGTACTGCAATTATTACTGCATCTACGTTAGCGTTGTCAATAAGTTCGTTACCGCTATTGTAAGTTTCAAATTTGGTATCTGCGTATCTCGTTTGGATTTTTTCAATTCTTTCCGGTTTAATATCCGCTATTGCAACAACTTCGGCATTTGGAATTTCGCCTGTCATAAAGTTTCCCATATGACCCGTTCCCATATTGCCTAAACCTATTATACCATATCTTACCTTTTCCATAACAACTCCTTAATTGAAAATTTTATTCAAATAATCAATACTTCTCTTTACTTGATTTAAAGTATCTTCTTTTAACGCTGCGTTGTCTTGCTCAACTATAAAGTATTCCGCACCTGCTTCCTTCAAAGCAACGTACATTTTCTTGAAGTCAAGAGTTCCGTCACCGCAAGGACAAATTTCGTTTGCTATATTGTAACCTTCAATTTCAGACTTTTCCGAATAAATAACTTTATTGTCTTTTAGATGAACGCAAGAAATTCTTCCCTTTAACTTTTTAACCAAATCGTAAAAATCAACTCCGCCACGAACTACCCAATAAGTGTCCAAAGTGAAGTTAAAATGCGGTGCGTTCTTTATCATGTAATCAAATAACAATTCTCCGTTTTCGTCCTTCATAAATTCGTGCATATGGTTATGATAGAAGAACTTCATACCTTGTTTTTCCATTTTTTCGGCAACTAATTCGTATTTATCTATTTGCTCTTTGAAAGATTGAGCATTATTGCCGTTTTCTCCCATTGCACTTCCTAAACCGATATTGTAACAACCGATAGATTTATGTTCTTTAATAAGTTCGTCGGTATCGTTTAAAATTCTGTCCGCAGGAGAGTGAGTTAAAATTATAGGAAGCCCTACTTCTTCAATTTCTCTCTTCATACGTTTTACGTCAATCGGTGCACCCGAATATTGTAAAAATGAATAACCCATTTCTTTTAATTTTTTTGAAGTTTCTACAAATTCGTCTTCCGTTTTAATTAAGTTTCTTATTGAATATAAGTTTAATCCGAATTTCATATTGTAAATCCTTTTTCGGTTTCTTTATAACCGACTTTTTTTATTAAATTTTTAAGTGAAGTTACCGCAAATTCAAACGATTCTTCGTTGGAATTAAATTCAAATTCGTTTTTCATTTCGGTATTGTCTATACTTGCGTAACCGTCAAAAAGTTTAAGGTGCGGTTCTAAAGTTAAAACGGTATCTAACCCCTTTATATCGTTAAGCAAACCTTCAATATCGCCGTTGCCGTAACCTGCGGGAACTAACGAATCGGTTTTTATTTTGTAGTCTTTTATATGAAAATACTTACAATAATCAACAACGCTTTTTCTTGCCAAAGTTGCGTTTATTCCGCATTGAAGATAATTTGCAGGGTCGTAAACGAGTTTTAAACCTTTAACACCGTTTGCTATATCCAAAACTCTTTCAAGCGTGTCTCCGTAAATTTCTTTTTCGTTTTCGTGGCACAAGGTTACACCGTTTTTTCTTGCTGTATCAACCATTTTTTGCAAACGCCTTATAACTTCTTCGCCTTGTCCGTATGCTTTAAAGAAACTAAACATACGAATATTTTCCGCACCGAATTTTTTTGCAATTTCTATTATGCGGTCAACCTTTTTATCGTATTCTTCTTCGTTTTCCGCTATATCAACCTTTCCTATGGGAGAACCTATTGACCAAACTTTTATACCGTTTTCGTCAAGATACTTTTTGTATTTTTCTATTTCTAAATCGGTAAAGTCCAAAACGTTTTTTCTGTCTACGGAACGGAGTTCCAAAAGACTTATTCCGTTCTTTTTAAGTGCCTTAACTTGACCTTCAATACTTTTTGAAGCCTCGTCGGCAAACGCACAAAGCCGTAACAAAATATTACTCTCCTTATTTATTTTTACGTCCACTTATATTATTATATAATAGCACGAAATAAATGTAAATTGCTAAATTTGCTAAAAATGATTGCAATTTGTGCATATGTGTAGTAATATGTATTTATGGAAGAATTTACTTTTGAAAATAATGCGTTTTCGTACCGAAAAATAACGGACGTCAATCCGCAAAACTACAAAAAACACCTTCACAGAGATTTTGAACTTTTACTCTTTTTATCGGGTAATGCCGACTACGTTATAGAAAATCAACGCTTTCATTTAGTACCGTACAATCTTGTTTTATCAAGACCTATGGAATTTCACTTTATGGAAATGAACGATAAAAACGCAGTTTACGAAAGATATTATATTCACTTTAACGTTGACGAATTTCCAAAAGATATTACCGAAAAACTAATGCACTCAAACACCGTTTTATCGCTTGACGCTAAAAACCGTATCGTTAAAATTTTTAGAATAATGAAGGAATATTCCAACGTTTTTTCGCCCGAAAAATATCCGCAATTCTTCAAAGGACTTCTTACCGAACTCGTGTTTATTATTTCGCTTGAAGCCGAACATAACGACGCCGTTTCCGTTCAAGAAGCGGATGATATTACGGCAAAAGCCCTTAAATACATAGGCGAACACATTACCGAAAATTTAACGGTTAATTCTATTGCGGAAGGTATTTACGTTTCCCCTTCAAACCTGTCTCATAAATTTTCAAAGTATATGCAAATAGGCGTTATGAAGTACGTAAAAAACAAAAAAATATACACTGCCGACAAAATGCTTAAATCGGGTATGAAACCAACGCTCGTTGCAAGTTTATTCGGTTACAACGAATATTCAACTTTTTATAGAGCGTACAAAGAAATATTCGGTATTCCACCGAGAAACGACGGTAAAAATAATTAAAATAAAATAATAACGTTTTACATTATACGAATATAAAATAATAATTATTTAAACGTAGAGATAAAACGGCTTGCAAAACGCAAGCCGTTATTTTTTTATATTTTTACCGTTTTAAACACTTTTATTATTGGGTAAGACAAAAATAAAGTGGTAGCAAAAGCACAAATAACGTGCGGAACAACCGACGTTAAAGAACTTACCCAGTACGCTTTCGTTGCCTTTACGGAAAAACCGTAATAAAGAGGAGTTAAAATATTGTCTATAACGGTAAAAAACGCCGTTAAAACAACTGCAAGAATTACTAAAACTATAAGTTTTTTCGGGGAAATTTCGTGATTAAACTTATTACCTACAAAACCTATAACGAAAGCGAATATATTATAATACACCAAATAAAGTATTATAACCGTTGGGAAAAAACCGAATATAAAGCACCGAAGTAGCGAAAATGCAGTTGACGATATAAGCCCGTATTTTATGCCGAAACAAAAACAAAACGACAGTAATAATACGGTTACAACTTCTATTCCCGCAAACATTGAAAGTGCAAATTGTCCACCGATTAAAAGTGCTACGAAAACACTTACTACGGCTATTTGTTTTGCCGTTTTCATACTTAAAATTCAAAAGATTGATAAATCCAAATGTAAGTTTTTCCGCCCTTAACTTGTAATGCGTCCGCACCTAAATTAGATTGACCGTAAACTTTACCCTTATATTCAACCGTTCCGTAATCGTCGTTAGAGTTTTCTTCGTCGTCGGTATAAAGCATCCAACATTTAGAATAATCGGATTTGTTTTTAATTCCGTTTACCGAATTAACAAAACCGCCTTCAATTTCAAAATCAACTTCCAATTTTTTCATATAGTCCGTAAGGGAAATATTTGAAACGTTTTCTTCGGCGTGAATAACGATATACTCGTCGTTTTCTTTAATAACGATTTTACTTTTTCCGCAACCAACCAAGGTCATGGAAATTGCTATTACCAAAACGGTAATAATAGATAATAATTTTTTCATAAAATACCTTAACCGATATAATAAAAACGCCCTGTCAAGATGACTGGGCGTTACGAATTTATATTCGCATATCGGTTATATTTCCTTTGTCCAAAATATATTATCACCTTGAAGTTTTAGGTAGGCTATCCGACTTTAACGGTAATGACTGTTGCGACGGATTTTCACCGTACTTTCCCTACTCTTATGCAAAATTGCAAGTTCTAAAACTGTTTTATTTATTTAATTTTAGCACGGGAATATCATAATAATTATTTGAGAAACTATTACGATAGATACGAGTGCGATAGGATAGGTTGCGGCGTAAGCGTTAGCAACGTCGTCCGTACCCGAAACTTGAACCAAAGTTCCAAGAGCCGGAGTAGAAGTCATACCGCCGGTTATAGAGCCCATATTGTTCAAAAGCGGTAACTTTAATACGAATTTAGCAATAACGAAACCTACTATCATCGGAGCAAGCGTCATAATTGCACCGTAAATGAAGTATTTAAGTTGAACGTACTCCAAGAATTTAGCACCGCCCGGAATACCTGCACCGATTAAGAAAAGCATTAAGCCTAATTCTCTCAAAACGTTTGAAAGTTCTTTATTAGGCATAATTCTTAACTTACCGAAACTACCGAAGTGTCCGAAAACGAGTGCGGTTATAAGCGTACCGCCCGTAGTTCCGAGTGAGAAAGTACCGAATTTACCAAGCGGAATTTTAATACCGCCTACGAACATACCAACGATTACCGCTAAACCGAAACCGAAAAGTCCCAAAGCGTCCAAAGAAAAAGATTTCTTTTCCGCTTTCGTTTCAAGACCAGAAACGATAGCAAGTTTTTGTCTTTCTTCTTCCATATTTGCTCTCATAAATTTAGGAACGAGTTGAACGAATAATACAACGCCTACTACACCGAAAAGGTAAGCAATTCCGTGACCTACCGTGCATTCTTCAACGAATTCACCCGTTAAGCACGCCTTTGATGCAGAGAAAGCAGGAGTTGAAGTGAGTGCACCCGAAAGTAATCCGGTTGCCATAGCACTGTTCATTGATTTATCGCAAACAAGAAGTAACGAAGTAGTTAAGCCACCCGTGATAATAATTACCAAACCTAATAAAACGTAACTTGTTGCGTTCTTTTTAAGACCTTTAAAGAAGTTTGGTCCTGCGATATAACCTACCGACGTAACGAATAAAATAAGACCGATATTTTCAATTATTTTATACGCATTGCTGGTATAACCGGAAGTTTGAGCAACGATTTTATCGTTGAAAAGCATACCGAAAACGAGTGCTACGATAAATACACCCGCAGTTCCAAGCGATACGCCCTTAATGGAAATACCACCGAGAGCGTAACCTAAAACTACGATAATGAATATACAAAACAATAAGAACGAAACGCCCGTTATTGAAATAACACCACCGAATAATTCCATAAATTACATGTCCTTTCTCGTATAATCGGGTAAAATTTGCGGTGAAACTTTTCCTGTGTTAACGCCTGCATCTTCAAGTTGTTTTTCAAATGCTTGAACGTGGTCAAGAGTAAGAGTTCCTACTTTTACGGACTTACATTTTTCGCTAGCATACTTACCTGCGTTTCTACCGAAAACGATAACGTCCAAAAGTGAGTTACCCATAAGTCTGTTTCTTCCGTGAATACCGCCAACGGCTTCGCCGGCTACGAATAAGTTTTCAACTGCCGATTGACCGTCGCTTGTAATATCAATACCACCGTTTTGATAGTGTAAAGTCGGGTAAACCAAAATAGGTTCTTTTCTAATATCTATACCGTATTTACCGAACATACGCATCATGGCTGGTATTCTTTTTTCAATAGTGCCTTCACCGCCGATTTGTTCAATCATCGGGGTATCAAGCCATACGCCTTCGCCGTCGGTAGTCTTAATACTGTTCTTTCTACCTTTGCACTCTCTAATAATAGTTGATGCGGTAACGTCACGTGTTTCAAGAGAATATACGAACGGTTCGCCGTTTTTATTTACAAGTTGAGCACCGAGTGAACGAACTTTCTCGGTAACTAACGCACCGAAAATTTGAGTGGGTTCAGCAACGCCCGTCGGGTGATATTGTAAAGTGTCGGCATATAAAAGTTTTGCACCTGCTCTGTATGCAAGAACTAAACCGTCTGCCGTAGCACCGTAGTGGTTAGAAGTCGGGAAACCTTGATAGTGAAGTCTTCCTGCACCACCCGTTGCGATAATAACGGTTTTTGCTTTTGCAACTTTAATTTCGCCCGTTTCCATATTTTTAAGAACTGCACCTGCGGCTTTGCCTTCGTTATCTTTAATAATTTCAATAGCGGCGGTAAAGTCAACTACGGGGATTTGACGGTTTAAAACTTCGTCACGCAAAGTTCTCATAATTTCCGCACCCGAATAGTCTTTACAAGCGTGCATTCTCTTTCTTGAAGTACCACCGCCGTGAGTGGTTACCATAGTGCCGTCCGGCATTTTGTCAAACATAGCACCAAGGTCGTTAAGCCAACGGATAGCGTCGGGGGCTTCGCAAACGAGTTTTTGTAAAAGTTCCGGTTTAGCGGCAAAGTGTCCGCCACCGAAAGCGTCAAGATAGTGAATAGCAGGGCTGTCGTTAGGCTTATCTGCCGCTTGAATTCCGCCTTCTGCCATCATAGTGTTAGCGTCGCCGATACGGAGTTTGGTTACTATCATAACGTTTGCACCGTTTGCGTGTGCCGTAATTGCAGCGGAAGAACCTGCTCCGCCACCACCGATTACTAAAACGTCAACGTCGTAATCGGGTTTGTCAAGATTGATTTTTAATCCGTCAATTCTTGATTTACCTTGTAAAAGGTCGGCAAGTTCGTGAAGAACTTTATCGCCTTTATTTGGACCTACTTTTAAAGTTTCGTAAGCAGATTCAATATAGTCGGGGTGATATTCTTTTAAAACTGCGTCCTTTTCGTCGGCAGTCATACGTCTAAAAAGGTTTTTAGTTCTTTCGGCTCTCGTAGCCTCAACCTTTTTCATAGAATCTAATTGTTCTTGAGTGTATGAATACATTGTTTACTCCCCCTTACTTTTCAATTTCTCTACTGTTGTAGAGTTCTTTTTGTTTTTCAAGCGGAGCATTCATAATATCAAGCATATCTTGGTCAAATTTACCGCTGTTTATCTCATCAACTCTTTCAAGTAAATGTTCGCATTTAGGTGCGATATATTTACCGTATAAACGTCTTGCCAAAATAGCGACTTGCGGATGAGAAATGCCTGCCGGACAACGTGAAGAACAAATACCGCACATTACGCAGTCAAAAGATTCTTCTGCACATTTGTCGTATTCGCCACGTTGAGCGTAAGCAATGTATTGCATAGTTTTTAAACTTTGCGGACAAGCCTTTGAACAAGCGTTACAACCGATACAACTGTAAATTTCAGGGTAAAGTTGCATCATAATTTGTTCGGTAGGCTTAATTTTTTGAATATCGTAAACTTGTTTTACGAGTGGGAAGAAAGGAAGGGTTGCTACGTACATACCTTCTTCAACTTGTTGTTGACAAGCAAGGCAAGTTTTGAGTTCCGTTTTTCCTTTAATTCTGTATAAGGTTGCACATGCACCGCAAAATCCGTTACGGCAACCGCAACCACGAACAAGTTTATAACCTGCATATTCCATAGCCTTCATTATCGTAAGGCTTTCTGGAACTTCATATCTTTTTCCGAAAAAATATACGTTAACTAATTTTTCCATATTTAACTCCTTATTAGTACTCACTTGGAAGTTCTTCTAACGCATCCATTCTAAATACAGGACCGTCTTTACATATGTATTGGTTTCCTACGTTACAACGACCGCATTTACCGATACCGCATTTCATTCTAAACTCTAACGTTGTGTAAACTTGCGTTTTATCAAAGCCGAGTTCTAAAAGTGCTTGAAGGGTAAATTTAATCATTATCGGTGGTCCGCACAAAACTGCCGTTCTGTCGGTAGGAATATTTACTTCCTTTACGAACGCAGGTACGAAACCTACGTGTCCGTTCCAACCTTCTTGGGCTCTGTCTATCGTGAGATATACGTTAAAATCTTTAACGTTTTTCCACTCTTCTTCAATTTCTTTGAAATCTACCAAATCGTCCATAGAACGAGAGCCGTAAATTATATCAACCGTTCCGTAATCGTCACGGTTATCTTTAATGTAGTTGATTACCGAACGCAAAGGTGCTAAACCGATACCACCTGCAATAAAGAGCATATTTTTACCTTTAAACTCTTTATTTACGGGGAAACCGTTGCCGTACGGTCCACGAATAGTAATTTGTTGACCTACTTCAAGTTCGTGTATCCAAGAAGTCAAGCAACCGCATTTTTTAATGGAAAATTCCATATATTCCGTATTCGTAGGAGAAGAAGTAATTGAGAACATTGCCTCGCCTACACCGGGAATAGAAAGCATTGCACATTGACCGGGTATATGCTCAAAAGCCTTTTTACCGTCAACCGTTACTACCCTAAAAGTTTTAACGTCGGGAGTATCTTTTCTAACGTCGGTTACAACGCCGATAGAAGGAATCAATTCTTCATTAGTCATTTTTAGTACCTCCGAGTTTTTTAATAACTTTTACTATATTTAACGATTGCGGACATTTTTTAAGACATCTTCCACAACCTACGCAAGCGTACAAACCGCCGTTATTTTCGGGGAAATAACAAAGTTTGTGCATAAAGCGTTGACGGAAACGTTGCATTTGAGTAGTTCTCGGGTTAGCCGCTGCCATTTTTGTAAATTCCGAATACATGCAACTGTCCCAACATCTAAATCTTTGAACACCGCTATTCGTTTTGAAGTCTTTAATATCAAAACAATGGCAAGTAGGACAAACGAATGTACAAGTTCCGCAACCTAAACAAGCCTTTGAAAGTTCTTCCCAAGCACCGTTTTCGTTGAAAAGTTCCATAAGGTTTTCACCTTTAAATCTTGATAAATCAAGGTTATTATTAGGAAGTTTATCAATCTTTTTAACGATTTCCGCTTTGATTTCTTCAACTTTCTTACCGTCGGTTTCTTCAAGCGTCGTTAAAGTATCAACGAACTCTTTGCCCTTTTCGGTAAGAGCGTTTACGTATAAGTACTCTTTATCTAAATGACACTCAACGTCGCCTTTCGGGCTTGACGCATCAATTCCGAAAACTTTACAGAAACAAGAGCCTTGCGGATTATTACAAGCAAGCGTGAAAATTATTGCTGCGTTTCTCTTATTTTGATACATAGTATCAACGGGTTCTTGTAAGAATATTTTATCTAAAACTTCAAAACTCTTGTAGTCGCAACCACGAACGCCGAAAATAACGAATTTATCTTTTAAATCACGCTCGTCTTTAATTTCAATAGTTTTTCCTTCCGTTTTGAAACTCATCATAGTTTCGGTTTGCGGGAAGAACAAGTCCTTTGCCGATTTTATAGTTTGAAGTGATTCAATATCAACGTTGTCTTTATTTTCGTACTTTTCAAAGTTTAAAGCGTTTTGCTTTCTAACGGGTAAATAAAGTTCGGTTTTTGACGCAATTTCATCGTAAAGTAAACCTATATTTTCGTATTTAATACGTTTCATATTATTTACCTCCTAACGCTACGCTCGGGTCTTTATCGTCTTTATCGTAATTCGTTAAAGGCCCACGTGAAGTGGTATCTTCGCCGGCTTGATATTCGCCGTAGAATTTATCAATATCACTTATGAATTTTCTATTCAAAAGGTGGAGCGGAATATGCTCGGGGCATACTCTTGAACATTCTCCGCAGTCGGTACAACGACCTGCAACGTGGAAAGCACGAATTATGTGGAACATTTTTTCTTCAAAAGAGTTTGCGTTTGCTTTTGATTCAACGCCCGAATCTTGATTATCAAACACGCATTTGATACAAGTACATGCAGGGCATACGTTCCTACAAGCGTTGCAACGGATACATTTTGATAATTGTTCCTTCCAAAAAGCAAATCTTTCGTCGGAAGTCATAGATTCCAACTTTTTAACCATATCAAATCTGTCAACGTTTGCAGGTTCTTTTTCGTTGATAACGATAAGTTCGTCGTAAGCAACGTGTTTTTTATTACAAACAAGACATTTTTCAAGTTTTACTTCGTTTCTTTCAATTTCTTTTTCGCCGTTTACTTTTACGGTTTTGGTATTTTCTTCAATACCGTCTATAAATTCAACGCCTTGTTTATGAAATTTTTCAACGTCAAATTTACCTTGACACTCAATTCCTACTACGTAAACGTTATCTTTATTTATTCTGTGCTCTTTGATAAGTTGGTTAAAACTGTAAGTATCGCAAGGTTTTAAGAAAACTAAAATTTTACCTTCGTTTTTGCTTTCGCTTACCAAATATTTTGATAAGTTTGCACCGCAAAAACCGTTATATACGAAGTTTTTAAGGTCTTCTACCGAGTAAAATACGGCGGGAGACACGTCAAAACACATTTCGCCTTTCTTCCAACCTAAAACACGGTTTACAGTTCCGTTTTGTAAGAGTTCGGTAGCCTTTGAAAGTGCTAATTTTTCTAATTCTTGCATCTTAAATCCTCCAATCTCTTATTTTCGCCGAGTTCGTTTATCTTTTTAGCAAAGTCGTTCATAACGGCGGAGAATTTTGCACCTTCCGCAGCCGAAACCCACTCAACTCTCGTTCTTTCTCTTTCAATGCCTAAATAATCAAGCATACTAAAAAGTAAAGTCATTCTTCTTCTTGCATAGTAGTTGCCCGAAGTATAGTGGCAATCGCCCGGGTGACAACCGCAAATAATTACGCCGTCCGCTCCCCTTTGGAAAGCCTTTAAAATAAATGTGGGGTTTACTCTACAAGAACAAGGAACTCTTATAATTTTAACTTCGGCAGGGTAAGAAAGCCTTGATGAACCTGCTAAATCTGCACCCGCATAACTACACCAGTTACAACAAAATGCAACGATTAAAGGTTTGTATTCTTTATTTATCTCTTGCATATCGCATCAACCTCCGCCAAAATTTGTGTTGTAGCAAAGCCTTTAAGGTCCATAGCGCCCGACGGACAAGTTACCGTACAAGCACCGCATCCTTGACATACAGCCTCGTTTACTACCGCTATTCTTCTCGTTTCGGTTTTGCCACCGCCGAGTCTAAATTCCTTATCAATATAAGTAATAGCACCGTAAGGACAAACTTTTTCACATACCGAACAACCCGTACAAGTCATTTCGTTAGAGTGAGCAACGCAAGCGTTACATTTAAGTTTATCTTTTGCTAAAAGTCCTATAACCTTTGCCGCACAAGCCGACGCTTGCGAAACGGTTTCCGGAATATCTTTCGGTCCTTGACATACGCCCGATAAGAAAATACCTGCCGTTGGGCTTTCAACCGGTCTTAATTTAGCGTGAGCCTCAGTTAAGAAGTTGTTGGTATCTATACTTGCGGTAAGCATAGTGGCAATTTTTCTAACCGAAGGATTAGGTTCAATAGCCGCCGCCAAAACTACCATATCGCTTGGAATAGTAATTTGTTCGTTAGTTAAAAGGTCACTACCTTGAACCATAAGTTTTCCGTTTTCTTTATAAACCTTACCGACCATACCTTTAATATAGTCAACGCCGTATTGTTCAACTGCTCTACGGTAGAACTCGTCGTAGTTTTTACCCGGAGTTCTTACGTCTATATAGAATACGTGAACTTCAACGTCGGGATATTTTTCACGAACTAACATTGCGTGTTTTGCGGTGTACATACAGCAAATTTTACTGCAATACGGTTTTCCGCAACCCGAAACGTCTCTTGAACCGACGCATTGAATAAAGGTAATAACCTTTGGGTCTCTACCGTCGCTCGGGCAAGCAAGGTGACCGCTCGTAGGACCGGCAGCGTTCATAATTCTTTCAAATTCAAGTGAAGTTACAACGTCTTTATACGTATCGTAGCCGTATTCGTTGAAGTTTTCAAGTGAAATAGGTTTATAACCCGTAGCAACTACAATAGCGCCGTATTCTCTTTCAATAATTTCGTCTTGCATAGTGTAGTCAATAGCCTTAACTTGACAGTTCATAGCACAAAGACCGCACTTTCCGTTTTTAAGTTTTAAACATTGTTCGGGGTCAATAACGGCAACGTTAGGTATTGCTTGTGCAAACGGAATATAGATAGCAGGACGGGTATTTAAACCCATATTAAATTCGTTTTTACCTTTCTTGGAAGGACATTTTTGCATACAAACGCCACAACCCGTACAAGTTTTTTCGTTAACGAATCTTGCTTTTCTTCTAATTTGTACTTTAAAATTACCAACGAAACCTTTAACCGATTCAATTTCACTATAAGTTAAAATATCAATTTTTTCGTTTTGAGCACAGTCAACCATTTTCGGCGTTAAAATACAAGCCGCACAGTCAAGAGTCGGGAAGGTTTTATCAAGTTTAGCCATATTTCCGCCGATTGTCGGGGAAGTTTCAACTATATCAACTTCAAAACCTGCTTCGGCAATATCAAGAGCAGATTGAATACCTGCTATACCACCGCCGATTACAAGTGCTCTTTTGGTAACCGCACTTTCTCCCGAAGTAAGCGGAGCGTTAAGTTTAAGTTTTGCTATTGCACTTCTTCCTAAAATTATTGCTTTTTCCGTTGCTTCGTCTTTATCTTTATGTATCCAAGAACATTGTTCACGGATATTTGCGATTTCAACCATATACGGGTTCAAACCTGCCGATTCGCAAGTTTTTCTAAACGTTGCTTCGTGCATTCTCGGAGAACAAGAACATACAACGACTCCCGTTAAATTATTTTCTTTTATTGCGTTTCTTATAAGTGCTTGACCGTTTTCAGAACACATATATTGATAGTTTTCTGCAACTACAACACCCGGTTCTGCTTTTAAAACTTCGGCAACCTTATGAACGTCAACCGTTTGTGCGATATTACTACCGCACCAACATACGAATACACCTATTCTTTGCATATTTGTTTTCCTTTATTTGTTGAATTTTCTAAACATACTAACAAGTAGTTGTTGTGGTATCTTTTCGTCAACCATTTCGGGAACGGTTTCCGCTTGAACTTTGTTTCCACCTTGAACTCTTATAGCCTCTTGTCTTACCGCTTCAATTATGCTTGCAGGAGCAACGCCACGTGGACATCTTTCTACGCAAGCAAAACAAGTTAAACAGTTAAACAAAGATTTGCTTTCTAAAAGTTTATCAATTTGACCTTTTTCTATCATAGAAACGAATTGATGCGGTTTAATATCCATTTCGTTAAATGCAGGGCATCTACCCGAACATTTACCGCATTTCATACATTTACGGGCGTCCGTTCCACTTCTTTCTTTAACAAGTCTTATTTGTTCACTCTTTTCCATAATTACTCCTTAACACCTAACGCTTCGGCAAGCAAAGTCGTAAAGTATTCAACGGGCATTTGATTATCACCGTTTTCGGTTAAGTTATACATACAGAGCGGACAAGCCGTTACGAGCATTTCCGCACCTTCTTGTTTTGCCGATTCAATTATAGATAAACATCTCTTTTTTGCTAAACCGTTGTTCGTTTTAGAAACGTACGCTCCGCAACATTCGTTACGCATTTGGTAAACTACGGGAGTTGCACCTAACGCTTTGATAAAATCTTCAATAATCGTAGGATTTTCGGGATTATCAAAGGCTAAAACTTTTGACGGGCGGAGAAGTAAACAACCGTAATAAGCACCTATTTTTTTGCCTGTTAACGGTTTAACTACCGCTTGTTTTAACTTGTCAAAACCTACGTAATCACGCAAAAGTTCAAGATAGTGAATAACTTCCGTTTCGCCGTTATAAGGTTCTTCTAACGCTAAATAATTGTTTGCTTTTAAACGCATATTATCGTCGTTTTTCATATCGTCGTTTACACGTTTAATTACGTTATAACAAGCGGAACATAAAGTTAAAAGTTTACCACTGTCCTTTTTTGCTAAATCAAGCGTTCTAACGGCGGAAAGTTTAGTAGCAACTTCGTCTTTTGATACGGGATAAACCGCACCGCAACATTGCCACTCTTTAAGTTCTTCAAAGTCAACACCCAACTTTTCAAGCGATTTTCTGCCGTAAAGGTCAAGTTCTTTGGCTTTTGTTTTAAGGGTACAACCCGGATAATAAGAAAATTTCATTTTAATACCTTTTTATAATTTATTTTCTTTATTTTTAATGGAATTTGTTATATTTTTAATTACTGACACAACCGTATGTATTATAAGTTTTTTTAAGGTTGTATTTGCTTAATATACAACGCTTAACACTTTGTATGTTTAATCGCAGTTGTTATTTAGTGGCGTATTCGTTCGTTTTATAATACTAACGAAACCGCACGAATTTAATTAACTTATTGTAACTATTTTAAGGTTGTATTTGCTTATTATACAAGGCTCACGAAATTGAGCGACTTTAA
>JAZRVG010000012.1:0-2138 GCA_045599025.1 Christensenellaceae bacterium | reverse complement strand
ATCACAATGAAAATATCTTTCTCCAACAGTTTCACAATGTGGGCTAATCATAACTTGTGTGCTATATTCGTGTCCTGTTGCTTTCTCAATTTCCGTCAAATATTCATAACCGCACACCGTACAAGTATGTACTTGTCCACCGTCTTCCGTACACGTTGCATCTCTTGTTGTATCAATATATTTGTGTCCTAATGCATTTGTTTTATCTGTTTCATACTCGTCTCCACAATATATGCAAATATGTCTTATACAACCATACGAAACACATGTAGGTTCTACTGTTTCAAAATTATAATTATGACCTGTGGCTGATTTAAAATTTTCAATTAATTCTTCGTTACAACTTGTACACTTATAAACAGAATATCCACCTTCTAAACAAGTCGGTTCTTTTGTTTCTTCCATTACGTAATTATGCGTTATAGAAAATTCTTTTGTTGTTTGCAATCCATAATCACTTATTACAACTACAACGTAATCACCTTCTTTTGTAATCCAATCGCCTTTATTATAATAATCACCATTTAACGTTGCATAACTTCCGTTTTTCCATACTACTTTTACCGAATTGTCCGTTATTGAGTGTTCAATTATCGGGTCCGGAAATACTATTTGCAAATCTAACCAATAAATAGCACTCTTATTTCCCAAATCATCTATAGCATAAAAATAATATTTACCGTTTTTAGACTCTAAATTTGTAGCATAGGTATTTGTCTTAGATATTTCAAAAGTATTACTTGAAGGCTCTTTATAATACAAAGTTGCAGTTCCGTTTTCATCTCTTGCCGACACCGTAAATCCTAACCCGTAAACATAATAAAAATCCGCTTCTAAACAACCTACTACCGGTGCCGTTCTATCTACTGTTATATAAAACGTTTGCGAAGTATTTCCGACATTGTCCGTAGCATAAAAACGATACATCCCTTCTTCCGTCAACTTGCTTCCGCTGTCATATGCCACATAGGAATTTGAACTCGGTTTTTTTACATATATTTTTTTAATTCCGGATATATTATCTTCTGGTACAAAACTCACATAGTTAGCATTTGTTTTTCCGTTATTATCCACAATTGTTTCTCCACCATACATCGTTCCCGTCGGCTTTATTGAATCAAGAATTATTGTTGAAATTTGCGACTCGTTTCCAGCGTTATCAATTGCCTTAAACTCATAAATGCCGTTACTCGAATTTTTACTTATTATTTCACCTGAATTATATGTTTGCCAATTCTCTGATAAAGGCGTTTTATATTTATAATATTTTATACCACACATAGTATCGGTAGCCGAATAATAAAAGTCAGTATTTATATAAGTGGAATTTATTACAATATCATTTCCGTTTTTTATACTTCCAATAGGATTTACTGTATCAAGTGTTAAATAATATCTTTCCGAAATATTACCTACACCGTCTTCCGCATAAAATTCATATTCCCCGTTTTGCATATTTGTGGTAATAATGTATGAATCAGAACCGATACAGTTAAATGTTGTTTCATTTGGAGATTTTACATAAAGAGAAGATACTCCGCTATATAAATCTGTTGCTGATATATAAGTATTACTGTTTACTATTTTTTCATTTTTATTTTTTGATACACCTGTTACAACCGGTCCTGTTAAATCAACTGTAAATGCGGTATCAAAATAATACACCCATGTTGTAGTAACACCCCTTGACGTCTTACTCCAAGTATATGAACACTTTAAAGTATAATTACCGTCATTTATAGTCCCACTTACCGATGTTCCGTTTCCACTAAAAACGGGATAATTATTCGTATCATACACCGTAATATTATTTGTAGATAATGTTGTGGAAATATTGATATTTTTAAAATTAAACACAGAACCTATTGCTATATCTTTTTGTGTTCCAGTGCTTGAATCTCCGGTTATGTATATACAAAAATCTTGATTTGCAGTTGCGGAAATTTTCGTAGCGTAGTTATAAGACTTTCCTGTTGCTTGTGAATAACCGTTACATTTTGCATCGTAATTATATTCTATTCTATATTTTGGCGTTGTTGCCGCAAAAGTTTCTACAGTATTTATTGATAATAAGCTTAAACTAGCACCAATTAAAATAAACATGCTTAAAATTGCCAATTTTATCTTCTTTGTTTTTA
>JAZRVG010000011.1:0-5980 GCA_045599025.1 Christensenellaceae bacterium | reverse complement strand
TAAGAACACGAAAAAAATAAAAGAATACATTGCAAATCAATTGAGCGAAGATAGAAAAGTAGAACAAATGACAATGCAAGAAACGGTAGATCCGTTCAGTAAAAAGAAAAAATGATTTGCAATTTGCGTGTGGACTACGCATTTTATGCGTTGCTAGAACAAAGGGTTTTACCCTAAATTGAAAATCCATGGGTTCACCCGTGGATTTTTATTATAAATTTTACGAAAATTTTACACAGTTAATAATTTTTATTTGCAAAAGATATGATATAATGTATTTAAAAGGAGAATAATCTTATGATTTATCTTGTGGAAGACGACGAAAATATAAGAAATATGATGACCTATACTTTAAGCGTTTCGGGGTTTGAAGTTCAAGGTTTTGAAAAGCCGTCAAATTTTTGGGAAGAGTTAAAAAAGGCTTTGCCAAACTTGATAATTTTAGATATTATGCTACCGCAAACGGACGGTATAACTATTTTAAAAGAATTAAAAAAAGATAAAAACACCAAAGATATTCCGGTAATAATGGCAACGGCGAAAGGAACGGAATATGATAAGGTTATCGGTCTTGACCTTGGTGCAGACGATTATTTAGCAAAACCTTTCGGTATGCTTGAAATGGTATCACGGGTAAAAGCAGTTTTAAGAAGATACCAAAAGTCAAGCGAAAGCGAAATATATTCTTTTGGAACGCTTGTTTTAAACCATTACGAACGCTCCGTAAAAATTGACGAAACGCCTATAATTCTTACGGTAAAAGAGTATGAACTTTTGCGTTTATTCTTACAAAATAAAGGAAAGGTTTTTCCCCGTGACGAACTTTTAAATAAAATTTGGGGCGAAAACTTTTTAGGCGAAAGCCGAACGGTTGACGTGCACGTGGGAACTTTACGTTCAAAACTAAAAAAGTACGGCGAAAATTTACAAACGGTACGTGGGTTCGGTTACAAATTGGAGAATATTTATGACGAAACGAATATTTAAGTACGTTTTCGGTTTCGTAATCATTTTGTATTTTGTAATAATTGCCATTACGATAGGCGTGTTTTACGACAATTTGCAAAATCAAACGAAATCGGAACTAAAAAAAGAAACGGTAATGGTTGCAAACGCCGTAGAAAAATTAGGTAACGATTATTTTACGAATTTTAAAACCGACGGCTACCGTATTACTTGGATAGACAAAACGGGGAAAGTATTATACGACAGTTCTTCCGAAGTGGAAAATTTAGATAGCCATCTTGACCGTGAAGAAATTAAAAAAGCGTTTGAAACGGGTTTTGCCGAAAGTTCAAGGTATTCAAAAACTATCACTTCAAGACAATATTACTGTGCAAAATTACTTACAAACGAAACTGTATTAAGATTAAGCGTTTCGCACGATAGCGTAGTTATGCTTTTATTAAAAATGCTATACCCTATAATATTTTTTTCTCTTTTGATTATCGGGGCTTGCGTTCTTATTTCCTACCAAATTTCAAAAAAATTAGTGAAACCGCTAAACGATATAAATTTAGACGAACCTACGGTTAACGTTAAATATAAAGAATTGATACCTTTACTTTCACGCCTTGAACAACAACAAATTTCAATAAGGTGTCAAGAAGAGGAACTAAAAAGAAGAAAGGACGAGTTTAACGCAGTAACTTTCGGTATGAAGGAAGGACTTATTCTTTTAGGCGAAAGCAATAACGTTTTAATCACGAACAGAGTTGCAACTAATCTTTTAAAACAAGGCGTTAAAATAGAAAACGTTTTATCAAGTTCGGTATTAGAATTTAAAAACAAGGTTTATAACGTAGAAATTACACCTATAAAAGAACAAGGTGCGGTCGTTTTATTGCAAGACGTTTCCGATAAATACCAAGCGGAACGGTTAAGGCGAGAATTTACTTCAAACGTTTCTCACGAACTTAAAACGCCTTTACAATCAATATCGGGTAGGGCGGAACTTCTTGTAAACGGACTTGTAAAAGAACAAGACAAACTTGAATTCGTAAATCAAATTTACAGTGAATCTAAACGAATGATAACTTTGGTTGAAGATATTATTCATTTATCTTCTTTGGAAGAAAACAATGATTTTGTGTTTGAAATGATAGACCTTTTTGAAAACGTTCAAGAAACGGTGCGTTCTTTAAAAGGGCAAGCGGAAAAAGCAAAAGTTTCACTTTCGGCTTATGGAACTTCGGTTAATATTTTAGCCGTTCCACGCCTTGTAAACGTAGTTTTATTTAACCTTATAGACAATGCAATTAAATACAACAAGGAAAACGGCGTCGTTTCCGTTTCGTTAAAAGAAGAAAACACGAAAGTAGTTTTAAAAATAAAAGATACGGGAATAGGTATTCCAAACGAATCTATTGAGCGGGTTTTTGAACGTTTTTACCGTGTAGATAAAAGTCGTTCAAAATCGGTTGGAGGTACGGGGTTAGGACTTTCAATAGTTAAACACGCTTGCAAAATTTTAGGTGCGGAAATTAAAATTCACTCAATTTTAAACGAAGGCACTACGGTTAGCGTAATTTTCAATAAAAACTAACGACTTTACAAATATTTTACAAAATCTTAAAGGGAACGTGGTAGTGCGTTTCCTTTTTTTTGGCTATAATTATATCGGTATTAAAAATAAAAGGAGATTTTATGACAATATTTAACGTACTTACAATGATAGGCGGTATGAGTTTATTTCTTTTCGGTATGCACGTAATGAGTGAAGCGTTAGAGCGGAGTGCAGGGGGAAATCTCAAAAACCTACTTGGAAAAATGACAACTAACAAGGCAACGGGCTTTTTAACGGGAGCAGGCGTTACCGCCGTAATACAAAGTTCTTCTGCCACAACGGTAATGGTGGTGGGGTTTGTAAACTCCGGTTTAATGGAATTAAGACAAGCCGTCAACGTTATTATGGGGGCAAACGTTGGAACTACTATCACTTCTTGGATTTTATCTTTAAGCGGTATAGACGGAAAAAGTATTTTTATTCAACTTTTAAAACCTACTTCGTTTTCACCTATTCTCGCTTTAATAGGCGTTGGGCTTATGATGTTTTCAAAGTCTAACAAAAAGAAAACGGTATCTACCGTTTTACTCGGTTTTTCAACGCTTATGTTCGGTATGGAAACAATGTCTTCGGCAGTTTCCGTTTTAAAAAACGTTCCCGAATTTACCAATTTATTCGTCGCTTTCAAAAACCCCGTTTTAGGTGTTCTTGCAGGTATGGTTTTAACGGCAATTATTCAATCAAGTTCGGCGTCGGTAGGTATTTTACAGGCTCTTGCCGTAACGGGTAGCGTTTCTTTCGGTGCGGCTATTCCTATTATTATGGGACAAAATATAGGAACGTGCGTTACCGCTATTATATCTTCAATAGGCGCTAACAAAAACGCAAAACGTTCGGCTTTCGTACACTTATCGTTCAATATTATAGGTGCAGCCGTTTTACTTACGGTATATTGCGTTGTAAAAGCAATAGTTCCGTTACCTATATTGAACGAATCCGCAACAATGTACGGAATTGCGGTAGTTCATACGGTATTTAACGTTCTTTGCACTGTTATACTTTTACCTATGGGCGGAATTTTGGAAAAATTAGCGTGCAAGATTATTCCCGATTCAAACAAACAAGAACGTACGGTTACTTTGGACGAAAGATTACTTGTAACTCCACGCCTTGCGTTAGAGCGTTGCCGTATGCTTGTTCTTACAATGGCAAACTATTCCGTTACCGCTTTGAAAAACTCCGTTGATTGCGTGGAAGAATATTCCGAAGAAAAAGCAAAAATCGTTCGTGAAGCGGAAGAAAAAACGGACGAGTACGAAGATATGATTTCTTCTTACGCCATTAAACTTTCCGCAAGACAAACGAGCGAAAAAGTAAGTATGGAAATAACCGAAATTTTAAAACTTATCGGCGACTACGAAAGAATTGCAGACCACTCTTTAAACATATTAGAGTCGGCGGAAGAAATGAAGGAAAAGAAAATAGTATTTTCCGACGTAGCAAAAACCGAATTGACAACTATAATTTTAGCGGTAAAAGAAATACTTTCTTTATCGGTAAAATCTTACGAATCGGAAGATTTATCAACGGCACAAAAAATAGAACCGCTTGAACAAGTAATAGACAAATTGAGAGATATTTTAAGAGAAAGCCATATTTTGAGATTACAACAAGGCAAATGTACCGAGACCGCAGGTTTTATTTGGGAAGATTTACTTATAAATTTGGAAAGAATTGCAGACCATTGTTCAAATATAGGCGGTTGCGTTATTGATAAGAAAAGCGGTAATTTGAATTTGCACGATTCACTACGTAAAACGAGAAAAAACGATTCCTTGTTTAAGACGACTTTTGAAGACTACCAAAAGAAATACGCAGTTAAATATTAAAAACAAAAAAGTTGGCGAAAAAGCACTCTTCTTTAGGGATTTTTTGAAATAATAAAATTTTTAAGAAATTGCACTTTTAAGCGAGAAAAAATCAGATTCCAAACGGGATCTGATTTTTTTTGTTGTGAATTATTTGCGTTATATAAAAGCGTTCTATATAAAAACACGACATCGATTGAATGTCGTAAAATATTTATAGGAGGCTTAAAAATGAAATATAAAGATTGGTTAAATATTTGGCTTGATAACTATATAAAGCCGTCAACGAAACAAAGAACTTTTAATAGGTATTCTGAAATTGTAGAAAAACATATCGTAAAAGAACTCGGAGGCTACGAACTAAACGAATTATCGCCTATATTAGTGCAACAATACGTAACGCAGTTATTACAAAACGGAAATATCAAAACGGGACGAGGGTTGTCTTCTAATAGCGTGAACGGGATAATCACAGTAATACAAAGTTCGTTAAAACTTGCTTTTACTATGGGCGAAATAAAAGAATATACCTTTGATAGATTAAAACGACCGAAAACACAAGAAAAAGAAGTTTCTTGTTTTTCATTACAAGAGCAAAAGAAAATAGAAAATTATGTGTTGAACGGTAAAAAACAAAAACTTTTTGGAATAATCTTGTGCTTATATAGTGGACTTCGTATTGGCGAATTACTGTCGCTAAAATGGGAAGATGTTGATTTTAATAGAAGAATAATTAACGTAAACAAAACTTGTTACGACGGGAAAGATAAAAGTGGTAATTTTACGAAAATTATAGACACACCAAAGACGGTTTCTTCAAGAAGAATAATCCCGTTACCAAAACAAATAATACCACTTTTAAAGGAACATAAACGGAATAGTAAATGCGAGTTTATAGTGGCAAATAACGGTAAAGATATTTCGGTTAGGTCGCATCAAAGAACTTTTGAACTATTACTAAAAAGGTTGAAAATCCAGCATAAAGGCTTTCACTCATTAAGACATACTTTTGCAACCCGTGCGTTAGAGTGCGGTATGGACGTAAAGACTTTATCGGAAATTTTAGGGCATAAAAATCCAACTGTTACGCTTAATAGATATGTTCATTCTATGATTGAACACAAAGCCGAAATGATGAATAAACTCGGTAAAATTTTAGGGTAAAAAACTGCAATAAAAAACTCGCTTTTACGATAAAAAGCAAGTAAGAAAATGTACATTGATTACTATAATAGATGATTATTCTTTATATATTTTACCATAATTTTACAGCAAATGCAATTCCTTTTGTTGTTATTATCGAGTATAATTTTATATTACTGTTTAATTGGTGAACTAATTTACAAAAACTATACTCCTATTATAGTAATAGATGAATCAAAAAGAATAAATAGTTACATTAAACGGAGACTAATGAATATTTTAGAGATTTTGTTAAATTTAAGTATAAGCATTGTTGGAGGCGTTGTTGCCTCTATGATTGTAGCCTGTTTTTTTGATAGAAAGATGAAATATAAAGAAAAGTTAATTTATATATACCTAACTTTTTTACAATACGAAAATAAAAAAGTTCAAGATATAGGGAAAGACAATATAAATGATTTTT
>JAZRVG010000010.1:0-4638 GCA_045599025.1 Christensenellaceae bacterium | reverse complement strand
TACTTCAATGAAAGCGGTTTACGTTCTGCTCCTTACTTTGATATCGTAATTGACGGTATATCTATCGGTGATGACGTTGAATATACCGAAGACTAATTTGAAAAAATTATTCTAAATTTAATATAGCATAGGCGGAGTTTTTACTCCGCTTATGCCATTTATTTATAGCAAACTTTTATAATGGAGGACGGGTTCTTGGAAAACCAAATTGCTATTGAACTTAAAAATATTACCAAGACTTTTGGCAAAACCGTTGCTAATAAGAACGTTAATTTAAAGGTAAACAAAAACGAAATACTTGCAATTTTAGGCGAAAACGGTTCGGGTAAAACGACGCTTATGAATATTATTTCGGGTATATACGCTCCCGAAGAAGGTCAAATATTCATTAACGGAGAAGTGGCTCATATCAACTCTCCCGAAGATGCGTTCAAATACAAAATAGGTATGATACACCAACATTTTAAACTTGTTGATATTTTTTCTGCCACCGAAAATATCATTTTAGGTGTAAACGACGGGGCAAAATATAATGGAAAAGAAGCAAATAACCGTGTTGCCGAAATATCTAAACAATACGGTTTTGATATAGACGTAAAAAAACTTATTTATAATATGTCCGTTTCCGAAAAGCAAACGGTAGAAATTCTTAAAGTTTTATACCGTGGGGCGGACGTTTTAATTCTTGACGAGCCAACCGCAGTTTTAACTCCGCAGGAAACTCAAAAACTTTTTAACGTTTTAAGAAAAATGAAATCGGAAGGCAAAGCAATTATCATAATTACGCATAAACTCAACGAAGTAATGGAAATTTCCGATAAAGTTGCCATTTTAAGAAAGGGCGAATATATTACCACCGTTGATACCGATAAAACTTCCGAAAAAGAACTTACGGAAATGATGGTAGGTAAAAAAATTGACCTTAAAATTGAAAGAACGAAATGCGAAGTTAAAAAACCGCTTTTGGAAATTCGTGATTTATTAGTTAAAAAGGACGACGGAAGCCGTGCTATAGAAAACGTAAGTTTTTATATTCGTAGCGGAGAAATTTTAGGCGTTGCAGGCGTTGCCGGTTGCGGACAAAAAGAACTTTGCGAAGCGATTGCGGGTTTACGTAAGATAAACGGCGGTTTAATAATGCATAAGGGCGAAAATATCATAGGTCTTCCCGTAAAGGAAATTATTAAAAAGGGAATATCAATGAGTTTTATTCCCGAAGACAGATTAGGTATGGGACTTGCTCCGTCGTTTTCTATAACCGATAATATGATGCTTAAAACTTATAACGAAGGCAAAGGTCCTTTCGTTGACAGAAACAAAGCGAGAGAACAAGCAAAAAAACTTATAGAAAAACTTGAAATATCAACTCCTTCAACCGAAACTCCCGTTCGTAGACTTTCGGGCGGTAACGTTCAAAAAGTTTTGGTAGGGCGTGAAATTGAATCTTCGCCAAACGTAATAATTACGGCATATCCCGTTCGTGGCCTTGATATCAACTCTTCTTACGCTATATACAATATTTTAAACGAACAAAAGATGTTGGGGGCAGGCGTTTTATTTATAGGTGAAGACCTTGACGTTATGCTTGCTCTTTGCGACAAAATTATGGTACTTTGTCACGGTAAAAATATGGGTATCGTTCACGCCGAAAAAACTACAAAAGAAGAACTCGGTTTAATGATGACGGGTTCTCTTGACTTAACCGAAGTTAAAAAGGAAAAAGAATTTGGTAGGGCAAAGGACAGTAACCTTACGGAAGACGAGTGGAAACAAGCGGAAGAAAAACAAAACGAAGAAACGGAGGTAAGTAGTAATGACTAATAATTCAACGGTTCACGAACCTTTATTTCATATTGTTAAAAGAAACAGTATTTCCAAACTTAAAAAGTGCTTAATATATTTCGTATCCGTATTTATTGCTCTTGCTTTGGGCGGTGTAATATGTACACTTGCGTCAAAGGGCGAAGGAAATCCCGTAATGTTTTTCACTTCATTGTTTGACGGTGTTTTGGGAACTCAAAGAAAAATTTGGGTATTCCTGCAAGAAACGGCACTTTTGGTAGGCGTTTCTATGGCAATAGTCCCTGCCTTTAAAATGAAGTTTTGGAATTTAGGTGCTAACGGACAAGTGTTAATAGGTGGTCTTGCAACGGTTGCATGTATGTACTACTTGGGAAATAAAAACGTAAGCGATACCGTTATAATTTTATGTAGCGTAGTAGCAAGTATTACGGCAGGTGCGTTATGGGCGGTTCTTCCTGCTTTATGCAAAGCGTTTTTCAATACTAACGAATCACTTTTAACCTTAATGATGAATTATATTGCGGAAGGTTTGGTAACCTATTTTATTGCTAAATGGGTTAAAGGCGGTTCGGGTGTTTTAAAACCGCTTGAACACGGAAGAATTCCTAATATCTACAATCAACACTTACTTATTATTTTAGTTTGTGCTCTCGTTGCCGTTTTCATTACTATATATCTTAAACACAGTAAACACGGCTATGAACTTTCGGTAGTAGGCGATAGCCCGAATACGGCTAAATATATCGGTATAAACGTTAAAAAGGTTATTATAAGAACACTCGTTCTTTCGGGAGCAATTTGCGGTATCGTAGGCTTGCTTTTAACGGGGGCTATGAGTTACACGATAGGTACCAACACCGTAAACAATATGGGCTTTACCGCTATAATGACCACTTGGCTTGCTAGGTGTAACCCCGTATTTATTATCCTTACTTGTGCTTTGGTTGCTATGATAACGAAAGGTATGCAACAGGTAAGAATGGATTTCTGGATGACAAACGATTCTACGGCAAACTTGGTAATCGGTTTAGTTTATTTCTTCATAATAGCGTGTGCGTTCTTTATTGAATATAAATTATTATTCCGTAAAAAAAATAAAAAGGAGGGAGACTAAATATGTTAACTTTATTGCAAAGTGCAATTAGATTTTCTTCGGTGTTTATTTACGGTTGCGTAGGCGAAATTATTACTGAAAAATCGGGGCATTTAAACCTTGGTATTCCGGGAATTATGTGTGCGGGAACGGCAGGTGGTTGTTTAGGCGTATCTCTTTATATGGCAACGCTCAACGACCCAAGCAAGCCAAATTATATTTTGCTTATTTTAATAGCAGTTTTAATGGCGTTCTTGTTTGCGGCATTACTCGGTGCTATTTATTCATTTTTAACGGTTTCTTTAAAATGTAACCAAAATATTACGGGCTTGGCGTTAACCACTTTCGGTGCAGGTTTTACTCAATTTATGATGGATAACTACGTTAAACGTGAAAATTTTAGCGTGGCAAGTACCTATATTGCAAAAACTCTTCCTTTTGCCGATAAACTCGGTTGGTTTGGTAAATTGTTCTTATCTTACGGTTTGCTTGTTTATTTGGCAATTTTAATTGCCGTAGTTGCGTCGTTAATTTTAAAGAAAACGAAAATCGGTTTAAGATTAAGAGCGGTAGGCGAAAATCCTAGTGCCGCCGACGCCGTTGGTATTAAGGTTGACAGGTATAAATATCTTGCAATTTTAATAGGTAGCGGAATTGCGGGAATCGGTGGAATGTTCTACGTTATGGACTACGTTCAAGGTCTTTACGAAAGTTACGTTGCAGTAGAATCTTACGGTTGGCTTTCAATAGCGCTCGTAATATTTAGTTTGTGGCGTCCGTCTCTTGCAATTTTCGGTTCAATTATATTCGGTGTTTTAGATTCGTTAAAATCAATAATAAAAGTACCTTTAACGGCATCGCAAAACGCATTGTTCGGTTTAATACCTTACATCGTTACCGTTCTCGTTTTACTTTTAGTAAGTATCGTCGGTAGCAAAAAAGTTCAACCGCCGGCAAGTTTAGGTGTAAACTATTTTAGAGAAGAAAGATAAATCTAAATTAACGGCGTGGAAAAATCCACGCCGTTATTGTTTTTTTAACCGTTTGAAAAAATTGAGTTTTAGTTACCGGTACCGTTTTTGTAATATTCTCATAGACAGTTTAAGTTTTTTATGATATAATACATAAAACAAATGAGAAATTTATTATATATTTATTAAAAATTACAATATAATAAATAACCGATTTGGAGTAAAATTTATTATGAAAAAAAATAGATGGCTATGGTTAGTGTTGTTTATTTTAATAACAGTACTAACTGTATGGACCGTTATTTCACAATCAAGTTCGTTTGACGGAAAAGATTTGTTAAACGATTTTATAAATTCTAATAAGATTTGGCTAATACTTGCCATTGTCGCTACGTTTGCTAATATTTTATTTGAGGCATTTACTTTAAAGGCGATAATTAAAGTTATTTGTCCCGAATATAAGGGGAAAGGAAGATATTTATTATATTCTTCCGCCGATATTTATTTTTCGGCAATAACTCCGTTTACTTCGGGTGGTCAACCTGCCATGATTTATTTTATGTTAAAAGATAAAATATCGGTTGCAGGCGTTACAACTTCGCTAATTTTAGACTATATTGCTTGTACTTTAACTAACTTGTTTTGCTTTTTGATAGGCTTTATAGTTCTTCCTAATTTTATTACTCAACTTTCAACTTTTTCTATCGTTTTAATTATTATAGGTGCGGTTACCTTAATAATAATGAATATGGCATTATTCTTTTTGTTGTT
>JAZRVG010000009.1:0-5785 GCA_045599025.1 Christensenellaceae bacterium | reverse complement strand
TATATACAGTTGATTTTTTTATAAATATAATTGTTCATAACTTTACTTATTTACGTTTTTTTAACTTTTTATCAACTTATATTAAATATTAAAAATTATTGATTTTATCGTAAATTTTAACAATAAAATAAAGTTATCAACATATTAACGCTATCTACTAATACTAACTTTTATAAAAAGGAGAATATATATTATGAAAATAACCGTTAACGGTTTAGACCTTTCAAATGCAGTTTTGAAAGTTGCAAAGGCAATTTCCACTAAAACTACTAATCCCGTTTTAGAAGGTATTAAATTGTCTGTTAAAGGGGACGAACTTATTTTAACTGCTACCGATACAGAAATTTCTATTGAAAAGACTATTCCTTGTGAAACTTTTATTGAAGGAGAAACGGTAGTTCAAGGTAAACTTTTTTCGGAATTTACCAAAAGACTTGAAAACGAAGATTCTATTGAACTTTCTTTAGAAGAAGACAGGCTTAAAATTTGTTATTCTTCAAACGAAGGTTATATTCAAACTTTACCGGTTGAAGAATTTCCTATAATAAATAAAGAAATAAGAGAAAAATCTTTCACTATAAAACAAAAAGATTTTAAAGAACTTATAAACAAAACGAGTTTTGCTTGTTCACAAGACGATGCAAGACCGCTTTTAAAAGGTTGCTTACTTGAAATTGAAGACGATAAGATTTCTTCCGTAGCACTTGACGGTTTCCGTTTGGCTATTTGCAGAAAGAAAATTGAAGAAAAAACCGAAAACTTTAAAATTGTAGTTTCTTCAAGAACTTTAAACGAAATAGTTAGAATTTTGGAAAACGACGAAGATATGCTTACCATTATCGTTCAAAAGAACGTTTTAATGTGTGAAGTAAACGGAACCGTTTTAATTTCAAGATTACTTGAAGGCGAATACATAGATTATAAAAATATAATTAAAAACGAATTTTTATCTGTTGTAAGAGTTAATAAAAATGCTCTTTTATCAGCAATAGACAGAGCGTCTATCGTTGCAAACGATAAAAACAAAATTGTTAAACTTGACGTTAAAGAATCTTATATGACTGTTTCCGCAAGTAGTGAAGTTGGTAATATGAGTGAAAACGTTTTAATAACTTTGGAAGGAAAAGACCTTCAAATTGCATTTAATTCAAAATTTTTAACAGATTGTATTAAAGTTATTGACGACGAATTTATTAACCTTCATTTTAACTTAAAAATCAATCCTTGCGTAATTAAACCTTTCTATGGTGACGATTTCTTATATTTAGTTTTACCGCTTAGAATAAACGCTTGATAAAAAGTTGACAAATTATTTAAATAAAGTTATAATACAAGATAGTTTATAAAATAAAAACAGGAGTTTTATATATGAAAAGAACATATCAACCTAAAAAAAGACAAAGAAGTAAAGTACACGGATTTAGAAAAAGAATGGCAAGCAAAAACGGTAGAAACGTTTTAAAGAGAAGAAGACAAAAAGGCCGTCATAAACTTTCGGCTTAATTACCTTGGAAATTAGATTAAAAAAACAAAAAGATTTTGATATTTTGTTCAATAAAGGAAACAGAATTTATTCAAAATCGTTAACGGTAATTTATTTAAAAAACAACTCTTTAAAATTTGGAATAAGTTTAAGTAAAAAGCATGGAAAAGCCGTTGTAAGAAACCGTATAAAAAGGTTATTACGTTCGGCTTTTAAATCTTTTTTGAAACAAATTAACGGTAACTACTATATCGTTATATTACCAAAAGTTAAAGATACTTACGAATACAATGTTTTTTTAAACGATTTGAAATATTGCTTGAAAAAAGGAAATATTATAAATGATTAAAAAATTTTTGATATTTTTAGTAAATGTATATAGAAAATTTTTTACTCATATTTTAAGGTCGCATTGTATTTTCACTCCCACTTGTTCGGCGTACGCTTTGGAAGCATTAAAAAAACGGAATATTTTTATCGCCATAGGTTTAATTATATGGCGTATTCTTCGTTGTAATTCTCTAAACAAAGGTGGTTTTGACCCCGTTCCGGACAGTTTTGAAAAATTAAAATGGGTTTTATAAAAGGTTTACTATGAATTTATTGAATTTATTAGAAAGTGAAGTTCAAATTACTTTCTATTCCGCTCTCGGAAACGTTCCTTTAACGGGTCTTACGAAATTTGTAAGTAACGTAATAAACTTTTTCTCGTTCGGCGGATTTATTGCAATAGGTATTTTAATATTCTCGTTGCTTTTAAAAATTATTCCGCTTCCGTTTGATATCTATTCAAGAATTTCAAACAAGAAAAACGCTATTAAAATGGAAAAAATGCGTCCTGAACTTGAAAGACTTCAAAAACAGTACGCTAACAATAAAGAGTTATATAACCAAAAAATGATGGCTCTTCAAAAAAAGGAAGGTTATTCTCCTTTTGCCGCATGTTTACCGACTCTTTTCACTCTCGTTTTCTTTATTATAGTTATTACGGCTTTTAACCAATATTCTTCTTACACGAAAGTTGAAACTTTTAATAATATGGCAACGGCTTACAACTATTCCGTTGTTTCAAGTGATAAAACCGTGGTTAAAGACGAAAACGATAATATTCTTAAAGATTACGGCGTAAGTTTATCTATTGAAGAAGTTGATAACTTTTTAAAAGATAAAGATTCTTCTTTAATTAAAATTTTCGTTTTAAGCGGTGACCAAGAAGAAGTAATAAATAAGGCTCAAGACGACGCTGCAGACAGTTATTTTGAAAATTCTAAAAAATCCGAATTTTTATGGATAAAAAATATTTGGATTGAAGACTTACCGTGGAAAAAAGCGTTTATTGCTAAACAAGACTACGAAAAAATCTTCACTTATTCAAAAGGTTGTAAATCAACTACTATTTCTAATTCCGAAATTAAGTCTGAAACCGCTTACGAATTACTTACCGGTTCTTCAAAACTTGACGAAGTTAAAAATTCTCGTAACGGTTACTTGATTTTGGTAGTTTTATCAATAGGTTTGATGCTTTTATCACAACTTGTTATGAATAAAACTCAAAAAACTCAACTTGAACTTCAATCGGTTGACGGTGCAAACGGTCAAGCCGCTCAAACTACTAAAATAATGACTTGGATGATGCCTATTATGTTCGGTTTCTTCGCCTTCATGTATTCGGCGTCCTTCTCTCTTTACTTGGTAGTAAGTACGTTATTTAGTACGGGTTCAACGGTTTTAATTAACAAAATAGTTGAAAAGAAGTTCAAAAAACAAGCGGAAATTGATGCAGAAAACGAGTATCAAAAAAGATACGGACATATCTTAAAGAATAAAAAAGATTGAGGTGTATAATGGAATATTTTACAGGCAAGACGGTTGAACAAGCAATAGAAACCGCTCTTAAAGAATTGAACATAAGCAAAGAAGACGCCGAAATC
This sequence comes from Christensenellaceae bacterium, assembly GCA_045599025.1. Taxonomy (GTDB): domain Bacteria; phylum Bacillota; class Clostridia; order Christensenellales; family Borkfalkiaceae; genus HGM11412. The sequence goes on along the minus strand of JAZRVG010000009.1, from coordinate 2,371 downwards.
ACCGTTATAGAAGAAGGCTCAAAAGGAGTTTTAGGTTTAGGCGGTAAAAAAGCAAAAATCGGTGTAGAAGTTAAAGTTGACGATATTACACGTGCAGTTAAATTTTTGGAAGGTTTATTTGAACATTTAAACGTTCCCGCAACTACCGAAATTAAAGAAGATACCGAAAATAATAAAATCATTATTAACGTTTTAACAACAGAATCGGCATCTTTAATAGGTTATCGTGGAGAAATGCTTGACGCTATTCAAACTTTGGCAGGTGCAGTTGCAAATATCGGTAACGAAGACTACAAGAGAGTTGTAGTTGATTGCGAAAATTACAGAGATAAACGTGAAGAAACTTTAAAAACTCTTGCAAACAGACTTGCAGATAAAGCGGAAAGAATAGGAAGACCTGTTAAACTTGAACCTATGAATCCGTTTGAAAGAAGAATTATTCACTCGGCTTTATCCGAAAGAACTGGTATTAAAACGGAAAGTCAAGGGGTTGAACCGAACAGATACGTTGTTATAACTCCCGATAATATCAAACCTTACGAAAAGCGTGACCGCAAACTTAATAACAGAAAAGGCGGAAGTAAAAGCGGTTTCAAAAGTGATATGATTAAAATCACTAAAAAAACAAGCGGTTTCGGTACTTTTTTAGGCAACAGTTTTAAGGACGAAAATAAATAATAATTAAATAAAATATAATATAATTACCGTAGTAAATTTAACTACGGTAATTTTTTTTATTTTTAAGTTTAATTTTTTCTATATATGCAATAATTAAATATATTTACTTATTCCGCCCGTTATGGCTTTTGCCATACCGTAAACGGTTGAAAATCTCGTATCGTTAAGTAAAGCGTTTCCGGTTAGTTCCCGTTTAGATACTATACCTATTATAGAAACGTCGCCTATCTCGTCAAGATTTTTATTTACGCCAAGTCCGGGTTTTATCCCACCGTTTATTACTTTAATTAGTCCTATATCTTCACTTTTTCCTACCGCAGCGTCAATTACTAAAATTTTTGAGTTAGGGTGCAATGTTTTTACCGTTTTTTTGATAGCGCTAATTTCTTTTGCGGTAATAGGACTATCTAACGTTCCGTAAATAAAAGCCTTTCCTTTTAATGCGCTTTGCAGTAAAGTTCCTATAAAAGGTCCTAACGTATCGCCTACAACAAGGTCGGAGCCTACGCATATAATAACGGGGGAATATGTTCTGTAAAGTATTTTTAAGGCGTTGTATATGCCGTTCTCACAATCGTAATCGTTTACTTTAAATACGAAGTTGTTCATATTTTTATTTTTGACCGTTTACATAAAAATTAAACTATATATACAATTATTTTTCACTAATATTTGACACGTTTAGTATATAGTGGTATAATCATTATAAGTTATTTTATTTATTTTAAAGGAGTGTTATGTTTAATTTATTATCAATACCAACCTTTTTCACTTTTGGTGAATTTTCGGTTGCTTTGCTTGATATAATTGCAGTAGTTCTTTTGGTTATTGCTCTTATAGTTGGCATTTCAAAAGGTTTTGCAAAACAAGTTCTTTCTTTAATAGGAATTATTGCTTGTTTAGTTCTTGCTTATTTCTTAGCACCAAAGTTAAGTGAAGTTATTAAAGAAAAAGTTCCTAAATTTTACGAAGTAGTAAGAACTTGGGCGGAAAAATTCGTAAGCAGTTCGGAATTAACCGCCGAAAACACGAAAGATGCTATTTTACAAGCATTAAAAGAAAATACTACTATTCCGGAATTCTTACATGAACCTATTGCCGATTATATGATTCAAAATTCTATTGATTTTGAAAAAATCATAGATACTATTGCAGGAATTATGTTAAATGCAATAAGTTTCGTTGCTATCACGCTCGGCGCTTTAATCGTTCTTGCTATCGTTAAGAAAATCGTTTATAAAATCGTTAAATTACCGTTTATTAAAACCATTGATAAATTACTTGGCGGTGTATTCGGTGTTGTTAAAATTTTTGCAATAATTTTAATTGCTTTAACTATTGTAAGTGTATTCGTTAATATTAACTCTTTCTTACAACCTATAAATGCAAACGAACAAGAAATTCCGTGTTACTTAAACCAAGCGCTAATCAAATTCTCGCCTATTTTAAGTAAAATAGTCGGTATTTTCGTTAAATAATCTATTAAATATCAAATAAATACTAAAAGCACCGTTTAGGTGCTTTTATTTTACTTTAAACACTAAAACCAAGTTAGTTTTAGTGTTTAATTATTGTTATTTAAAATACAATAAACATTTTTAGTTTTTAATATTGCATTTAAAACCAAAAACTATGCTTAACCGCTTTTAATATACTTTATATTTTAATTTAACAGGTTATTATATTTTAATGT
>JAZRVG010000008.1:0-21467 GCA_045599025.1 Christensenellaceae bacterium | reverse complement strand
TAGTTTATTTTTTTTAATTAAAAATTATGCTAAAATTACCGCATATTAAAAAGTTTTTTATATACAGTTGATTTTTTTTGAGTATTTTGCTATTATTTTAATAGAATATTAAAAAGGGGGCTTATTATGAAAAAAGAAAATATAATTAAACCTATAATTATTTCTTTACTTATAGTTACGGTTTTTTTCGTTTCAACCTTCTTTTTGGTTGGTGCGGTAAGCCCTAAAATTATTTCCAACTTGGCGTTTAGAGTAAACGCCAAAAACTTATCGTTAAATTACGCCGAAAAAGCCTATTTAAAGGACGAAACGGTTTATAATTTAGGAACGCTTATTGAACGCTCCATTTACGCCGAAAACGACGAAAAAGTCGTTAAATATTCCCCTGTTTTTTTATCTTCAAGCGAGTTTGACGAATACAAAAAAAATAAAAGCGGAAACTACGAACTTTATATAGTAAACGAATATATTTCTTCGCTTTATAATTTAAAAAGTATTGACAAGGCTGTTAACACCGCTCTATCTTACACCGATTTTACAACTTACGGAACGACTATCAATCCAATTAGAATTTTAATCAGTACCGCAAACAAAGAAAAAGACAAAAATACATTGATAACAATTCGCACTAATCTTGAAGGAATAAGCACCAAAACGAAAGACCTTTTAGACGATATTGAATTGTTAAACGAAATGATTTCAAGGCTATAATATGGAAAAAATTACCGTTAAATGTCCTTACTGCGGACAAGTTTTTACAACTGAAAATATTGACGTTACCGTTTGTGAGAACTGTAAAAAAGAATTTAGCACTAATCAAGGTGCGAAATACTTTAAAAGTTTAAAAAGCATTGAAACGGAAAATCAAAAAGTGGCTCTCGGCGAAGCGTACGCCAAAGTTGATTTACTTTTAGAGCAAGGCGAATTCTACCTTAATAACGAAGACTACGAAAACGCCGAAAAGTCTTATTTGGACGCTTTAAAATTATCAACGGTAGATTACCGAATTTATTTAGGCATGGTTTACGTTAAGACCAAGAATTTTGAAGATTTAAAAGACAAAACGCACTACGAATATTTGGAAAACGCTATAAACTTCGCAAACGAAGAGCAAAAAGAATATATCAAAAAAATTTACACCCCTTACTACCGCAAATCGCAAATTCCCGTTGAAGAATTGAACGAATACGCCGAGCAAGAGTGCGAAAAAAGATTTTTAAGAATTGAAGAACTTTTAAAAAGCGGTATTCCCGCAAATTACAGAGCGGAAAAAGCAAAGAAAATATTCTTGATTTTGTCCTTATCGTTCATTATACCTACTCTTGCTTTCGGCATAATTTCCTTCTTTTACGAAAGCATAGTATTCACGATTTTAGGCGTAATTTTCTTTGCGTTAGAGTGCGTTAGCACCGTTCAATATTCAAGCACGAAAACAAAGACGGAAACTTACAATTTTTTACTTGATTTTTACGACGAATATAAAAAGTTTGATTTTGCACCTAACCTTTCCGTTAAAATTTTAAAAAATTACGAAAAAGCGGTAGTTTCCGCTCTTAATAAAGATTCAAACTTAAATATTAGAAACACTCTACTTAAAATTTACGAAGATATTTCAAATTACGGCTACGAAAAAGCCGTTGATTTTTTTGAAAAATACAAGGTTTTAAGATAATTTTTGACATTTAATAACCCGCTATATTTCGCATTTTAACGAAATATAGCGGGTTATTTTATAATTTAGTAATAATTTAAATAAAATCTTATATAGACTACTTTTTAATAATCTTTTCTACCTAAAAGCACGTCTATATCTTCTTCAAAGTAATCGGCAATTTTACATAAATTCCCCAACGTTATTTCCCGTTGACAAGCAAGATACCTTGACACCGTAGGTTGCGGAATATTTACCCTTTTAGCGAACTCGGAAATAGACATATCTCCCAATAATTCTTTTAAATTTTCTGCAAATTTTTTCATATAATTTTTATTCATACTTCACATTTTATACCAAACGGTATAAAATCATTGACTTTATACCAAATGGTATGATACAATTATGTAAATATATAATTTAAAGGTACGTTTTTGAATTATAAGTTTTTAACACAAAAAAATTATAAATACAAAAGGGGAAGAAAATGGGATTATTTTTTAAGAAGAAAAAAGAAGAAATTTCAAATGTTTCAGCAAATAGAAAATTTAAATACGGAAATCAAATCAAGAATTTAAACCCTATGGAGTATCAAGATAAAAGGGACGGGAAATATCTAAACGCTTTAAAATTAAACGAAGGATTTGATAAAGTGATGAAAACGGCTTTGGAATTTGGTATTGATAAAGTGGAAACGATTATGAATACCGGTTCTTTTGTTAGAGTTAACGAAGAATTAAACCCCTACGTTTACGAATGTGTAAAAGAGGCGTGTCGTATTCTTGAACTTGAACAAATTCCTCAAATCTATATTCGCAACGATCCATTTTTAAATGCATACACCACCGGTGTAAAAAATCCTATTTTAGTTTTAAACGATAGCCTTTTAACTCGTTTAACACACGATGAATTGATGTTCATTATTGGACACGAATTAGGACATATCAAAAGCGAGCATACACAATATCATCTTATAGGAAATTATATCATTGATTTAATCGGGGCTGGAACTTCGTATATCCCTATCGTTGGAAATTTAGTAAGTGACCTCGTTGCTAACGCTTTGTCCATTGCATATTATGACTGGTTTAGAAAATCCGAGTTAACCGCCGACCATACTGGATTATTGGTATGCCAAAATTTAAGAGCGGCTATTTCCGCTTTAGCCAAGTTGGGCGGTTTTCCCAATATGGTTATGAGAGAAAACGATATAAAAGCCTATTTGGAGCAAGCAAAAGAATTTAAGGAATTAGACGAAAACGCCTACAATAAGGTTGTTAAATTATTGGTGCTTAAAGATATGACACACCCGTGGACTGTTCTTCGAGCCAAAGAATTATTGGAATGGGTAGCATCGGGTGAATATTACCGTATTTTATATAGAGGGTCTTCTTGGTTTGCCGAAGAAATCGAAAAAGTAAAAGCAACTATCACAAACATGGAAGATTTAAAAAATAGCACCTCAAATTCTAAAAATATTTTATTTTCTAAAGAAAAGAAAGATAATGATTTAACGAAAAAGATAGAAATACTAAATGATTATCTCACTAAACTTGAATCTAATTATAAAGTAGCAAACGAAAACGACATTAAAAAGAAAACCGATAACATTATGCGTGGCCTTGTTACCACGCAAAAAAACTAATCAAATCATACAAACAACTATATAAATGCACCCCAAAAGTTAGAACACGATGAGTGAAAAACTTTTTGAGGTGCATTTTTTATTACGAAAAACTGTTGACAAACTAAAAAAATAAGTATATCATTGTATTAGTTAAGTAATACAGTAAAGGAAAGAGAAATGAGTTTTGATTTTGAAAACGACAAGCCTATATTTATACAAATAATAGAAAAGATAAAGATAGATATAGTATCAAAAAAATACTTACCTAACCAAAAGTTACCTTCCGTTAGAGAATTTTCATACAGGTTTGAAGTGAACCCTAACACCGTTCAAAAGGCTCTTAACGAACTTGAAGATTTAGGGCTAATTTACACCGAAAGAACCAACGGAAAATTCGTTACGGAAAACACAAATTTAATAAACTCGGTAAAAGAAGAAATAATTAACGAAAATATAAAAAAATTCTATCTTCAAATGAGTAAAATAGGCGTAACGGACGAAGAAATCAAAGAGATTATCAATAAAAAAGGAGATTAAAATGAGTTTAGTTGAAATAAAAAACATTTCAAAAAGTTACGATAAAAAAGTAGTAATAGATAATCTTTCGCTAAATATTGAAAGCGGTAAAATCATAGGTTTACTTGGAAAAAACGGTAGCGGAAAAACTACTTTGATAAAACTTATAAACGATTTACTTACCCTTGATAGTGGCGAAATTTTAATTGACGGCAACAAGATTGGAACGAAAACGAAAGCGGTAGTTTCGTATCTTCCCGAAAGAACGTATTTTGAACAAGATATGACGGTAAAAGAAACTTTTACCTTCTTTGAAGAATTTTATAAAGATTTTGACAGAAAAAAAGCGGAAAGACTTTTAAAAGATTTAGAACTTGACGAAAATCAAAAGTTATCTAAAATGAGCAAGGGTATGAAGGAAAAACTTCAACTTATTTTAGTTATGTCAAGACACGCAAAACTTTATATTCTTGACGAACCGTTAGGTGGCGTTGACCCTACTACCCGTGATTATATTATGCAAACGATTTTATCAAATTTTGACGACGGGGCAAGTTTAATAATAACCACGCATTTGATAAGAGATATTGAAAAAATTCTTGACGAAGTGGTATTTATAGACAAAGGCAAAATAGTTTTAAAGGCAAATGCAGACGAACTTCGTGAAAAAGAGAACTCTTCAATAGAGGAAATTTTTAGGAGAATACTCAAATGATTAAATACTTATTAAAATACGATTTGAAAAAACCTTTAAAACTTCTTAAAATTTACTATATAATTTCCGTTAGCGTTGCGATTATAGCAAGACTGTTAAGTTTAGGAAACGACCTTCAAATTTTTAGAATATTATCTTCAATTTTTAACGGGCTAACGATAACGGCGGTTGCAAACGTCATTATAAATTCTTTTATACAAATTTTAGTAAGATTTTACACGAATTTTTACAAAGACCAAAGTTATTTAACGCATACTTTACCCGTAGAAAAAGAAAGTTTATTGCTTTCTAAATACCTTTCAAGTTTAATAATCATTTTGCTTGCAACTGTGGTTAGCCTTATAAGTTTATTTATAGTTTATTATTCAAAAGAATTTTTGGAAACAATAAATATATTCTTATCAAGCAGTTTTTCGGAACTTAACATTTCAACGGGTTTATTTGTATTTTTACTTATTTTAACCTTATTTTCTCAAATTTGCACCTATTTAAGCATAGCGTTTTTATGCTACGTTAAGGGGAATTATTACAACGTAAAGCGTGGACTTAAAGGCTTTATTTGCTTTATAGTTTGCTGTTTAATTTACACTTTTTCCGCTATAATTTTGGAATTACTCGTATTTTTAATTACGGGCGGTTTAAGCGAACTTTTCAGTTCAAACTTTACGCAAACAACGTTTTTACCGCTTATAATAGTATCGCTTACCGTCAATATAGCATACTCGTTTATTTTCTACTTTATTTCTTTAAAAGAATTTAAAAAAGGCGTTAACGTTGACTAATTAAAAAAATTAAACGCTGTTTACGGTTTAAGTAAACAGCGTTTTTTTATAAAACTTTATTATTCGTTATCTTCTATCGTGTATTTATAAAGAGAATTTTTAGAAACTCCCCTTTCTTCCGCAACCTTTTTAATAGCGTCCTTTTTAGAATAGCCCCTTGATAAGTATAGGTCTATATGCTCTTTTTCGGTTAAAAGTTGTTTTCCCGTTTCAACTTCTTTCGCACCTTCAACTACTATTACGAATTCCCCTTTGGGTTCTTCTATATAAGCGTTTTTCAAATTGAAAGTGTAAACCGTTTCGTGTATTTTGGTTATCTCTTTAACTGCCGAAACTTTTCTACTTCCAAACGCCTTATATAAGTCTTTTAAATCGTCGTTTATGTCGTGCGGAGCGGAGTAAAATATCAAACTTTCTTCGGCGTTTTTGTACTTTTTAAGCAAAGTTTCCCTATCTTTTTTCTTTTCCGGCATAAAACCTATAAAGGTAAATCTATCGGCGTTTAGTCCCGATAATATGAGAGCCGACAAGCACGCCGACGCTCCCGGAATTACGGTATAATCAATATTTCTTTCCCTTAACAAAACGCTTAAAACGTTACCCGGGTCGGAAATAACGGGCATACCAGCATCGCTTATTACCGCTATATTTTTTCCGCTTTCAAGTTCGCTTATAATTTCTTCCGCTTTGCTTTTTTCGTTGAACTTATGATACGCCACAAGCGGTTTTTTTATATCGTATTTATTGAGTAAAGTTAAAGAGTGACGTGTGTCTTCACACGCTATTAAATCAACGTTTTTAAGCGTTTCTACCGCTCTATAACTCATATCGTCTAAATTGCCTATCGGCGTTGCAACAAAATATAACATTAGTCCACCTTATTTACGTAATTTTCAAGAACTTTAAGTTGCGGTTTTACTCCTTTTACGCCTTCAACTAAAAACAAATACGGAACGGGACTTTTATCGGTTATTACGAATTGTATTCTACTCGGCTCTAAACCACATTTTCGCATTTCTACAATAAGGTCGGTAAAACGCTCTATTCTTTGGCACATACAAAGTCTTCCGCCGTGCATAAGTTTTTTTGACGCTACCGATATTATCTCTTCTTGCGTTACCGTTATTTCGTGTTTACACATAGCCTTTTTTATATCTTGACTATACTCTCCGCTACCCGCCTTTTTATACGGCGGATTTACCGATATTAACGTGTATTTTCCGTTGTATTCGTTTCCTAATTCTTGAATAGGCTTATTTATTACCGTAAAAATATTTTCAAGCCCGTTAAGTTCTATGCTCTTTTTTGAAAGATTTGCAAGTTCTTCTTGAATTTCTACAAGGTCCACCGATTTTGCGTTCTTGTTTATTGCGTAATAATGTATTCCTACTATTCCGCTACCGCTACAAAAATCGGCCACTATATCGTTTTTTCTCACGCTCATAAAACGTGACAAAATAACTGCGTCACTCGTAAAACGGTATAAAGTATCGTCTTGAACTATTTTGTAATTTTCAATTTCTAAACTTTCAATAACTTCCATAATTTTTCTCAAAAAAAAATGGCATTTTAAAATGCCATTTTTTAATTATTCTTCGTCAACAGGAGCACCTACAGGGCAAGTATCTGCACAAGCACCGCAAGAAATACAAGTTTCTTTATCAATTACGTATTGGCTTTCACCTTCGGTAATTGCTTGAACGGGACAAGCATCTGCACAAGCACCACAAGAAATACAACTGTCTGTAATTTTATATGCCATAATTACATTATCTCCTTATATATTTAAAAATACTACTTTATTATTATATCATATTATTTGATTTTTGTATAGTATTTTTTATAAAATTATTCTTCCGAATCTTCTTCTTTATCGTCTTCTTCAACTTGTTTGGAACGCTCAAATTTAAGTTCGCTCAAATTGTAGTCCTTATAAATAGTAGTTCCGTCTTTGAGTTCGGCTTTTGTTTTTACAAGCATTTTAAGCATATTGTTTGAAATTACTTTCGCTTTTCCGTCGGGCGTAGTAACTTCACTGCCTACTTTCGGCATTTTCTTATACGCTTCCGCATACGGCTCGTTTTCGTATTCTAAACAACACATAAGTCTTCCGCAAAGTCCGCTTATTTTTGCGGGATTTAACGATAGACCTTGATTTTTTGCCATTTTTATAGTAACTTTTTTAAAGTCCGGCAAGAAAAGTTTGCAACAACATACTCTTCCACAAGGTGCTATTCCGCCAAGCATTTTTGCCTCGTCACGAGTACCGATTTGGCGTAAGTTTATTCTGTGTTTTAAACTTGACGCTAAATTCTTAACCAAATCTCTAAAATCTATTTTATTCGGTGCGGTAAAGTATATGATAAGTTGTTGACCGTCAAACGGAAATTCGGCGTCAACTACCTTCATTTCCAAGTTTAATTTTTGAATTTCCTTTTCTGCGGTTTCTATAACCCAAGGAATTTTGCTTTCGTTTTCGGCTACGGTATCTTCGTCCTTTTTAGTTGCTTTTCTAATTACCGGTTTTAACGGAGAAACTATTTCACTTTCGTCTATCTCTTTATTTTCTTGAACTACTTTTCCGTATTCAACGCCACGTGCCGTTTCAACTATAACGCCTTCGCCTTTTTTAAATTCTTCGTTATTAGGATTAAAATAATACACCTTACAAGAGTGATTGAATTTTACGCCTATTATTTTGACCATTTGCGTTTGCCCTCCAAAATTGCAAACGTAACGCCGTCGGCTAAAATATTTACGTTTCCGTTAAAATAATACGCTTTTTCGTATTCACGAAGTTTGTCGCTTATAAATATTAACGCCCCGTAAGTATAACCGTTTGCTATACGCTTAATATCGCCGTCTGTTACGCTTTCGTTAAGCCCTGCTTTATATTCAAGGGTCTCACGAATTATTCTTGCCGTTATTGACAAGAAATCTTGTATATTTTCCTTCGTTATTTTTGAAGAATACTCAATTACTTGACTACTTTGAGTTAAATTCAAAAATACGTTTATTGCTAAATTTTCCGTTTCCGTTCCGCTACCGCTTTCGTAACGGGTTATCGTTTCGCCGATTTTTCCCGAAGATAATTTTATTTGTTTTTTTAATCTTTCGGTATCGGTATAGTCGTCCTTTAACGCATTGAAAATTTCTTCGTCGGTAAAAGACGGAATTTCAAACTTTTTAACTCTTGACAAAACGGTAGTTAAAAGTGTGTTTACGGTGGTTGCACCTAATATTAAAAAAGTGTTTTCGGGCGGTTCTTCAAGCGTTTTTAAAAGTTTGTTTTGCGATTGCACGTTCATATCTTGTGCGTTATTCAATACGAATATTTTTTTGTCGCTTTCAAGCGGTTTGAAAAAACTACGCCTTACTAAATCGTCTATATCTTTTACTACTATTTTTTTATCTTCGGGATACCATTTACAATCTTCGTAGATATTTTCGTCAATAAGTTTACAAGTCCTGCAATTATTGCAAGGAATATCACTTTTACACATTAACGTTTTACAAAAAACTTTAATGTATTTTTCAAGCATATACCCGTCTTCGCAAAGAATAAGCGTTGCGTGCGATAAAGTGTTTTTTCTTTTATCGTTTAAGAACATTTTATACGCTTTGGTATTGTAAATTACCGAATTGATATCCATTTTTTAAATAACTCCACGTTTTTTGAGTTCTAAAATAATTTTTTCGTGCGTTTCCGCTTTGCTACCCAAACAATCAATGCTAATTATTCTCGTAGGCTCTTTTTTCAAAATTTCAAGGTAGCCTTCGTAAACTTTTTTATGAAATTCAAGCCCCGTTTGTTCAAGCCTGTCGTCCTTGTCCGCTCCGCCCTTTCTTTTGAAGGCTTTTTCCGGAGAAATATTCAAAAATACGGTATAGTCGGGCATACAGTTTTTAATGGCGTAATCATTGATTTTTTCAATAAAATCTACGCCTAAACCCCTTGCGTACGCTTGGTAGGCTATGGACGAATCTATATATCTGTCACACAAAACGAGTTTTCCTTCGTTTAAACAAGGAAGTATCTTTTCGCTTATATGTTGAGCACGGCTTGCGGAATATAAAAGTGCCTCGCACTCATCCGTCATAGAAGAGTTTTCTATGCTTAATATTACCGAACGTATTTTTTCGGCAAGCGGAGTTCCGCCCGGCTCTCTTGTGAATACATAATCAATTTTATTTTGTTCAAGATATTCTTTAAAGAGTGAAATTTGAGTGGACTTTCCACTGCCTTCACACCCTTCAAAAGTAATAAATTTACCTTTCATATTTCCCTTAATCTAAAAAATCACTGTACGTTTTTACAAGCGTTAAAACGTAAACTAAACTTTCGTAGTGGTTATCGCCGTTATCTACGGAATTATTACCTATTAAAAGCCTTAATCCGTCGGTCGTGTAATCAACCGTTCCGTCTTCGTTCTTTTTAATAACCGTAAAAGCATTTTCTATGCTCTTTTTACCCGTAAGTTTTGATAAATCAAGAGCGTAGTTTCCGCTCGTTTCCAAAAATTCGTAATTTGTTACCAAAAGTTCGGGGTGGTCGGTTAAAAGTTTGTATAAAGCACTTGCGTTATCGTAAATTGCACGCATACGGAGTTTTTCCGCTTCTAATAAACTTTCAAGTGAATAATATCTTAACCTTGCGTCCTTTTTCTTATGAACTTTTTTATAATAAGTTTCAACCGCTTGTTCGTTGTAAGTACCCGTTACCGTTCCGCTTGATTTTACGATATTCGTGTAAATTCCGTTATCTTCCAAGAACTTAAAAGCATTGTTTATATACGATAATATATCTTCGGCATAACCGCTTTCAACGTAATATTTAGCCGTTTCGTCACCGCAAATAAACACGTCGTCTTCATTGAGTTCAACGTGGAAGTTTAACTTTTGTTTAGTGTTATCGTATGCAAGAGTTAACGATTGAGATTTTAAATCTAACACTTCGTACGAATAACCTAAATTTTCCGTTTCTACGGAGCGTGGAACGTAGGCTAAATTACTGCCTTCTTCTTGAACGTTTATATCGTCCGAATAAAGTACGCAAAATCGTTGACCTTCGGTAGGTCTTTTACCCACAAAGTTGAATATCAAACTTAAAACCACGCACAAAATAACCGCTAAAATAACCACTTTGAAAAGGTCGTAAGTGATAAAAACTTTTAACCTTTTGCGTGTAATTTTATTATCCATTAAAAATTCTCCGATTAGTCAAGAATTTCAAGAAGTTTAATTTGATAATCTCCACCCTTTGGTGCTTTTACCGTTGCAACTTCCCCTACTTTTTTACCGTTTAAGGCTTGACCTACGGGCGACTCAATAGACAATTTCTTTTTATTGAAGTCTGCCTCGGCAGTTCCTACGATAGAAAATTCGTATTCTTCGTTCTCTTCCATATCCAAATATTTAACTCTAACGCCAACTTGAACTACGTCTTTACCGTTTGCAACTACTACTACGGCTCTTTTAAGTTTATCTTCTATTTCTAATGCCTCGCCTTCAAGTTTACCTTGTTCGTCACGGGCACTGTGATATTCTGCGTTTTCACTTAAATCGCCTTGTTCTCTTGCAATTTTAATTCTTTGAACTACTGCGGGAATAAGTTCGTTCTTTAATTCTTTAAGTCTTGTTTCAAGTTCTTTTTTACCTTCGGCGGTAAGAATAATTTCATTTTCCATATTTATTCTCCTAAATTTGTTAAGATTTTTATAGTTTTTTATATATTCCGTTTATTTTAGATTTTTCTAAAAAACGGAAAAATTTGCGGAAAAACTTCCGCAAATTGATTTTATTTTTTCCGTTATCTTCTAACTCTGTAACCGAAACCGCAGTTTTCGTCAACTACTTCGTCGTTAGAAATTTCAACTAAATCGGGGTGGCGTTCCATACCGAATCCACGCATTAAACAATCAATCAAACTGTTTGCTTTGTTAATATCTTCAACGGTGTTTACTTTGAGCATAGAAGGAGTTTCTACGAAGTTTTTATCGTAACCTACGAATTCAAGCCCGTATTCGTTAGCGTCAAGAGCCAAATAAAGCATTACTTGTTCGCCCTTTTTGAAGATTTTTAAAATCATTTTATTGTTTATAGCATCGGGAATTTTGCAATCGGACGATGCAGAGTAACTTAATACTACCGCCCTTAAATATTTATAATAATCGCTTGCGGTGGTTGCAACTTGTTCGTTTTTAAGATAGAACACGAAACCGTTCTTTCTCGTTTGTTCGTCGCTTTCGGTTTTGTTAACCGTTATAACGTCGCTATGAACTAAATTGTTTACGAGCATAGCCTCTTTTAAAAGTGCTTTTGCTTCGTTAAAATCGTCTTCCGTTTTGATAGTTTTTTTGCAAGGAACTATCGCAAATTCCGCCGACTCGTATTTTTCAACTTTATAACCCTTTTTAATCATATTATTCGGGTCAACGGCAAGATACAAATAAACCGCTCCGTCACGCTCAAACATTTCGGCAACGATTTGCTTTTTGGTAACGCCTAATTTTTTAAAGGCGTTCGCACGCTCGTAGCAAAGCATTTCGTAACGGATTTCATCGTAAAAATAGCCTAAACCCTTAACGGTTAACTCCGTAGGAACTTCCAAAACTTCTTCCGTAACGAAAGAACCTTGTTCTACCGTTTCTTCCTTTACTTGTTCCGCTACGGTTTGAGTAGCAACGCTCGGTTGCTCTACGATAGCGGTAGGTTCTCCGTTATTTACAACTTCCGCAACTTGTTCGTTATCTAATTCTACGAATTTAGCGTAAAGTTTAATACTTTTCTTTTTGTTATAAGTTTCACGGCTATAAGGTTTAGTAAGTTTACGGTCTTTATACCAACCGACGAATTCAAAACCTTCTTTTACGGGCGAATCGGGATAATTGATAACCTTTTTGTATTTTACTTTCTTTAAAACCTTGTAAACGTTACCGTCAACGATAAATTTGATTTTTCTTGATTTATGCTTTTTAATGGACGAACAAATTATTATTAAAAGAAGTAAAACTATGGCAACAAGACCTAAAAAAGCCCATTTAAACTCTACAACGCTTCTAATATTTTCGGGAACGAATTGTTCGTAAAGTTTGCTTAAAGGCGTGTAAATTGTTGATTTAAACCACTCAACCGCTTTTTCGTAATACGGTTTGATTTTTTCAATAATTGAATTAAAAAATTCCATATTTCACCATACCTATTGATATTTTGTGCAATTAAAACTAATAATTGCCAACATTTTAGAAAAAACTTACTTTTCCTTTTCTTTTTTTACGCTCTTTTTATTCTTTTCAATTTCTTTTTTATTATTAACGAATTCTTGGAAATCTTTTTGCAGTTTCTTTTGTTTTTTATGCTTTTTTCTACGGATAGAGCCTACTGTTATCAAAAGAATTAACAAAACTATTAAAATTACCGCAATATAAAATCCGTAATTTTTAAGAAAAGTCAATAGTCCGTTCGTTTCGTTTAATCCGTAACCGCTTAAAACTATTCCGTAAACACCGAACTCGTTAAAATCAACCGTAAGTTCGTTATCACTAATTGTATTTAAAGCGGAAAGGCTAACTTCTTGATTACCTAAATATTTTACTACTTGGTATTTTTCACCGTTTTCTACGCTTAAACCTAATTCTTTTAAAACTTCTTCGGTTAAAGAAACCGTTAATACAAAGTCGTTTGACATTTCTTGATATACGCCGTTGCGTTTTAATTTTATTTCAATTAAAGTTGCAACTCCGCCCTTTTCAACCGATAAGTTATCGTTTTCAAAAAGAGCAACGTTTATATTTCTCGTTTTTAAAGAAGATTCGTATTTGGAAATACACAAATTATCATCACTTGTAAAAACAGCGTCCGAAGTCTTTGTCGTTAAGGTTGCAGTTATTCCGCTACCGCTTGAAACCGAACTTACGAAAGTTGAAAAAGTAGTGATACTTTTAAAGTTTACGAATTCCGCATAAGCGTTATCAACTTCTTGCATATAATTTGCATTATTGATAGCGGTTTCCGTTTGCGAATACTTTTCGTTAAACAAACGCTTGCCGTTTGCAGTGTCCGTATATAAGTGAGAATCGTTTAAAGAAGATAAATCACGTAAAACGATATTTTTATAATCTCTTAAAACGATAAGGTAGGTTTCCCTTATTTTAAACCTTTGCAAACCGTTAGTTGAAAGCGTTGCGTCGTCAAGTAAAAATAAATTATCGCCTGCCGTTAAACCGCAAATGCAAAGAGAACGTGCCGTTTCTATATTAGCGTCCGCCGTAACGTCGTCCATTAAAGAAAGTGCTTGATTTGAATTTTTTAAAGTTTCGTTTAAGGTAGTAGCGGGAATTTCTTCCGCTAATGCCTTATTACCGTTAACACCTAAAACGATAAACGATAAAACGAAAATCAATATAAACGTAAGTATAGATTTTTTCATACTATTCCGTAGCGGACAAGCCGCTTACGCCCTTATAATTTTAACTATAATATATATTAACATATTTACAAAAATATATCAATTATTTACAACTACTTTTATTTTCAAAAAAACAAAAAAACAGGGATACAAGCCGATAATCGCTCCATAGCCCCGTTTTTATTGAAAATTTTTTTTAAAATTATTAAAAAATATACGTTTTTTAACTAAAAATTACTAAAAACAGCATAAAAAAACCGCCTTATAGAGCGGTTTTTTACTTGTTTATTCAGTTCTTAACGCAATAACCGGGTCTTTATTTGCTGCACTTCTTGCAGGAATTAAACCCGATATAAGCGTTAATACGATACTTAAAAGTATCATAAAGCCTGCGTCGGAAAGCGGTAACGCCGCTATTCTTCTTATGTGAATTATAGGATAAAGTATTGCGTTTACTATTGCGGAAATTCCGTAAGTAACCGTTACACCTATTAAGCCCGAAAGCAAACCTAATATAAAGGTTTCTGCGTTAAACAAGTGGCTTACGTCTTTCTTACGTCCGCCAAGCGAACGAATAACGCCTATTTCCTTTATTCTTTCTACTACCGATACGTAGGTTATAATACCTATCATTACGGTTGATACAACCAAGGAAATTGAAGTAAACGCTATAAGTGCGTAAGAAATTACGTCTATCATAGTATTTATTATTGAAATAATGAGTGATAAGGTGTCGGTATAAGTTATTTTACTTCTATCGGCTTTTTGAATTACGGTTCCGTTTACGGTAACTTCGCCGTCGTCGTTCCATTTATCTAAATACTCGGTAACTTTGTCTTTAATATCAAAGTCAACGGGGTATATGGTAATTGAGTTTGCTATATCGTTTCCACCAAGACTTCTTATTGCACTTTGACAAACGTCAACTTGCATAAATGCGGCGAACATAGGATTTCCGCCAAGTCCCGTAAAGTCAACTGCTCCGTCGGTTACGGTTTTGGTATCGTTTTTAAAATGATAAGTGTAAGTATAAGGAACGGAAAGTTTCATTAAGTCCATCATTTCTAAAGTTTCGTGAGTTGCTAATTCCTTAACAACGTCTAAATAACCGCCCGTTTCTTGTTTTGAAATTTTAACTACTTCGTCTGCAAACGCTTGCGTATAATATACGCCGGAACTTAAACAACCGTAAGAAAT
The DNA here is from genome assembly GCA_045599025.1 of Christensenellaceae bacterium. Taxonomy (GTDB): domain Bacteria; phylum Bacillota; class Clostridia; order Christensenellales; family Borkfalkiaceae; genus HGM11412. The sequence continues at coordinate 6,572 of JAZRVG010000008.1, read as the reverse complement.
ACTTTCCTTCGGCGTTAAAATACCAACTACTTTAAGCGGAATTGCATTTTCCGTTTTACTCGCCAAATCGCTTTCTTTATAAACGTAAGAATAAGTTACTCCGCCGTTTACGAATACTTGATTGTTCGGGTGCCAAGTAAATCTTCCTTCGGAATTTTCGTCGTCAAGAAGTTCACCGTAAGTAAACGCTATTTTATCTAAATTTTCGTTGTAGTACGATTTTAAGTCCGAACCTTCTTCACCTGCACTGTAAATCAAGTTCAAAAACTCTTCTTCGGTAAAGTAACCTAATTTTGCCAAAAGCACATCGGAAAGTTCGTCTTCTTTATTTAATACGAGCATTATTTCGTTTTTGTCCGTTGCAACTTTTCCGTAAATATCGTATTGAGATTTGATATACTCTTCACTGTTAGGTGCTTGCTCAAACGAAGGAACTAACGCCGAAAGGTAAGTTGCGTTCGTTGCGTATTCCGTTTCGGACAAAATCTTCATATATCTATCGGTTATGGAAGTTAAGGTGTATTTTTCTCCACTGTCCGAAGATGTTTCTTTAAAGGTTGCAAATATGTTGTTTTCAAGTTTTAAGCCGTAACCGAATTTCATAGCACTGTAATAATCGTTCGGCATTTGTTTAATATAATCAACGTATTCTTTGGTAATATCGTTAGAAACCAAAAGTTTATTCATTTGATTACTCGTTTTCGCAATTCGTTTTACAAGCGAATCAACGTAAACTTTATTCGGTTCTTTTATGATTTCTATTTTTTCGCTCGTACCCATCATATCCGTCATAGCGTCAAGGTCGTAACTTTGTTCGGTTATCGTAATAGGGTTACCCGAAAGCATATCGTCTTGCATAGAGGCAACGTAGCCTTTAATTCCTGCGGAAAACGCAAGAACGGTTGCTATACCTACTATACCGATAGAACCTGCAATACCAACCATTGTGGTTCTTCCCTTTTTGCTTATAAGGTTTTTAAGTGAAAGTTTAAACGCCGTTATAAAGGACATTTTCGCTTTTTCTTTTTTCTTGCCTTTTTCTACCTTTTTTACCGAAAGTTCTTGTTCGTCCTTTTGAGCAACTTCCTTTATTTCCTGTTCGGTCGGGTTGTAAGGATTAGTATCTTCGGTAATTAAACCGTCTTTAAGTCTTACTATTCTTGAAGAATACTGTTCGGCAAGTTCGGGGTTGTGAGTAACCATAATTACCAAGCGTTCGCCGGAAATTTCTTTTATCAAGTTCATTATTTGAACGCTCGTTTCACTGTCTAACGCTCCCGTAGGCTCGTCGGCAAGCAATATTTCGGGGTTGTTTACAAGTGCTCTTGCAATAGCAACTCTTTGACATTGACCGCCCGATAATTGATTAGGCTTTTTATTGTACTCTTTTGAAAGACCTACTCTGTTTAAAACTTCTTTTGAACGGGCAACTCTTTCTTCTTTGCTAACGCCCGATATGGTAAGTGCAAGTTCTACGTTTTGCAAAACCGTTTGATGCGGAATAAGATTGTAACTTTGGAAAATGAAACCTATTCTGTGGTTACGGTAAACGTCCCAGTCTCTGTCTTTATACGATTTGGTACTTCTGCCGTTGATTATCAAATCACCGCTCGTGTAATGGTCCAAACCGCCGATTATGTTAAGCATAGTCGTTTTTCCACAACCGGAATGACCTAAAATAGATACGAATTCACTTTCACGAAAGTTGACGGTAACGCCTTTTAATGCGTGCACCGCTCCGCCCGAAACGAAATAATCTTTCGTAATATTATCTAATTGTAACATATCGTTTCTCCTTTAAAATTTTATCAATGTAAAAATAGCACAATAAATATAAAATGTCAATGAAAAAACACCCGTTTTGATAATTTTTGTTTTATATCTAACAATTTTTACAAATTTAACAATATTATAATATGATTGTAATTTTAAAAAGTTAAAAAGACTTTACTAAAGAGTTTTCTCAATAATAAAGTCTTTTATTTTTTTTACATTAAAAGCGTTCCTTCGGTACTTTCTATAACCCTAAAAATATCAACTTCTTTGCCGGTTTTTGCGTTTATATAAACGTAATAAGTGGCGTCGTCGTATATTCCTACGAATTCGTAAGCGAGAACTTCTTTTTGCTCGCCTACGGGAATTATCGCAAGCCTTTCACTTGCTATTTGAAGTTCACCGTTTACTCTTTTTCTTGCGGTTTCCACGGTTATTTCGGCGGTTTGCTTTTCTCTTTCTTTATGGTTCAAATAGTAAGAACTACTTTCTAACCCCGATATAACGCCACGCTCTTTACAAACGTTTACTTTGATTAAATCGGTATAACAAATAACTCCGTCAACAACCGACGCATAGTTGAAAGTTGCGGTGTGATTTCCTTCGGTTGCCCATACGGCTTTCATATTTTTAAAACCTAAATTTTCAAGGAATTTATCGGCGTATTCTTCGCAAGTTGCTAAATCGTATACGTCGTTTTCACACTCTTTAAAATAGTTGAAAAGTATAAGTTTTCCGCCGAGTTTACTTATTTGTGCTTGCAAAGTTATTCCGTTTTCGTCCGTTCCTACTACGTTATAACTTGCTATTTGTTTAGACGAAGTTTCCCCCGTTATTTCAACTTCTTTCATATTGTAATTTTTAAAATATTCTTTATATTTTGTTATTGCGTCCGTCTTTTTTATTTCTTTTTCACCTTGAAGGGCTATTGCCGTATCACTGTTTTTAGCGTCGCTAAACGCTCCGTCGTAAATCATATGCGGATATTCCATAGCACCTTTTTCAAGGTCTGCAAATTCGGAAATCAATAAATTGTCGTCTTTATCTTCGTATAAAGAACTAAATTCAAAATTTTCGTCTATTCTTTGCGAAAGTTCGTTTAAGGTCTTTTTTAAGTTAGCGATTATATTGTAAATACTTTGAAGGGTTTGTTTATCTTCCCCTGTCAACTTTTCGCCTTTTATCATTTTATCGTTTAAATATTTACAAAAATCGCCTACTTGGTTTATAAACTTGGTAGTATAATATTTATCTTCGTCTTGAAGGGACATTTGCGAAATACTGCTTGTGGCAAGGTTACTTTCTACCCTTATATCGCCGAGTAATCTTTGTTGTTCTTCGTCGTCGTTAGATACTACGAGTTTACTTAAATTAACGTCCATACTGTCAACGTAGCCGACTAAATCGTAAAAACTTTGTTGTTCACGGGTATCGTAAGACATATATTCGTCTATCGGCGTAAAGAAGGTTAAAGTTAAAAGCGTTCCTAAAACCAAAACCGCTACGCTTAACGATACGACTGCCGCTATCCATCCGCCACGACCTTTATTTTCTTTGCGTTTTTCCTTGCGTTCTTTATATTTTAACTCCCTTTTTTCTTTGCGTTCTTCGTATAAACGCTCTTTGTCCGCTTGTCTTTCCAAAATTCTTTGGCGTTCAAGTCTGTTCTTTTCGGCTTGAATTGCCTTTAATCTGTCTTGCTTAATTTGAAGTTCCATTTGCTTTTCGTTAAGTTTTTTTTGCTTTTCCGCCCTTTTTTCTTCGGCGTTTAACTCCCTTTTACGCTCGTTATCAATACCTTTAACGGTTAAACTTTCCGCTTTTTCTATGGCACTGTTTTTATTTTCTTCCATAATACCCCCTTATAATGCAAAAACGTGATTACCTATAGTAACTACCGTTTGTCTTGAAAAAATCCACTTACTCGTTGCTATTTTAGGATTATAATAATAGAGTGAGCCGTAAGTCGGGTCCCAACCGTTCATAGCGTCCTTTGCCGCCTGTAAAGAAGTGGCGTTCGGCGTATAATTTATTTGCCCGTCGCTAACGCAAGTGAAAGCGTACGGTTGATAAATAACGCCCGATATGGTGTTAGGAAAAGAAGAACTTTTTACCCTGTTTAAAACTACCGCACCAACCGCAACTTGCCCCGTATAAGGCTCGCCACGGGCTTCCGCATAGATTAAGCGTGATAAAAGTTGAACGTCGCTTGAAGAATACCCCGCAACGCTTGATTGTGTATTTGTGTTAGTGTTTGAACTGCTACCCGATAAAGATTTGGTTGATATACCGAGTGCCGCTAACGTTTTGTTGCCTATAATACCGTCCGCCACTAAACCGTTTCTTTTTTGAAACAAAAGCACCGCCGATTTAGTTTTAGGTCCGTAAATACCGTCCACCGCACCCGTGTAGTAGCCCCAAGTTTTAAGTCTTTTTTGAACTAATTTTATATCGGACGCACTACTTTTTTGGTTGACGATAGCAGTTGGAGCAATAACTTGATTTTGCTGACTTCCAATGATAAAAGCCGAAGACGACGATACCGCTAAAATTGATAACATTACCGCCATACCGAGTTTTAATTTCTTGTTCATAATTCCCCCTTATTTTGATTGTTTACTCTTAAAATCTTCTATAATTTCAAGTATTTTAGATTTATACTTAACGCTCGTTGAATTACCCGTAAAACAAAGCGGTGGGTAAACTACGCACCACCAGTTATCGCCTTTGGCACTTCCAAGTTCAACAATAACCGCATCGTAAAAACCTTCTTCAAGTGTAAAATCTCCGTAAACCCTCGTAGGAAATTTTTCGTTTCTTACTACTAAATTACTTCCGTACGAAAAACCTTTTTCTTTTAAGATATTATCAATTAAATTTTCAACTTCCGTTTTATGAGAGTTAAAAAACTCGGTAGCGTCTTCCTTTGAGTGCATTTCGGCAACGTAAGGAGTGGCGTAACTTACAACGGCGTCTTTAATTAAATACTTAACGCTTTGGTCTTCTTCGGAATTAGAATTAGCACGGATATGGATGCGTAGATATTCTACACCGCTATCGTGTGGAACTAAACCAACCGCAACCGTCAATGTTATTATTGCTATTATTAAAATCGATATACCTATTTTTTTCATAAAAAAACTCCTTGCTTGTGATACTATAAGTATTGACACAAACAAGAAGTTTAATCTAAAATTATTCTATTTAGTTTGATTATAACCTAAAAATAAGTCAAATATTGTCGGTTTATTTGGATTAACCGTTTCCAAAAGGTCCACGCTTTTACCGTAAGATTTTTTTAATTTTTCGTACGCCCAAGACGCAAACTCCAAACTGTCGTACATAATAAACACGGTTGAACCGCTTCCGCTCATTGAAACTGCGGTTGGAGAAAGCGATTTTAACACGTTTAAATTTTCCACTATTTCTTTATTTAGTTCGCTTGAAGGCTTATATAGTGCGTTTACACAATTTTTGCCTATATTATCCATATTACCTTCTTTTAATGCGGTAATAAGTTCTTCGGTATTAGAAACAACGCCTTCCGCCCCAGATTTATCAAATTGAGAATAACTTTCCTTTGAATTTACTCCCGATTTAGCGTACATGGTTACAAAATAGTATTTTTTATCAATTTGCAAATTCTCTACAATTTCGCCCCTACCGGTTAGCCTTGCATAGCCACCCGACAGCATATAACCCGTATCGCTACCGAGTTTATCGGCAATAGGTTTTAAGTCGGCGTCTATTTTGAAAAGTTTTTTCATAGCGATAAGCACGCCTACAATATCTGCCGACGAACCACCCATACCGCTACCCGTCGGTATTTGCCTTAAAATATCTATATCAACGCCCGAAACTTTAAATTCTTCCATAAAAAGTTTTGCGGACTTATAAGCGTTGGTTTTGCTTTGGTCTAAAAAGGTTTCGGCGTAACGACCTTTAAAAGTTACCAAAATTTTATCGTCTTTACGCTTTTTTACCGTTATTAAATCGTATTTATTAACGCTACAAACAACCGTATCTATTTTATGATAACCTTTTTCGTCTATTCCGTTAAGGTTTAAATTTATATTGAGTTTTCCGTAAACCTTAACGGTTTTTTTATCCATACTGCACCTTTTTTATTTATCGGTTTCCCTATATATTACTATTCTGTCGTCTTCGCCGAGCGGAAAAGATAAATCATCGTTAGAACCCGTTACCGTTTCTTCGGTAACGCCGAGAGATTTAGCAACGTCCCAAACGGTATCGCCTTCCGAAGGAATATAAACGCTTATAGCGGAATCTTCAACTTGCTTTTTGTCCCCTTCTTCTATTTTGCAAATTAAAGTTTCAATTTGGCTCTTTTCTTCCGCAAAACACGCTTTTAGCGTAAATTCCACCATAGCGGTGTTTGAATTTATTTCCTTTACCGCAAAATTACTTAAAGTAAACACGGGGCAAATAATTTTATCTCCGTTTACTGTAAACGCCGAAGTGAAAGGAACTGCTACGCTTTGACAAAAATAGTCACTTTCGTTTGCAGTCATTAGACTTAACGATACCGCACCCGTAACGTTCATAATACTTCCTTGATAGGTTATTTCCGTTTGTTCTATTTTATCATTAAAAGCACAAATAAGTCTACCGTTTTCAATATTTTTATATTCTACTTCGCATTTTACCGAGTTTTCCAAACACTTTTCATTGATAATTTGAGTGAATTTTTTATCAACTTTTTCTATTTTAAGTTCGTTTTCTATACTGTAGCAATCGGCAATAACCCCTAAACTAACGTTTTCGTAAACGGTGTTTTG
>JAZRVG010000007.1:0-7078 GCA_045599025.1 Christensenellaceae bacterium | reverse complement strand
GCATAAAAAACACGTAAAATAACCATTATAGACGTTTAACATAGCGTTAAAATATTTTATTATTATATATAGATATTAGAGTTATTTTATATCGTAAACCGAGCGGATTTTAATACCGTGAATATCACTATCCGAAATTTTTATAACCTTTTTACCCGGAACCATATCAAAATAGTTATCTGACAAAATTATATCTTGCTGACAACTTATTTCAACGTATTTTGCAAAACTGTCGGAATAAACGGTAAGTTCGTTTCCGTTTCTTTCAACTCTTAACAATGGGTTTTTAAAGTTAAAGAATTTATAAGCGGTAAATACTGCCGTACCTTCACTCACCATCTCTCCGTCAACGGTTAAATAGAAATATAAATAATGATTATTTACGTCAATTTTTTCAAATTCTATTTCGTCTATTTTTAAAGCGGACAATTTAGGAACGCTTACCGTAATATTGTCACTTAAAATCACTTTATTGTTAAGGTTATTTCTAACTTCGTAAGTTATAACGCCGTTTATATCGTTTAACGTATCGTTCGTTACTGCAAATTTTGCGGAAGTTTTATAAGGTTGTTCGGAAAGCGGAACGTTTAAACTTTTGCGTGAAGTCATTTCACCCGTTTCTTCACAACTTAATAATATCGGCGAATAGAAACGTTTAGCAACGTAATGAAGTGCTTTTAATCTTCCGTAATAGTCAATAGATGCCCAACTTGCAACCGGCCAAATATCGTTAAGTTGCCAGTAAAGCGTTCCCATACATCTACCACGGTTTTGTCTTAAATGTTCAACACCGTAACGCATAGCCTCTGCTTGCAAAAGTTGAGACGCATATAACAAAGTATCAAAATCGGTAGGATATTTAAACGTTTGATACATATAGTTCATTATTTTGCCGTTTGCCGCACCGTTTCTTTGGTGGCGTTCCATTGTGCGTGAGAAAATATTTCTGTCTTCTTGCGTTGTGAACGCTTGAACGGTTTTTAAGCACGGGAAAGATTGAAAACCGAATTCGCTTAAATATCTAAAATAATGGTCTCTAAACGTTTGATATGCGTCACCCGAGTGCCATACTCTCCAATAATGCGTATCTCCGTAATTTTCGTTTTGAGGTTCAACAAAGTTACCGAGCGACGTTGGAGACGCCGAACTGTAAGGAATATAAGGACAAACTTTTTCAATTATTTTCGGGAAACGTCTTTCAAACATTTCAATATAATCGGTTGCAAACTTGCCTGCGTCTTTTATACTGTAAAAACTCCAAGTCATTGCCTCTTCACACTCGTTATTACCGCTTATTAAGCCGATACAAGCGTGGTGGCGTATTCTTTTAAGATTTTGTTCAACTTCCAACAAAACGCTATTTTTAAACTTTTCGTTAAAATCATAAACCGAACAAGCAAACATAAGGTCAAGGAAAACAACTAAACCTAATTCGTCGCACAAGTCAAAGAACCAGTCGTCCGGATAATAACCGCCACCCCAAACACGAATAGTATTAAAGTTGGCAAATACGCACTTTTCAAGCAATACTCTTGACCTTTCGGGTGTAATTCTTGAAAGAACGTTATCTTCGGGAATATAGTCCGCACCCATTGCAAACATAGGATAACCGTTTATTTCGTGATAGAAACTTTGACCGTATTCGTCTCTTTCACGAATAAGTTTCATAACTCTTAAACCTACTCTTTTTTCTTTACTGTCAACGACTTCGTTTCCGTTTACGATTTGTGCGGTAAAAGTATAAAGCGGTTGCTTGCCCATACCGTTAGGAAACCATAATTCTGCATTTTCTATTAAAGTTTCTTTATTGTTTTCTACCGTAAACGTTTCGCCGTTTGGAGTTTTTACCGTAACGTTTACTTGACACTTTTCGTCGGTAGTTACTTTTGCCGTTACGTAAACTTTACCGTTTTCGTGGCGTTGTATAATTTCAAAATCGGTAATTTCTTGGCTGTTCTTTTCAAGCAAATAAATATCACGCCAAATACCGCTATCTGGCATATGCGGACCCCAGTCCCAACCGTAAGAACAAGCCTCTTTTCTTACTTGGTGGTGACCAAGCATTGCGTCGGACTGCCCTATACCGTTTTCTCTACCCGCAAACTGTTTAGCATACGCAATAGGATTTTTAAACGCTATTTTAATAACGTTTTCTCCGTTTGTTAAAAATTCGGTTACGTTAAAGCGGTAGGTAATAAACATATTATCAACGCTTGAAAGTAACTTTCCGTTAATATATATATCGGCGACGGTATCTAAACCTTCGCAAACTAAAAATATTTGATTATTTGAAAGTTTATAGTTAAACTTACGCTCAAAAGAATAGTCGTGGTCGGCAATTTCCAAGGCTATAAGTTCGTTATTACGGTAGTACGGATCAGGCATTAAATCTTTATCAAGCAAGAAGGAATAAACCGAGCCGGGAATCTTTCCTTCAACTTCGTAATTATTACCTTGCATAAGCCAAGTTCCGTTTAGTAAAGTCTTTATCATATTTCTCCTATTAAGCATTTCTATTTTTTATTTACTATGATATTATAACACATAAATATCGTTTTGAAAAGTGTTTTTTTTAATTATTTTATTACTTTTTGTGTTAATTTTTTCAAAATGTTACTTTTTGATTATTAAAATTAAATATACTCTTTTAACATTTTTATAAGTTCCAAAATGCTTTTACCTTTGATTTGAGATTTTACTTCCGTTAGTTCTTCTTCTATTATTTTATCTATAACGCTCATACCCATTACTTCTACAGGTGCTATATCGTCGGTAAAATACAATCCGCTCTTTTCACATTTTTTCATTTTTGAATAGGAGTTCAAAAGAAGTTGTTTTAATCTTACGTTTGAAACCTTGCTCACGTTTGCATATAACCTTTCTTTTAAGTCAAAACCGTTACAAGCAAACATTTCACAATTATCACCTAAATTTGCAATATAAACGTTATCAAACACTTCGCAAACAGTTCCTATTAAATAATCGTTTATTCCGCCGTCGTCGTCCATAAACATATTCATATTTACGACCATTACGCCACCTTCGTTCAAACTGTCGTTTACCGATTTGAAAAATTCTATACTTGACATTTGAAACGGTATGGTTATATCTCTATATGCGTCAACCATAATCGTATCGTATTTGTTTTTAGTTCTGTCTATATACGAACGCCCGTCTTCTTCGTAAGTTTTAACACAACTCGGCAAATCAAAATATTCACTTGCCAAACCGATAATTTTTCCGTCTATTTCAACGCCGTCTATTTTGTTAACGTTTAAAAAATCAACGCACTCGGTTGCAAAAGTTCCCGTTCCAAGCCCTAATACGCAAACGGAAATATCTTTTTCGGGTGCTCCCGCTATTACGGGTGCGGAAAGAGCGTAATCATAATACATACCCGTAAGTCCGCCGTTCTTACTCTTTATTGATTGAACACCGAACAATACGTTGGTTGACAATATAATATCACTGTCCGTTTCCTCAACTCTCAAATAGTTATACACGGACTCCCCTTCGTATAAGAGTCCACTTTGCCAAAATGCTACGCCTATATTAGAAGAAATTATTCCTATAACCAAACACACAACCGCAATTATTCCGTTTCTTACTCTATTTAGTTTTTTTAATATAAAATAAACTATGCAAACGGCGTACAAAATCGTTGCAAAAATAACGAAAGTTAAAGAAGTTCCTACCGTCGGTATAGTAACGAAAGTAGGAAGAAAAGTACCTATTATACTACCAACTGTGTTACACGCTTCTATAACACCTACGGTTTTACCGCTTTCTTCGGTGTTGTCAACGGCAAATTTAACAAGGTTAGGAGTTACCGTTCCTAGTGCCATTAAAGGAAAAGCAAATACCACCAAACACGAAATAAGCGACGCCCAAATTAAATACCCTTTCGTAACGAACGTAGCAAGCGTTAGTGCTATAAACGCTATTATAAATTTTCCAAGTAGCGGAATTAACATTACCCACGTTGCAGTAATAAACAATAAAACGAAAAGTCTTGACGGACTTTTGTATTTATCCGCCATTTTACCGCCTAAAACGTTTCCTACCGCCATTGCTATCATAATAGTTCCTATAACGATAGTCCAAACTATTTGAGACGACGAAAAATACGGGGCAAGTAATCTTTGAGCCCCGAGTTCTATTGCCATTACCGATACTCCCGACAAAAATGCCGTACAAAAATAAAAGAATTTTTTCTTCATATTTCACCTTTTATAAATAATATTCTATATAAATTTTATCACATTATTAAATAAAAATAAATGATTTTAGTAAAATAAAAGACTTGGTACGAACCAAGCCTTTTCATATTTTTATTATTTTGCCATATTGTTTTTATCTTTTTGAATAACGTCGTGTGCTCCGCCTTCAACGATACTCGTTGCCGAAACCAAAGTCATAACGGCTTTTTCTTGAAGTTCGGGAATAGTTAACGCACCGCAGTTACACATAGTTGATTTAACTTTTGCAAGAGTCATTGAAACGTTATCTTTCAAACTGCCCGCATACGGAACGTATGAGTCAACGCCTTCTTCAAACGAAAGTTTTTTATCTCCGCCCAAATCGTATCTTTGCCAGTTTCTTGCTCTTGCAGAGCCTTCGCCCCAATATTCTTTATAGTAAGTTCCGCCGATAATAACTTTTGCGGACGGACTTTCGTCAAATCTCGCAAAATATCTACCAAGCATAACGAAATCCGCACCCATAGCCAAAGCCAAAGTAATATGGTGATCGTAAACGATACCGCCGTCCGAACATACGGGAATATATACGCCCGTTTCTTGATAATATTTATCTCTTTCTTTACATACTTCTATTAAAGCGGTTGCTTGTCCTCTACCTATACCTTTCGTTTCACGGGTAATACAAATTGACCCGCCACCGATACCAACTTTAATAAAGTCGGCACCGCAATCGGCAAGAAATCTAAAACCTTCCGCACTAACCACGTTACCTGCACCGATTTTAACTTTGTCGCCGTAAGTTTCTCTTGCCCACTTTAAAGTAAGTTTTTGCCAATCGGAATAACCTTCACTACTGTCAATACAAAGAACGTCCGCTCCTGCCTCTAAAAGAGCCGGGATTCTTTCCTTATAGTCACGGGTGTTGATACCTGCACCTATAATATATCTCTTTGAACTGTCTAAAAGTTCGTTTGGATTTTGCTTGTGACTGTCGTAGTCTTTTCTAAATACGAAATAAAGAAGTTTTCCGTCGTTTGAAATAATAGGTAAAGAATTGAGTTTGTTATCCCAAATAATATCGTTTGCTTCTTTTAATGAAGTTCCTTCTTTTGCATAAACGAGTTTTTCAAACGGAGTCATAAATTCCGAAACTTTGGAATCTAACGACATTCTGCTAATACGGTAATCTCTACTTGTAACAACACCTAAAAGTTTACCGTCCGAAGTACCGTCGTCGGTAACTGCTACCGTTGAGTGTCCCGTTTTCTCTTTAAGTTTTATAATATCGTCAAGAGTATCGGTTGGCTTAACGTTGGAATCGCTTTGAACGAAACCTGCCTTTTGACTTTTTGCTCTAAATACCATTTTGGCTTCGTCTTCTATACTTTGTGAACCGTATATAAACGATACACCGCCTTCTTTGGCAAGTGCAACCGCAAGTTTTTCGCCCGATACCGATTGCATTATTGCAGATATCATAGGTATATTCATAGTTATTGCAGGCGTTTCACCCTTTTTGAATTTTACAAGCGGTGTTTTTAAACTAACGTTTTGCGGTATGCATTCACTTGATGAATGTCCCGGAATAAGTAAATATTCGTTAAACGTATGTGACGGTTCGTTAATAAAAATTGCCATAACCCTTTTCTCCTTTTTTATATGTAAATGTATATTAAAATTTAATTATTATTTTAGAATAATCCGCTAATTTTTCCGTTTTCGTCAACGTCTATTTTTTCGGCGGACGGAATTTTTGGAAGTCCCGGCATAGTCATAATATCGCCCGTTAAGCAAACGATAAACCCTGCCCCTGCCGAAACTTTTACACTTCTTACGGTTATATCAAAGTCCGTCGGTGCTCCGAGTTTAGTTGCGTCGTCCGAAAAACTGTACTGCGTTTTAGCCATACAAACGGGTAAATTGCCGTAACCGAGTGCGGTAAGTTTTTGTATATCTTTTTTTGCTTGCGGTAAGAAATTTACGCCGTTTCCTTTATATATTTTCTTTACGATATTTTCAACTTTATTTTCAATAGAGTCTTCTAATTCATAAGCAAATTCAAAGGAATTACCTTTATTTGCAAGACTAATTACTTCTTTTGCAAGTTCAATTCCACCTTCTCCGCCTTTTGCCCAAACGTTAGACAAAACTACGTTTACACCGAGTTTTTTACACTCATCAATTACCATTTCAATTTCTTTTTCGGTATCGGTAGGGAATTTATTTACTGCAACTACGCAAGGTAATTTATATACTTTGGTTATATTTTCAACGTGCCTTAAAAGGTTTGGAATTCCTTTAATAAGTGCGTCTAAATTTTCGTTGTTAAGTTCGGTTTTTGCTAAACCGCCGTGCATTTTAAGTGCTCTTACGGTTGCAACTATTACTACCGCATCAGGTTTTAAATTAGCACTTCTACACTTAATATCAAGGAATTTTTCCGCTCCTAAATCCGCCCCGAAACCTGCTTCCGTTATACAATATTCGCCAAGTTTCAACGCCGTTTTGGTAGCAATAACCGAGTTACAACCGTGCGCTATATTCGCAAACGGTCCGCCGTGAATTATTGCAGGCGTTCCTTCAAGAGTTTGTACCAAGTTAGGTTTAAATGCGTCTTTAAGTAAAGCGGTCATTGCTCCTACCGCTTTTAAATCTTTTGCCGTAACAGGCTTATCGTCGTAAGTATATGCAACGATTATTTTTGAAAGTCTTTCTTTTAAGTCGCTTATTGAAGTTGCCAAGCAAAATATTGCCATAATTTCACTTGCAACCGTTATATCAAATCCGTCTTCTCGTGGAGTTCCGTTCACTCTTCCGCCAAGCCCGTCCACAATATTACGGAGTTGACGATCGTTCATATCAACGCAACGTTTCCA
>JAZRVG010000006.1:0-12729 GCA_045599025.1 Christensenellaceae bacterium | reverse complement strand
ATAGTTTTGTTTAGTTTGGTCGTCGGAAGTCTTTAAGAAAATATCAAAAGATTTCTTCGGGTTAACCTTTTTAAGTTTAACCGGTTGTTCTTCGGTAGCAACGATTTCTTCGGCTACTACTTCGTTTACCGGTTCTTCCTTAACTTCTTCTACAACTTCTTCGGTAGCAGGTTCTTCTTGAAGTACTTCTACCACTTCTTCGGTAGCAGGTTCTTCTTTAACTTCTTCAACTACTTCTTCGGTAGCGGGTTCTTCTTTAACTTCTTCAACTACTTCTTCGGTAGCGGGTTCTTCTTTAACTTCTTCTACAACTTCTTCGGTAGGTTCTTCCTTAACTTCTTCTACTACTTCTTCGGTAGCAGGTTCTTCTTGAACTTCTTCAACTACTTCTTCGGTAGCAGGTTCTTCCTTAACTTCTTCGGCTACTTCTTCGGTTGCTTGTGCTTTTTCGGCTTCTTCTTGTGCTTCAATATAACTGTCTTTTACGTTACAAATTCTAATGATAACTAAAATTAAGTTAAATACTGCAAGAGAGCCGGCAACGATAATGCTCGTAGTATTTGCTTTTAAAACTACGAATACAGGTACGCAAACGAGTGATGCAATAAATAATGCAACTGCAAGGTGGTCAATGAAAGAAATTTTTCTTCCAACCAAAGATGCAAGAACTATCATTGCAACGGCAACTACGCTTAAAGCGAAGATAATAAACAATTTATAATTTTCCAAATTGATACCGCCTAACAATTTATCAAAACCGTTTGCTACGATAAATGCGTTAATATAAGCAACCAACGCAAAAGCAACTGCGAATATTGCAAGTAAAACACCTTTTTTAGAAAGAGTTTTCAAATAAACTTTAAGGCTCGGTTTATAAGATTTTTGAACTTTAACTTCGTCCTTTGTTTCCAAATGAGTATTAAAGCACAAAACAATCATAAGAATAAGTGCAACTGCGAAAAGAGCGATTGCAATTATACGTGCCGTTAAAACACTGCTTTCGGAAAGAGAAAAACTCAATGCACAAATAGCAATAGCACCGATGATCATTAAAACCAAAATAATATCAACTAAATTGATAAGTTTATTTTTTAATCTTTCAACGAAGAATTGCAATAAAACTAACGCAACTACTGCTAAACCTACGATTAAAAGCATTTTTAAATCGTCGTGCTTATTAAATTTAGAAACAACGTTAAATTTATCAATAGCAACTAAAACGCCTACTGCTACTATACCGAAAAGTATAATTGCAAGCCAGAATTTCTTAAAGATAGAGCCGAAATACTTAAAGAAATTTGCTCTTTCTTTTTTTGCGTCTTCCACGTCAAGTTCAACGAAATTATTGCATCTTATAATAAGTAAAATCAAATCAAAAAGTAAAATCACTCCGCTTGCAATAAGTTTAAGTTTTAATAAACCGCCACCTAATACGTAAACGGAAACAAGCGAATACGCAACTGCGGCGATAAACGCCAAAAATCCAACTGCCAACAAATTATCGGCAAATGAAATATTACGCTTTTTAAACCCTGCGATTACTGCTATTAAAAACAAAATAGCGGAAACGCCTAACGCACTTGCTACGATAATAAAATTTAATTTATCAGCACCTAAAACGCTTGCAAACAAATCAAACTTATCAAAAGCGATAACAAGCATTGCTACAACTACTACGGCAATTAAATTTGAAATAAAATTAGTGCCTTTCGTTACCCCTTTAAGGTAATTACCCAATTTACCTTGTTTTTGCATAAAACCCTCCAAAATTTATCATTAGATTGATATATTTATTTTTTAATTATAGTATTGTATTTCGTCATCAAAAGAACCTTGTTCAAAGTTAACGTTACCTTGAACGTCGTCTTTTTCCAAAGCGGAACAACCTTTAAATGCTCCTGCTTTTACGGTAATGTCATCTGGAAGTATAACTGTTTTAAGATTGTAGCAGTTTAAGAAAGCACCACGGGCAACTTCCGTAATTTGAGTAGCGGATAAATCAACGCTTGTTAAAGTAACGCAACCGTTAAAGCATTGAACGCCGATATATTCAACGGTTGAAGGTAAAACGAATTCAATTTCGCTTGAATAAACTACTCTGTTTATACCCGAACAACCAGAGAAAGCACCTGCGTGAAGTTGTTTAAGTTTTGCGTTTGCACCGCCGAATTCTACGGTACGCAAATTAGAACAACCGGCAAAAGCGTAAGAATAAACCGTTTCAACGTTGGTTAAATCAATTTTTGTTAACGAAGAACAGTTTTGGAAAGCGTTGTTTCCAATAGTTTTTACGGTATCGGGGAAGATAACTTCCGTTAAATTAGAGAAACCGTAGAACGCACAACGGGAAATTTCTTCACCTGCGGTTATCGTAACTTTCTTTAACGAAGACGGAACGTAGAAAGTAACGTCCTTTTCGTTTTCGTCTAAAAGTTTGCCGTATTCGTCGGTTAACGAATAAATTTTTGCGGTAACTTGAAGATTGCCGTTTTCGGTATCGGTTGCGGAAGAACCGAACAAATAACCGAATACTTTTTCGTCGTTTTTAGCGTCCGCACTCTTTCCTATGAAAGGAACGGTTAACGATTCCAAATTAACGCAACCGGCAAAAGCACCTTCACCGATAGTTTCAATATTTGCTCCTATCGTTACGCTCTTTAAAATCTTTTGGTTAGCAAAACAAGCCGAACCTAATTCTTTTACGGGATAAGTGTCGTTTAAACCTAAATCGGCACCCGTAGAAGGAATAGTAATGTTACGGAACTCGTCTTTAATTTTTGAATAATCGTTTTCACTTATAGCGTCCGCATCTTTATCGGAAACTTCATAACCGGTAATAACGTAATATTTATCACCGTTATCGTCTTCTTCCAAAGTGTATTTGAAAGTTCCTGTTACTTGGTCAACGTCGTCGTTAGTTTTATCACAAGCGGTAAAGAAAACCGTTGTAACGGTAACTAAAATCAAAGCAGTTAAAATTTTAAGAAAATTCTTCATTTAAGCCACCCCTTTTTGGTAAGTAGTATTTTATAATAAATTCTTTTTATAAACTCATGAAAGTTCACTATTTAGTATTTTACCATTTATGGGCGGTTATGTCAATAAATATTTATATTTATTTATTCATTTTACTTAAATTTTAACCCTTTTTATTTCAATTCTTCGGCTTTTATAGGCGTTTTACCGAAAATATAGCCGTCCAGTAAGTTTTTTGAACCCTTTTTTATTTTTTCCGAAACGTTTGAAAAATCTTCGTACGTTGCGTTTTTATAGGCAAAATTTCCACAAAAAGTTGATAATATTTTATAAAATTTCTTTTCGCCTACGTAGTCTTTTAACCCTTTTAGCATAAGCATTGAACGGTAATAAGCGATACTTACGTACTCCGCATCGTTTTTATAATCTTTTAAATTTTTCATCATATTTGAAGTTAAATTCGGCTCGTTTTTCAATAAATAAGCCCTTATTTCTACGTAGGCGTTAGTCGTTTTTGATACAAGTGAGTTTTCCGTTTCCCCGTACGACAAATCGTTATCAAAAAACAATACCGTTGAATATTCCGTTAAGCCTTCGTCTAAAAAACCTTGCTCGCTTTCGTTCACGCCAACTAATCCGTACCACCACTCGTGTGCAGTTTCGTGTGCTATGGTATAATCACGGGAAAAGCCGTCTAAACGGTCGTCTATTATGGTTAAACAAGGGTATTCCATACCGCCGTATAAAAAATCACTTTCGCAAACCACGTATTCACTATAAGGGTATTTCATAAATTTTTTTGAGTAAAATTCAAGCGAATTTTTAATAGTTTTTATAGATTTTTCGGGAGTTTTATCATTATAATAGTAATAATAAATTTTGGTATCCCCTGCTTTCTCCGTACAAATATTAAACTTTTCACTTAAAATTACCGCAATATCTCTAACGTTTTCACGTTCAAAAGAATATTTCGTTTTAAGCCCTGTACACTCCGTTTTAGTAGGAGATAATGACGACGCTACTATGTATTTTGACGGAACTGTTACCGATAATTTATAATTAGCAACTTCCGAATAAAACGGATCGCCCGACGGGTAATACGTATTTTCGTAAAACTTTCCGTCTTCGTAAACACACAAAACGGGATAAAAACCCGTTAAATTTACCGTATCGTTTCCGTAGCCGTATCTATGGTTTAAGTTTGGAATTTGTAATGAAAATTTTATAAAAACATTAGTTTTTGCGTGGTTTTTTAAAGGTTTTTCCATTTTAACGGAAAGCGTTCCGTCGTTTATTCCCCTTAATTTATAATCGGCTTTTTCTCCGTTTACCGTTACTTTTTCTATATCTATATTACCGTAATCGTTTCCGCCGTTAGACACTTCGTTATAATATTCTTCGTAATACGGCTTTACGGTTGCGGTATTTGAAAATGCGTTAGGATATAACGAAAAACAAAGTTCTTCCAACTCGCTACCCGTCGTATTTTCGTAATCTAAACGCATCACTCCGCTTGCCGTATTATTCTCAAAATACTCTATACTTATATCGTAAAAATTATTCGCTTTTTTACTTGAACAACCTTGAAATACAGGCAAAATAAGTATTATTGATAATAAAATTATTATTTTTTTCATAAAAAACACTCCAAAGTAATTTTACTATGGAGCGTTTATAAATATTCCGTTTTATTATATTATTTTTCTTCGGTTAGTAAATATTTGAACGGATCTACCTTTACACCGTTTTCGGTAACTTCAAAATGAAGGTGAGCCCCGTCTTTATACTCCGTACGGTTATTTAAGGAAACAGTACCTAATAAATCACCGCTTTCTACGTTCTTTCCTACAAAAATATTGTCGTCGGCTTCTATACTGTTATATATAGATTTTAAGCCGTTGCCGTGGTCAACTGTTACGGTAGTTCCGTTAAGTTTGCTCGTTTCTATATTTTCAATTACGCCTTTATAACAAGAGTAAACTTCCGTTCCTTCGTTTGCCGAAAAATCTACCGCCTTGTGTCCCGAATATAAACCTAACGTTTGGTTATACACAACCCCTGCCGAAACGTATTCTTTTAAAATACTGCCTTGAACGGGAAGGTCAAAAACTATAACTTTTGAAACGGGGTCTTCTTTTTCGTTCGGGTCTTCGGGCGTTTCCGGGTTTTCCGGTTCTTCGGGTTTATCGTTTTCGTTTATAGGATTGATTATTTCCTTGCCACCGTTCACTTGTTTAACGCTGTTTTCTTTACTTACCACTAACGCTATCGTTATTATCGCAAGCACGGTAAGGCACGCAATAAATATAAAATAGTAAGCATTTTTTCTTAAAAAACTCAATGTTTTTTGTTCTTTTTCTGCCATAATATTACCTCCAAAATATGTATTAGTACCCGTAATAAATAAGGGGCGTTCCTATAACCGTTTGGTCTTTTGAAACTGCAACTTGCAAATTAACACGCTTTCCGTTTACGACTTCCGTTTTTGCTATTTTAGGCGAATAATAGTAAACCGTGGTCACCCCGTTTAACTCTTCTCTTTTAATTTCTTTTGCCGAATACAAGGAAAGAAGTTCCGTATAATTATAGCCGTTTTTAAAAACTTTAAACTCCCCGTCGGACAAAAAATCTTTACTAAAATCGTACTTTTCAAAATAACCCGAAGATTTTCCGCCGAACACCGAATAAATATTTTTTTCACTGTAAATTCCGTTGTTTTCATAGTAAATTAGAATTACCGAAACTAACGCTATTATTACGGCAAATTTTTTACACATAAAAATTCCCCTAACTGTTTCGTTAAGGGAATTATTGACTGTTTTTTATATTTTAAACCTTATTTTTTAAAATTTAAAAGATTGATAACGCCAAAGTCACGCATAAGCGTTAAAATATTAGTATTGTTTGAAAGGTACGGGGCAAGAATTAACGCATTTGTAACTCCACCGCCTATAAACTTTTTATTTGAGTAATCTTTTACGAAAAACTTGTAATTCTTTTCAAAAGTTTTTAACACGCACAAAACGGAAGAAGTTTCGTTTAAAAAATTGACGGAAGTTTTTGAAAGAATTTCACTTATTAAATATTTCTTTTTTTCCGTTGGCATTTTTAAGTTTTGAATTAAAATTTTAGAGTTTAAATTAGGTATATTTTCAAATCTTTTCATATCTTTATAATAGTCGGGAGCGGTTAAAAACTTTCTCATATCGTTACTGAAAAACAATGCGAAAATTTCGCTTAATTTAAAGAACGAAAAAGCGAACCTATCGCCGTAAGATATATTTTTATAATATACGGAAAGAGCGTTAGCAAAAAGTTCCACCGAACTGTCTTCACAAATACCGGTAAGAGCGGTTAAAACTCCACAAACTACGCTTGCGTATAAAATTATTGCCTTCGGCTCTTCATAATTCGTAGCACCCGCTACAAGCATTATAGTCCTTTTTATTTCCTTATAAGCAACTTGGTTATACTCTTTTAAAGATAAAAGTACCGAAAGTTTATATTCTATTAAGGATAGCAGTTTTGATACGGTTGATATATAACACTCGCCGAAACTTGCCTGCGGTGCTTTTGAGATTAAAGCGTAATCAATTATAACCGTTTGAGAATAGTTGTCTAACTTGGGAGTTTTTAAACAACTGTCCGAAAACATTATATAATCGGAAAATAAATATTCAACGGTAGGAGTGGTTAACGCCCCGAAAAACTCAACGTTTTTTAATGACGCATAATACGAAGAAATTTGCAAAAATTGATAATCGCCAACCGCTATAACGACGTTTCCGTCGTAATTGTATATTTTTTTTGAAGTAACGGTATTTTCGGCACTTTCAACGGTAATAGCGGAAAACGGAATTTCTTTTTCTTTAAAAATATTTACGATATTAGCAAAACGGGGAAAATCTTTATCCATGCAAATAAAGTTAAACTTACTTTCCGCATGCGTTTCAATTATCTTTTTTATTTGACTTACCAAATCGGAAATAACGAACTCCGTTTTGCTTAAAGAATTATTAAACAAAAATGTTTCAAGTTCTTTTTTAAAATCAAAAGCCTTTTTTTGCATTATTTACTCCTTTTATACAAATAGTTTAATATTAAACTTGCTTTTTGTCAATTCAATAACCAAAAAGCGACATATTTTTTGAAAATTTGCGATTTTCTATTGTTTTTTTAGAAAAAAATGGTATAATGTAAAAAACGACTATTATTGGGGGTTATTTATGAACAAAAGTGAATTTACAAGAATGTATGCCGACAGACTTGGCGTTACTATTAAGGAAGCGGAAAACTACGTTGCAACTTTCGTTGATACTTTAACGGAGTGCTTAAAAAACGGTGAATACGTACATATTTCGGGATTTGCTACTTTTAGATTAACGGACAAAAACGCAAGAAAAGGCGTTAATCCTTTAAACAGCGAAGAAATAGTTATTCCCGCTTGCAAATCTCCTAACGCTAAATTTTCAAAAACTTTTAAATCTTTCTTTAACGACTAATTTAGTTAGTTACGCCCTACCTAACGGTAGGGCTTTTTTGTAACCTTTTTTAATAATATTTCATAAAATATTACGGTATTAAATATGAGGTATTATGGCTAATTATAACGTAGAAATTAACAACGGAAGCGGTTCTGCCTCCGTTAAAAAAGGTACTTACAGCGTATCGGTAGTTGCTATCGGTTACGATAATTCTACCTTAAACCCAACCACTTTTACCGCAACCGAAAGTACAGGTAGTCAGGCTTTTACAATTTCGGCAAGCGGTACTTTAACTTTTATAGTAAACGAAACGGGAGCACAAGGCGGTACGCCTATTACAAGCGGTACTATCGTTATGACGGACAGTACGGGAAGCGTTCAATACGGCTCGCCTATAACCATTTCTTCAAGCGGTGAGGCAATATTCCCAAAAGTTCCTTACGGCGACGGAACTGCCCCTTACACGCTCTATTTCAAGCAATTAACTTCGGACGATAACCACAATATTTACGAAGGCGTTTTAACCGTTAATCTAACCGCTCAAACGCAAACGGAATATATTCAAAACAATCCTATCGCCTTACAATCTTTTACCCTTACCGACGCAACCTATACGGGACTCCCCGTCAAGTCTGCAACACTTACTTTAACGGGACAATGATAATTTCCGTTTATTCAAATACACCGTTTGACTGCGTTAGTATTTTGATACCGAACGGAAAAACAATTTGCGAATATAATATAAAAAACAAAAAAGTTGACTTCAACGTCAACTTTTTGCATACTTTTATAATTATTACAAAATACAGTAACGGAAATAAAAAATCCGTATATTTTAAAAACGTAGATTGTCTTTCTCTTTCGGTAAACGTTTCCCCTATCGCCTATCAATTAGACCGTTATACTCTTTATTTAACCGATAAAAATTATTCGGGTTTACCGATAAATTCCGCCACCCTTATTTTAAAGGGGTAGCAAAAATTACTTTTTAATAGGAAGTAAAATTCTCGTTTGCTTTTTATATTCTTCAAAGCCTTGCTTTTTAGCCTGCCTGTTATCCGCCATAGGAATACTAACTAAAAGGAAAAGCAAAGTATTGAGTGTCGCACCTATAAGCAAGTACCAAAAATCGGGTTCGCATACAACAACGCTTAAACCTATACTCCACCACATACATATTTCACCTAAATAGTTCGGGTGGCGGGAATATTTCCAAAGTCCTACTCTTATAAAATTAGTAGTTCTGTTCTTTCTATACTTTAACATTTCTATATCGGAAACGGCTTGCAAAGTTGCCGAAGATATTGCTAAAAAGCAAAACAATACGCCGAAAGCGTTACCTTCTATTTGATACATAACCGCAAACACGGTTGGAAGTAAACAAAAATATACTACGACGGTTGGAACTAAATGTATTCCTACGAAATTTATAACGGGATAAAGTTTACCCGTTTTTTCTTTAAGCATAGTATAACGCCAGTCTTGATGCGTTAAATCTTTAAAATTGACAGCCCAGTTTACCGTTAAGCGTATTGCCCAAAACCATACGGCTAAAAGCAAACATATTATAAAAGCGTTAACTCCGTACCTTATAGCGTAAAGAGTTAAAATGATAGGTGGTTGAACGCTCCAATAGGGGTCGTAAACGGATGCGTTTTTAATGATTACGCTAAATATAAAAACGAAAACCGTTGATACGAAATCTGCTATAAATAAATTTATATAAAATTCGTAATTTAAAAGATTATACGTAAGTACGCCTACGACTACTGCTAAAAGATAAATTATTCCAACTATTATAAAACTTAATTTTGCATTTTGTTTACAATTCATAATATACCTGTTCGTTTTACTTTTGTTTGCTCTTTTTTTCCTTTTTAGCCTTTTTCTTTTCTTCTTTTTTATTTGATACAAACCCGAAAATTTCTTTCTTTTGTTCTTTTTCGGTTTCCTTTTTTACCGTTTCAATAGCGTTTATATGATTATCTAACGCCGATTTTTTGAACGTTTCGTCTTTTTCTATTTCACTTTTAACGAAAGCGTGAGTTTCGTCAATAGATTTGGACTTTTTGGAATTATCTATCATATGAACGTCCATTTGTTGATAAGGAATAGTAATTCCGTTTTTATCAAATGCAATTTTAACGCCTTCCATCATTATCCAGTAGAAATTCCAGTAATCGGCACTGTAAACCCAAACTCTAACGACTATTGAAACAGCACTTGAACCGTGTTCTTGTACGTTAATGAACGGTTCGGGGTCGGTAAGTGCTAAACCGCTCTTTTCTATTTGTTCACGAATAAGATATTTCGCTTTTCTAAAATCCGTATCGTACGAAACGGCAAAAGACATATCTACACGCCTTGTCTTCTTTACGGAATAGTTTACTACCGCACCGTTTATCGCATTTCCGTTAGGAAGAGTGATAACTCTGTTGTCGGGAGTTACGAGTTTAGTTTGGAAAAGTCCTATATCTTCAACTGTTCCGCTAACGCCTGAACACTCAATAAAGTCGCCGACACGGTAAGTTCTTAATACTAAAATCAATATGCCTGCCGCAAAGTTTGATAAAGCACCTTGTAATGCTAAACCTACCGTAACTGCTCCTGCGGTTATGGTTGCAACTATACTTGAAGTGTTTATGCCGAGATACGATATAAACATAATTAAAAGAAGAACTTTTACAAATTTTCTTCCTATTGATACCGAAACTTTGGCTATAGTTTTATCAACTTCTCTCTTTTCAAAAATCTTTGAAATTTTTTTTGCGAAAAAGTTTACTATTTTAAAACTTAACCACAAAACGATTAGTGCGATAAGAATTCTTAAACCTTCGGTTGTGCACCAGTTAAGAATTTTACCCCATACTGCTTGAAAGTCTATTCCTTCGGGAGTTTCCCCTTCTTCTGCAAGTAAATAATTTAACATAAATCTCCTTTT
Organism: Christensenellaceae bacterium; assembly: GCA_045599025.1. Taxonomy (GTDB): domain Bacteria; phylum Bacillota; class Clostridia; order Christensenellales; family Borkfalkiaceae; genus HGM11412. The sequence goes on along the minus strand of JAZRVG010000006.1, from coordinate 2,328 downwards.
AATTTTCTTTATTTATTATTTTTGCGTTGATTTGAGTTTTACTTTCGTCAACGATATTTTTTTCCATTATAAGCGTATGAATCGTATTTGCCGTTACACTGCCGGAAACTACGTTTTTAACGCTTAAAATATCGCCTAAAACGGTAGCGTTTACCGTACTTCTTTCAAACGAAAAATCGGTATTTTCCATAGTGCAATTTTCTATTTTTAAATTTTTAACGTAGCAAAGCGGTTGCGTTCCTACGATTTGACAATTTATAAAAGTTATATTTTCCGAATACCAACCGAGATATTCCCCTATAACTTTACAATTTATTACGGTAACGTTTTTAGCGTGCCAAAATGCGTCTTTCGTGTTTAAAACACTGTCTTTTACCGTTAAATTTTGAACGTATTGAAAAGAATATTTGCCCGTTAAACTTAAACCGCTAATTTCAACGTTTTTACACTCAAAAAAAGGGTATTCCGAAGTGATAGAACCGTTAACTACCGAAACGGAAGAACATTTCCATAAAAATTCGGGGGAATTTACGCTCGTATTCTCAATTTTTATTTTATTGCATTCACGAAAGGCTTTTATGCCGTTCATTATGGAATTTTTAACCGTTATATCTTTATCGTACCAAAGTGCCGCCCTGCATTTTTCGGTTAAGTTGCAATTTTCCAAAACACCTACTTTCACGTGCCAAAGGGGATAACGCAAGTTAAAAAATACGTCTTTTGCGTATATGTTTTCACACTCTTTTAAAGCGGATTCTCCGTCTAACGCTCCGTCAAATTTTACGTTTATGAGTTTTAAGTCTTTTTCGCCGTACAACGCCCTTTCTTCGTCAAAACAAGTGTTTTTAATTTCTTTCATAGGTTTAGCCTTTTTGTGTGTAAATTCTAAATTCTCGTTTCCTTAACCACTTCTTCTTCCAAAACCGTTTCGTCTTTCTGTTTTGTACAATCTAATTCTAAATCTTTACTTGTAGAAGTTGCCAAATTGGTCACTTTGTCTTGTAAATCAACTTCTATTTTTTCAAGACCTATTCCGTCAACGAAATTTGCTATTGACTTTCTTTCTTCGTTAAAGCCTTGCTTGTATATTACTTCTTCCTTCATTAAGTCGTTAGTTTTTTGAGAACCTAACTTTTCTTCTATTTTTTGGCGTAAATCGTTAATTTGATTTTTTTCGTTACGGTATTTAAAAGGATGCAATATAGAATAAGTCATTGAACGGCTTGCATGTTTTTCTTGCAAAACTTTTAACGACGCAACACACTCTATTAAAGTTTCTTCCGATTTATTCTCTTCAATTTCTTTTGAAATTTCTTTTGCAAAATCGTTAGCGGTAGAAGTTCTTAATTTGTTTTCCGCCTTTTGAGTAAGGTTGCAATCTTTCTCTCTTATATCAATAAGAAAATCTTTGAGTTCGGCTTTTTCCATACCGCCGTAATCGTACTCTTTACCTTTAAGGCTTGGAGTTTCAACTTCTCTTATTCCTTTAACAACCTTTTCCAAATCTTTGCAAAGTTCGTCTATTCTAACGGAATCTTTATCTAATTTTTCATAGTTTTTAAGCAATAAACCTTTATAGTAGCAAGTATAGAACTCTTTTGCGTTTTCGCCGAATTCTTCTATCGTTTTTAAAGAATTTATAATACTTTCACTGTTTAAGTTTATTCCGTATTTTTTTGAGAATTCTACTAAATCTTTAGTGTAAGAAATACCTTCTTTTTCTTCAACGGGTTCGTTAGTAAAACAGTCTTGAAACCACATTTCCAAAATTTTATCGTTGCTTGGAGTATTTATAAATTTGAGCAAAAGGCTTGCTCTTTCGGACGTGGGAACTAACTTGTAATAATACATCATATAGTAAACGTCTTCAACGTATTTTTTACGAGTATTTTCGTTGCTTGATTGCTTTTTTTGAAAACTTTCAAATTCTTCAACGTCCTTACGGTATTCTTCTTTGGTAGGGTCAAAAGACTTAACGTAGCCGTTTATGCCTTTTTTATCAAAAGCGCCTAATTTATGTATTGCTATTTTTGTAATATACTCTATAGAATAATTCATTTTATAACCCCGAATTTTATCTTTTTATATATAATATAACATTATAAACCTTTTTAGTATATAATGCAAGAAAAAAAGAAAAAAGAGTTGAAATTTCAACTCTTTTATATAACTGTTTTAAAATTCCAAATCGGCGTTTATATCGCCTACGCCTATTCTAAACATTTTACTTTCTCCGCTCGGTTTCACGCATAAAATATCAAATAAGCAATTTTCAACTTTTTTAATATCTTCGTTAGCCGAAAAACGCCTATGCGTTCCGCCGTAATA
>JAZRVG010000005.1:0-3375 GCA_045599025.1 Christensenellaceae bacterium | reverse complement strand
TAGGAGATAAACAATATGAAAAAATTCTTAACAACAATTATGGCAACGTTACTTGCCGTAGCAACCTTATTCACTTTCACCGCTTGCGGTAAGAAAAGCGACGTTGATTCTATTAAAGAAAAAGGCGTTATCTATATAGGTATTACAAACTATGCACCTATGGATTATTTAGGACCTGACGATGAGTGGATAGGTTTTGATGCAGACCTTGCTAATATGTTTGCCGAAGAACTCGGTGTTACCGCAAGATTTACTCTTATCAACTGGAAGAACAAAGTTATGGAACTTAACGCAGGTTATATTGACCTTATTTGGAACGGTATGACTGCAGACGAAGAACTTGGTAAATCAATTGATTTCTCCGTTGCTTATTCAACCAATATGCAATGTGCAGTAATTAAAAAGAGTGATGCTGAAACTATCAATTCCGTTGCAACTGTAAAAGCGCAAACTATCGCAGTAGAAGAAGGTTCTGCCGGTGATACCGTTGCAACTGAAACGTTAGAAGTAACTCCTAATAAAGTTAACGCACAAGTTGACGCATTAAACGAAGTAAAAGCAGGAACTTCAAAAGTTGCAATCATTGACTACACAATGGCTTACAGTGTAGTAGGAAAAGGACAATACGAAGACCTTATGATAGTTGACGTAAACACCGTTTCTTTTGAAAAAGAAGTATTTGCAGTAGGCGCTCGTAAAGACAGTGATTTAGTTGCTAAACTTAACTCTTTCTTCAAAAAAGTTTACACTAACGGCAAATTAGCAGAACTTGCTACTACCTACGAAGTTGCTTTGAACGAAGACGCACTTGCAAAACTTTAATTAAAAACAAATAGGAAAATATAAATGGAAACTTTTATAAAAGTAACGTTAGATTTGCTTAACGGTTTTACTTCTTCAATGCTTCTATTTGTATTCACACTGATATTATCATTACCGTTGGGACTGCTTATATCGTTTTGTACGATGTCTAAGTTTGTCCCTTTACGTGTCTTTTCAAAATTTATAGTGTGGATATTACGTGGAACACCGTTAATGCTACAAATATTCGTAATATTTTACGTGCCGGGATTACTCACTCACGGTGCGTTCGTATGGCCAATGGTAAACACAGGTTGGGCATGGTTTGATAAAACCATAAGCACCCGTTTCATAGCGGCTTTGGTTGCGTTTGCTATAAACTACGCCGCATATTTTTCGGAAATATTCCGTGGCGGAATTCAAAGTATTCCTAAAGGTCAAACCGAAGCGGGACAAGTACTCGGTATGACGAAAAGTCAAATATTCTTTAAAGTGATATTATTACAGGTGGTAAAGAACATAGTTCCTCCTATAAGTAACGAAATTATAACGCTTGTAAAAGATACTTCACTTGCTAACGTTATAGCGGTTACCGAACTTATGCACCACGCTCAATTCCAATTATTGAACGGCTTGATTTGGCCTATTTTCTATGCAGGCGTATTCTATTTGATATTCAACGGAATCGTAACGGTATTGCTTGCAAAACTTGAAAAGAAACTTTCTTATTTTAGGGTGTAATTATGGCGTTTTTAGAAGTAAAAGATATATATAAATCTTTCGGTAAAACCGAAGTTTTAAAGGGCGTATCTTTTGAAATTAACGAAGGGGAAGTTTTAGCCGTAATAGGTTCTTCGGGCAACGGAAAAACTACTCTTTTAAGATGCTTAAACTTTTTAGAAAAAGCAGATAAAGGTACGGTTACCGTAAACGGCGAACTTCTTTTTGACGGGGAAAACGAAGACAAGATAAACGACGAAGAATTAAGACAAAAAAGATTACATTTCGGTTTGGTATTTCAATCGTTTAATTTATTCCCGCAATATACCGCCTTTGATAACATTAAATTACCCCTTTCCCTTATGGAAAAGGAGCGTAAAAAACTCGGTAAACCGAGTTTGATTGACGGAGATATAGATTCTACCGTTATTTCCCTTTTGAAAAAAGTAGGACTTGGAAACAAAAAGGACAAATATCCTTGCGAACTTTCCGGCGGACAATGCCAAAGGGTGGCAATAGCAAGGGCTATGGCGTTAAAACCGGATATTTTGTGCTTTGACGAGCCTACTTCGGCGTTAGACCCCGAACTTACGGGTGAAGTTTTAAAGGTAATAAAAGAACTTAAAGATTCTTCGGGAATAACTATGATAATAGTCACGCACGAAATGGATTTTGCCAAAAACGTTTCAAATAAAGTTTTATTTATGGCTAACGGACAGGTTGCCGAAATGGGCACGCCCGAAGAAGTTTTCAATAATCCTAAAAACGAACTTACAAAACAATTTTTCAAATCTTATAACAATATATAAAGGGTGGAAAAATGAGTATAAACGATAAGCATTTAAATAATTTGTACGAAGTGATTTTAAGCATAAAAACCGTTGAAGATTGCAAAGATTTTTTTGACGATTTATTTACCTATAAAGAAGTTGAGCAAATGGCGCAAAGAATTACCGCTGCAAAACTTTTAATTGAGAATAAAACTTACGAAGAAATAATAAAGGAAACTAATATTTCATCGGCAACTTTGTCAAGGGTTTCCAAATGCGTAAAATACGGAAAAGGCTATAATAAGGTTTTAAAAAATGATAAATAAAAATTATAACCTTATGCAAAAAGAAATTTTTGAAAAGGTTAAAACTTTTAACGAAAAACCTAAATTATTATTGCACAGTTGTTGTGCTCCCTGTTCTTCATATTGTTTGGAAAAGGTAACGGAATTTTTTAAAACGGACGTGTTTTACTATAACCCTAATATTACTGATACGGACGAATATTTTAAGCGGTTAACCGAGCAAATACTTTTCGTGGAAAAAGTATATAAAGATAGTGTAAAGGTTATAGAAGGCGATTACGTAAAGGCAGATTTTTTAAACGCCGTTAAGGGTTTAGAAAACGAAAAAGAAGGTTCTTCACGTTGTAAACTTTGTTATAAACTCCGTATGGAAGAAACTGCCAAAACGGCAAAAGAATTAGGTTACGACTATTTTACTACTACTTTGTCGGTAAGTCCGTATAAAATTTCTTCGTGGCTTAACGAAATAGGGGAAGAACTTGAAAAAAAATACGGCGTTAAATATTTATATGCCGATTTTAAAAAAGAAAACGGCTACAAGCGTTCAATAGAACTGTCAAACGAGTACGGTTTGTATAGGCAAAATTATTGCGGTTGTGAGTTTTCTAAAAGATAATAAAACACCGTTTTAACGGTGTTTTTTGTTTTTAATGCAATTTTTAGAACAGTTTTTGCATTTGTCGTTTTTAATATATAAAAAGGAAAAACAACTCCAAACGGATATAAAAGATAGAAAAATAAGGTTAAAAATTATCATATATATAAAAAATATGAAAAAA
>JAZRVG010000004.1:0-4971 GCA_045599025.1 Christensenellaceae bacterium | reverse complement strand
GTAAAAAATATGGTATAATGAGCGTATGAATTGTATTGACAAAATGTATAAAGAAATTGAAGAAATACTCAACAAGGAAAAGCAAGAATACGAACGCTTGCAAGTTCCAGTTAAAGAGATAAAGAACGGTTTTTCTACCTTTTCGGATAACGACGAGATAGAAGAAGTTGCCGTTCAAGTAGAAAAAATTGATTATTTATCTAAAATTTCTTACGACGAAAAAACTGCACAAAAAAAATATTTTAACGACGAAAAAGCAAAATCTTTCGTTGAATATATTTTCAAAAAATATTGCGTTTTAGCAGGAATTGACTATCAAAACGAAGATTTTTCAAAAGAAGTGGAAGAAGAACTTAAAACGAGTGAAAACTTAATTGAAAGTTTATTAAATCTTGAAAATAAGTTCGCTAAAGAATATCAAGAATACGAAGTTGAAGATTTTTTCGTTAATCCTTATAACGCTTTGTTTAAAGACGAAAAAGGTTACTACGCCGTTATTTTAAACGGAAAGTTTAGCGATTTAAAACGCCCCGAAAGTTTCAATCCTAACCAACTTAAAAAATTGATAAAAGAGCAAATTACGGAATACAGTGAAGATTTTTCAAAATATTTTCCGTCCGAAAAAGTTAAAAACGCTTTTTTAAACAATATAAAAGCAGATATAAATAAGGTTAGCGACAACGAACTTATTTCTTTGCAAACGGTTGTTGAAGATAAACTTTATACTCAATTTTTGGAAAAACAACTTTCAAAAGAAGATTACGAAAGTTATTTGAACGAAAAAGGTTTGCGTTTAGTAAAACAGGGTAACTATTATTTCCGTAAAAACGCAAGTGAAGTGTATAACGCTTATAAAAAAATTGAATTTAGATATTAAAATTAAAACTCCGCAAAATTTTGCGGAGTTTGTTTATTTCTTAAAACTGTTCTTTATGGCGTTAAAAGATTCGTCGCTTATAATGTGTTCAATACGGCAAGCGTCTTCGTCGGCAATCTTTTCATCTACGCCTAAATCAATTAAATATTTAGTTAAAGTGGTATGCCTTTCGTAAATCTTTTCCGCAACCGTTTTGCCTTTTTCTGTAAGGGTAATAGCACCGCTTTGGTCAATTTTAATAAAATTACCTTCCTTTAAAAGCCCCATCGCACGGGAAACGCTCGGTTTAGAAAAATTCATATATTCACTAACCGTTATTGCGTGAACGCTTGCGTTGGTTTTTGATAAAACGTATATAGATTCAAGATACATTTCGCCCGATTCTTTCATAGTTTTTCACCTTTTTTACAATTATATCACACTTTTTTAATAATAGCAAGAAAAAAATTTTTAACTATTTTTGTAAAAACAGTTGACTTTATAAAATTTTAAGCATATAATTTATTTAGAGTTAGCAAATGCTAACTATATTTTAGACGAAACGAGTTAGCAAGTGCTAACTAAAAGAAAGTCTAACAAGGAGAAATATGGTAGCATTAAACTATGCGGAAGTAGGCGTTGAGTATATCGTTAAAAAAGTAACGGGAAACGTTGCAACCAAAAATCATTTATTAAGTTTAGGATTTAGAGCGGGCGAAAAAGTTACCGTTATAAATAAACTTAACGGAGATTTAATAGTAAATTTAAAAGAAACCAAAATTGCTATAAGCGGAAAAATAGCCGAAAGCGTTTTAATTTAAGGAGCAAGTATGAAAACGTTAAAAGACGTAAAAGTAGGAGAGACCGTAACCGTAACCAAATTAAACGGAGCGGGCGCTATAAAAAGAAGAATAATGGATATGGGTATAACGAAAGGCATTAAAATTTACGTAAGAAAAGTTGCACCTTTCGGCGACCCTATTGAACTTACCGTTAGAAATTACGAACTTTCACTTCGTAAATTAGATGCGGAAATTATTGAGGTAGAATAATCTAATAAAGGAGCAAAAATGGAAATTAAAGTTGCACTTGCAGGTAATCCAAACGCCGGCAAGACTACGCTTTTTAATATTTTAACGGGTTCTAATCAATTCGTTGGAAACTGGCCGGGGGTTACGGTAGAAAAAAAGGAAGGTAAACTCAAAGGTTACGAAGGTGTTATAATAACCGATTTACCGGGGGTATATTCTTTATCTCCGTACACGCTTGAAGAAGTTGTTACAAGAAACTATATGTTAAACGATAATCCGCAAGTTATATTAAACGTTATAGACGGAACGAATATAGAAAGAAACTTGTATTTAACCACTCAATTATTAGAACTCGGTTTACCCGTAGTAGTTGCTCTTAATATGGTTGACGTTATACGAAAGAACGGTGACAAAATAGATATTAAAGAGTTAGAAAAAAGACTACGCACTACGGTTATAGAAATATCGGCGTTAAAAGGTACGGGTATAGAAGAACTCAAACAAGCGGTAGTTGAAAAAGCAAACGAAACGACTCATAAAACTACGCACTATTTTTCGGGAACGGTTGAACACGCAATAGCACACATAGAAGAAGCGGTTTTGCATAATTTACCAGAAGAAAAGCAAAGGTTTTACGCAGTTAAAATATTTGAAAGAGACGAAAAAATTATTGAAAGTTTAAATATAAGTAAAGAAATTTTAACTCACATAGAACAAGATATAAAATCGGCGGAAATCGAACTTGACGACGATGCGGAAAGTATTATAACCAACGAAAGATACGTTCACGTTGCGGAGTTATTGCAAGGCGTGTACGTAAAGAAAAACGCAGGCAAACTTTCCACGAGTGATAAAATAGACAAAATTGTAACTAACAGATTTTTGGCTTTGCCGATATTTGCGGTAGTAATGTTTTTAGTTTATTTTATTTCGGTAACTACGGTAGGAACTTTGCTTAACCGTTTCATAGCGGACGGAATTTTCGGCGAAGGGTTTTACCTATATAAAACGGAAGAAAAGAGCATATTTATAAATGGCATACCCGTTTTGATAGAATCGGGTTTAAACGCAATAAATTGTGCCGAGTGGCTTAAAGGTTTGATTTTAGACGGAATTATTGCTGGCGTTGGAGCGGTACTCGGTTTCGTTCCGCAAATGTTCGTTTTATTCATATTCCTTGCGTTTTTAGAGGCTTGCGGATATATGTCAAGAATTGCCTTTATTATGGATAAAATTTTTAGAAAATTCGGTTTGTCGGGCAAGTCGTTTATACCTATGCTTATAGGAACGGGTTGCGGAGTTCCGGGAATAATGGCGTCAAGAACGATAGAAAGCGAACAAGACAGGCGTATGACTATAATAACCACAACATTTATTCCTTGCGGAGCAAAATTACCGTTTATCGCCATGATAGCGGGTGCTATTTTCGGCGGAGCGTGGTGGGTAGCACCTTCGGCGTACTTTATGGGTGTCGTTGCCGTTTTACTTTCGGGTATCGTGTTAAAGAAAACGAAACTTTTTGCAGGAGAGCCCGCACCTTTCGTTATGGAACTTCCCGCTTACCGTTTACCTACCGTTAAAAACGTTTTAACGAGTATGTGGGAGCGTGGTTGGTCTTTCATAAAAAAAGCGGGAACGGTAATACTTTTATCAAGCGTTATAGTATGGTTTTTAACTTACTTCGGTTTTGTAAAGGGAAAATTCACACTTCTTGACGAAACGCAGTTTGAAAACAGTATTTTGGCTTATGTCGGTAAAGGAATTTCTTGGATATTTATTCCTTGCGGTTTCGGTACTTGGCAATCTACCGTTGCTACGTTTACGGGGTTAGTTGCAAAAGAAAATATCGTATCTACTATGACGATTATGTACGGAGCAAGCGGAAGTGCGGTCGCAAACCTTTCGGGAGTATTCACAACTGCAAGCGGTTACGCATTTTTAGCGTTCAACTTGCTTTGTGCCCCTTGTTTTGCGGCAATGGGAGCAATTAAAAAAGAAATGAACAGTGGAAAATGGACTTTCTTTGCAATATTGTATCAATGTATAGTTGCTTATATAGTTGCAACCGTTATAAACCAAATAGGTAATATTTTCATAGGGGAATTCAATCTTATAGGGTTTATAATTGCCTTATTGTTAATTTCTTTCGTTGTATTTATGCTTGTTCGTAAAAACGGTAAAAAGAAGGTAGTACAATGAAATATTTAGGTACTATCGTTGTGTCACTCGTCGTTTTGGCGGTAATAACTTTAATAATCGTTAATATGGTAAAACGCAAAAAGCGTGGCGAAACAAATTGCGGATGCGGTTGTAAAAACTGTGCGTCAAGAGAAATTTGCCACGGAAAAGATAAAAATAAATAATAAATAAGCCGAATAGTTTACTCAAAACTTATTATATATTTGACTTTTAAAAATTTTGAGAATATAATAAGAAATTATGTAAATTATTCGGTTATGTTTTCACAAAAGGAGTAAAAAATGAGTAAATTATCAAACAGATGGACAAGGGCGGCAATTCCCGCACTTTTACTTCACGGAAGTATCGGTACGGTTTACTGTTGGTCTTACTTTGAAGAACCTATCAAAGAATTGTTTGCAACCGCAGGAGTTTCAACTTCGGCACTTGACTGGGCGTTCAGTTTAGCAATATTCTTTTTAGGTATGTCGGCAGCCTTTTTAGGCAACTTCGTAGAAAAAGATATTCATAAAGCAAGTTTAATAGCAACTATTTGTTTTGCTGTCGGCGTTGCCGGAACGGGACTTGCTGTTAGACTTCAACAAGTATGGATGATTTTGATTTTCTACGGCGTAATAATGGGTATCGGTTTAGGACTCGGTTATCTTTCGCCCGTAAAAACCTTAATGCTTTGGTTTAACAAAAATAAAGGTTTGGCAACGGGACTTGCTGTAGCGGGTTTCGGTGCGGCAAAAATGATTTTCGTTCCTATAATAGACGCATTTATTGAGCACTTTGGCGTTGAACTTTCTCTTTACGTTTTAGCAATAATTTGGTTTGTAATGATGTTTATAGGTCACTTATTGTTAAGAAAACCCGAAGGTTGGGTTGAACCGCACGAAAAAC
>JAZRVG010000003.1:0-30951 GCA_045599025.1 Christensenellaceae bacterium | reverse complement strand
AATAAACGATGGCAAAATTTAATGATTAGAGTATGCTTTATCATAGACGTTATCATACTTGCCGTTGAACTTGTTTTAGGAGTTTATTTCATAAGAGAAGGTTATTCTTCACATTACGATAAAGATACGTATTGGTTTTATTACTTGCTAATTCCTACTTTTATAAACTTTTCGGTAACGATGCTTGCATGGTTTTTGGTAGACCGCACCAAAATTAGTGAAGAAAAAAAGAATCACGTGGTAAGTTATGCATTGCTTGCAATTTGTTTCGTAGTTGCCACGATTCACAGTTATTATCCTGTAGTTTTCGGTGTGTATATAATTCCAAACTTCGTTGCTACGGTAGTAGGCGATAGAAAATTCGTAAAACACATTTTTTTAGCAAGTATTATTTGTTTGGTTGCAACTACGGCTCTCGCACCGATCTTTGCTGATGATTGGTCGTATGAGTGGATAGTTATGAGCATTATTACTCTCGTTATTCTCGTTATTCTTTTCTGTTTGGGTATTGCTATTTCCGAACTTATGAACAAAAAAGATTTACTTTTGCGTTTTGCGTCCATAGAAAATAACCGTATGAGAGAAGAAGTTTCAAGAGATATAATGACGGGTTTATATAACCATGCGGAATTTTTTAACCGTTTAGACGAATACTATAAAGAGCCGGCATTAAGAAACAAACAACTTACGGTCGTTATGATTGACGCAGATAACTTTAAAGACGTTAACGATAATTACGGCCACTTAAACGGCGATATAGCTCTTATTTCATTAGCAAGATTTATCAAAGAAGGCGTTGGCAAAAAGGGTGTGGTTTTCCGTTTCGGCGGAGAAGAATTTGCAGTAATTTTACCCGATTTTTCTTCGGAAAAAGCCTTGGAAATGTTTGAAGATTTGCGTGTAAAAATAAGTCAAATTAAGTTCCCGTTTATGAAGGAAGAACAACTTACCATAAGCGTTGGTATCTATACCCGTACGGAAAACGATTTAGACCCGAACAGTCTTATAGAAAAAGCAGATATTGCAATGTATAAGGCTAAAAAGACTACGAAAAACCGTTGTATCGTTGCAAACGGTACGGAAAATACCGATAATCTTTAATTTTTTTCGTTAAATTTGATTTTGCGGGGAAAATAAATTGACACTAAAAATTTAAAATGATATAATTTTAATATAAATTAAATATCATTTGGCAAAGCAACCGAAAGGTTGTGACGCAAAACTAATAGGGACTTCAAATTTAAGTTAGCCAGTTGCAAATTGCAACTGGCTATTTTTATTTTTTTAAGGTAAAATAACGTTTTTTAACGTTTTTTGATAATTTACAACTAAATAATTCTTCATAAGTAAATTACCCGTAATACGTGTTGCATTTAAGGTTAATTTTGCGCGGATATTAAACTTAAAAGGCAAAAACGTAGATAAATTGTTAATTTATTATGATAAAATTTGAATAAATACTTGACACTTTTTGTAATCGTATATATAATTGTAATGATATACTGCACGTAAGTGGCGGGGCATTGTTTAAAAAACTTGTTGCTTTGTTATATGCAGAAGTATGTAATTTAGATTTTATGTGTAATTGATTAACACGATGGAGTTTCTTATGATAAAGGAGAAAACTAAAAAAATAATATCAATCGTAATTAACGTGATTGTGTGGATATTCCTTGTTTTTGCTCTTGCAATGATGATATTCGCTCTTTCTTCTGCCGCTAATAGTGACGGTATGCCGGTATTATTCAAGAAAAGTTTCATTTCGGTACAATCCGACTCTATGAACCCTGTTTTTGAAAAAGGCGACCTTCTTATTTGTAAAACGTTAAGTGATAACGATAAAGCACAATTAAAGTGCGGTACGGTAGTTACTTTCCGTGAAGACCTTAACGGTGACGGCGTTTTAGAATTCAAGTCGCACAGAATTGTTGCTATTTACGCAAACAACGAAAAAATTTCCGATGATAACGGCAATATTCTTGCAAGTCACGAAAACGATTACAAAACGAAAATCATTTCTTACGAAACGCAAGGTGATAACAGAGAAATGTGTCCTACGGTTGACTCTCAAAAAACTTCTTATACCGACGTTCTTTGCGTTTGGTATGACGGTGGTACACGTTTCAAAGGCGTTGGTAAATTCCTTGATTTCGTCGGCAGTTCAAAAGGTTTCTTAATTATCATAGTAATTCCTATGGCAATTTTCTTCCTTTACGAAGTTTATAATCTTATTTTCTTAATCATTAAAATGCGTCAACAAAAACAACTTGCAAACGCTCCTAAATTTGATGAAGAAGAAATTAAACGTAAAGCGATTGAAGAATATCTTCGTCAAGAGGCTCTTAAAAAACAAGAGGAAGAATCTTCTTCTAACGAACAAGTTGAAACTTCTAACGAAGACAAAGAATAGTTTTCTTAATAACAAAAATATATAACCGCGCAGTTTTATTTAATTTAGGTAAAATAGCGTGGTTTTTTTTCGCTAATAAATCTTTTATCTGTATAAGGAGTATAAATGGACAATTTTATCTCTTGGTTTTTTAAAGTAATGTCACAATTCTTCGGCGGAATTTGGAATGCTCTTAAAGGTTTCTTTTTAGGACTTTTACAAACCGTAAACGTAGTTGACTACTGGAAATCTTATAATATTGACGGAACTTTTTCGGGATTAGAATGGGTTTTGGTTATTTTGGTTTCGGTAATGCTCGTTGCTTTATTCGTTGCAATAATTTATCTTATCGTTTTATGGATTTCAAAACTCGTTAGATATTCAAAAGTGGTACGGGCAAACGAAGATATGTTGCGTGAAATATCAGACCTTCACCGTGATATTGCAAAACTTAATAACGAAAAAGAAAAACTTATGAATATGAAGGTTGCGGAAGGAAGTCTTTCCACCGATAATATTCGTGATATAGTTGATATGGTTACCAAAGACTATGCAAGTAACGTTGACTTTGTTGCAGGTTCTAACGGCGAAAACGACGGTTTCCTTTCCGAAGAAGAAATTGCCAAAAAGAATAAAACCGTTACGCAAGAAAATAATAACGAAGTTGTTAAACAGGACGACGGTAGCGGAAAGCGTTTCTTCCGTCTTTCTGCGGTTGACGAAAAGTACGAATTCTACGAGGCGCCTACTTACGTTAACGATTATACGTTAGAGCAACTTTGTAACGATTTTAGAAACTTTGCTTGTACGCATATGCACTTATATTACGAATCTAAAACTATCCGTTTAATGTTCGCAGGTTTGGCGTCAACAAAAATGATTTTGTTACAAGGTATATCCGGTACAGGTAAAACTTCTTTGCCGTACGCAATGGGTAAATTTTTTGAAAACGACGCAACTATTGCGTCCGTTCAACCTTCTTGGCGTGACAGAACGGAACTTTTCGGTTATTTTAACGAATTCACTAAACACTTCAACGAAACGGAAGTTTTAAAGAGAATTTACGAATCTTCGTTCAACGACGACGTTAACGTTATTATCTTGGACGAAATGAACATAGCACGTGTAGAATATTACTTTGCGGAAATGCTTTCTATTTTGGAAATGCCGAACCCGAAAGAGTGGAATATTTCACTTGTTCCCGCCGCTTGGCCGAACGACCCGAAACACCTTGAAGACGGTAGATTACACATACCGCAAAACGTTTGGTACGTTGGAACGGCTAACAACGATGACTCTACGTTCTCCGTTTCCGATAAGGTTTACGACCGTGCGTTCACTATTAATCTTGATAAAAAAGGTGTTCCGTTTGAAGCACCGAACGTTGAACCACGCCACGTTAGTTATTCTTACGTTGCTTGGCTTTACGAACAAGCAATCGCCGAACGCCCCGTTTCGCAAGAGGCTCTTGATAAAATTGCTCAACTTGACGATTACGTTATAGCACATTTCCGTGTCGCTTTCGGTAACCGTATTATGAAACAACTTAAAATTTTCGTTCCCGTTTACTGTGCTTGCGGTGGAACGGAAACCGAAGCCATTGACTACTTACTTGCTACGAAAGTTATCCGTAAGTTTGAAGGCTTGAACTTATCGCTTATCCGTGACGAAATCGGTCCTATGATTGATTATTTAGACCGCTTGTTCGGAACGGGCGAAATGGAAGAATGTATCGCTTACTTAAAACGTATTCGTAAAATGGCATAACGCTAAAAAATAATTATTAAAAAAATTAGAAAGGAGGTTTACCTAATATGACGCCGAGAGAAGAGTGTAAAAAAGTAGTAGAAGAATTTCATAGTTATATAGACGTTTTATCGGGTAAAACCGCCTATTACAGACCTTTACTTTGCGACGTGAAAGCGGGCGACGTTCAAATTTCGCTCACACGCCGTATAATTCACAAAAAAATTGACCTTGAATGGATAGAGGCTATTGAAAGTGCGGTAGTTGCTCTTGATAACGTTATTCGTAAACCGAGCAAATTTTTGCAAGTTGAAGAAGAAGTTAAGCCTATTGAACTTTCACGCAATATAACAAGCCGTTCCGTTCAACACTTATCTCAACACTCCGACTACATCAGTGAAATTAAGGGTGACGAGATTATTCCTTCAAAAATATTAAACGTTTACAACGAAGAAACTTTTGCAACCTACGAAAATAAATTCGTAAACACGCTTATTCGTGATTTGTATTTATTCGTAAGCAAGCGTTATACCGAAATGGTAAAGCGTGGACAAGAAAACGAAAATTCTCTTTCAATTACCGCTAACTTTGACGACGGAACGACTTCCGCCAAAATGAATTTCGGTATTTCCGTTTCGGAATCAACCGAAGGTCAAGCCAAAGCCGACCCGATATTTGAAAGGGTTGTAAATTTGAACTCCGTAGTTAACGCTTATATAAATTCTTCCTTCGTTAAAAATATGAACGGACTTTACGTTCGTCCGCCTATTATGCACACTAACGCCTTAATGATGAACCGAGATTTAAGAACTTGTCTTGAACTTTGGCAATTTATTCAAGGTTACGAAAAAGTTGGTTATACCATTTCGGTTGAACAAC
The DNA here is from genome assembly GCA_045599025.1 of Christensenellaceae bacterium. Classification (GTDB taxonomy): domain Bacteria; phylum Bacillota; class Clostridia; order Christensenellales; family Borkfalkiaceae; genus HGM11412. The sequence goes on along the minus strand of JAZRVG010000003.1, from coordinate 25,937 downwards.
GTGCCGAAAAGCCTAATGTAGAAGTGGTTGACCGCTTATATACCGATTTGGCGTATCAATACATTTTGTTTAGGGAAGCCGTAACGCAAGCGGAAGTAGTTCTTTCGGAAGAAACGAGTCCTGCTTTCCAACCGCTTTTCGTTAAAGATATTAAACCGCTTGACCAAAAGAAGTTTAATATTAACGATTGCGATTTTAGAAAAGTTACCACTTTACCGCAAAAAGATTTAGTATTTAAAAGAAAACGTTTTTCAAAACAACAAATTCAAATTCGTGACGAAGCCGAACTTGCTTTAAAATTAGATTATTACCTTTCTATTGAAAGGGAAGAAAAGGAAAGAAAACTCCGCCAAGAAAGAGACAGGCTTGAAAAAGAACGTTTAAGAAGAGAACGTCTTGAACAACGAAGACTTGAAAAAGAACGCCTTGAAAAAGAGCGTTTGGAACAAGAACGTTTGGAAAGATTACGCAAAAAGCAACTCCGCTTGGAAAAAGGCCGTTTGAGAATGGAACGCCTTGAACAAGAAAGAATTGAAAACGAAAGACTTAAAATTGAAAGAGAAATTCAAAAAGAGCGTATGGAGCAAGAGCGTATTGAAAGGGAAAAGGCCGAACAATTACGCTTAAAACAACTCCGTTTGGAAAAAGGCCGTTTAAGAATGGAACGCCTTGAACAAAAACGACTTGAAGATGAACGACTTAAACAAGAAAGAGAAATTCAAAAAGAGCGTATGGAACAAGAGCGTGTTGAAAGAGAAAAGGCAGAACAATTACGCTTAAAACAACTCCGTTTGGAAAAAGGTCGTTTAAGAATGGAACGCCTTGAACAAAAACGACTTGAAGAAGAACGCTTAAAAGAAGAAAGAGAAACACAAAGAGTTCTTGACAAAGAAAGAAGAGTTCAAGAACGAATTGAAAAGGAAAGAGCAGAACAGTTGCGTTTAAAACAATTACGTTTGGAAAAAGGCCGTTTGAGAATGGCTAAATTAGAAAAAGAACGTTTGGAAAAGGAACGCAAAGCCAAAGAAAAAGAAGAACAAAGACTTTTAAAGGAACAAAATTCTTTAGATAATACTACGGAAACGAATAACAACGAAGAATAAAAAATAAAAAGATTAAAGGAGTATAATGGAAAAGGCAAAACGCATTTTTAATAAAATTATATCGGTTATATCTACTTTAATTCTTATTGTATCGGTTGTTTTTATGTTGTTTAACGTGTTTAACAAAAAGGAAACTAAAATTTCTTACGTTGGTAAATACGCAGTTTTAAGAGTTATAACCACGAGTATGAAACCCGTTATTGACGCAGGCGAATACATTTTGGTAAAAAAAGTTGACGTAAACAGTCTTGAAATAGGGGACGTAATTACTTTTATTTCAAAAGATTCTCAAATTTACGGGCAACTTAACACTCACAGAATAGTTGATATTACGAACGAAGGTTTTGTAACGAAAGGCGATAACAATTACGGAAACGACGAATACATAGTTCCGTTATCTGCCGTTCAAGGAAAATTCGTTAGAGTAATGCCGTTTATAACAAAGATTTGCAATATTTTTTCAAGCCCTATCGGGTACGTTGCGTTAATTTTAATGCCACTTTTGGTAATTATGGCAAGTTATATGGGAGATATTAAAAAATCTTTAACGGAAGATAAATCCGAAGAACAACCCGCAAAGGTTGAAACGGAAGAAGAACAAATTAAACGTATAGTAGAAGAAATGAAAAAAAGCGGTGAACTTGACCGTATTAAACAAGGTTTGGAAAGCAAAGAAAAGTAAGGGTAATTCGTTATGAAAACAAAATCTTATGACAAATTAAAAAAGGGTAAATTCGGTATCGTAATAATAATCGGTATCGTTTTTATGGCACTTGCGTTTGTGTTTGCCACCATTTCCCTTATATCTGCATTTACTTCTGACTCTTTGCGTATAGCGTCGGACGCATCTTCAATTTTGCAATCAATTCTTAATGATGAAGAGCAAAAAGTGGTTGATACTACCCAAAACCTTGCCGATTTAAGCCAAGATTACGTAAAAGGTGCGGGCGTTGACGCTTACGACGAACTTTTTAATTCTTTTGAGTCGGTTGAAGGGTACGATAAGTTTGCTACCGTTTTAATTCGTGACGAATCCGATTATCATATAAGTTCTCACGAATCCGGTTCAGGCAATAAAATTTACGAAATTATTGACGAAGATTTCGTTGAACTTGTAGCGTCGCAAAAAAGAAGCGTTTGTTACGTTCGTCGTAGTTCAAATAACGTTTCAAAAAACTTTAACTTATACACTTATTATCCCGTAGAACAAAAAACGGACGAATTAGGCGAAAAGTACGGCGTTAGTTGTGTTATAACGGTTACGCCCGTTGATAATATTTACAATACCGAACAAGTAATTGCTAATTTGGAAAAATACAAAGCGGATATTTATTTGCTTGATATAAACGATTCGGGCAAAAATTATTTGCAAATTACCAAAGACGGTTTTATTAAAGGAACGAGTTCTTTATCTTTAATTTTAAAAGAAGGTTACGGCGAAGATTTTGCAAACGAAGTATTATCGGTTACCGATCGTTCAAAAATAAAAAATAACGGGGAAACTTTTGTAATAACCCGTGAAACTCTCGGTCACGCCCTTTCTAAAACGGATATTTTGGCAATTTATAACGAAACTGAACTTCAAACGGCGGAAAGCCCGTATTTTATGCGTGCTTTAACTTCAATTTGTATAGCACTTGCCTGTGCGTTTATAGTTGCGGTTTTCGTATCGTTGAAGATTAAAAATCTTAAACAAATTACTCAAAAAGAAGAAGAAAAAGATTTATTTTTGGATTGTAGTACTACCACTAAATTTAAGCGTGACGCCGAAAATATTATTCTTGACAACCGTTCTCAATCGTTTGCTTTGGTTGGAATTACCTTTGCGAATATTAACTACTTAAAAGAGCATTACGGCGAAGATATGGAAATGGACGTTAAAAAGTATATGGCTAACGTTATGTCGTCCGTTCTTCAAAAAAACGAAGCCTTTTGTTTCGTTACGGGTGCTCAATTCGTATTGCTTTTAAGATACGAAAACAAAGCGGAAATTCCTTCAAAAATTACTCTTATAGTAGAACTTATCAACCGTTATTCCGCATTTGAAAAATTGAACTTCGTAGGCTTATTCAACAACGGTATTTATTACGTTCAACCTTCCGATAAAGTTGATATTGAAGAGTTTATGAGCCGTGTTCAAATAGCAATGCTTTCTCATAAAAAAGACCCCGCTAAAAAGTTCGCCGTTTACGATAGGCAAGCGTACGAAGATTATCAAATTCAAGCGGAAATTGAAGCCAAAATGGATACGGCGCTTAAAAACGGCAACTTCCACTTAATGTTCCAACCTAAATACAGTATTAAAAAAGACTGTTTGGAAGGTGCGGAAACGCTTGTTCGTTGGTACGACCCCGAAAGAAAAGGTTATATTCCGCCGAACAGATTTATTCACTTATTTGAATTAAACGGCTTTATCAATAAACTTGATAGATATATTTTTACTTCGGTTTGCGAATTCTTTGCAAACGCTATGAGACACGGTCTTAAAGTTACCACTATAAACGTAAACGTATCACGTGTTACGGCAACTCAAAAGGACTTTATAGAATTCTACGCTCAAACGAAACGTAAGTGCGGTATTCCCGACGGTTATATAACGATAGAATTTACCGAATCGTTCTCGTTCACCGATATGACGGTTTTGCGTAATATAGCAATTCAACTCCGTAAAAACGGTTTCAAATGTGCTATTGACGACTTCGGTGCAGGTTATTCTTCAATAGGTATTTTAAAGGAATTACCGATAGACGAACTTAAACTTGATATGTTCTTGTTAAATCCTACCGATAACCCGAAAAACGATAAAGCACTTATAGACCTTATTGTTAAGATAGGTAAAGCGTTTGATATGAAAGTTACGCAAGAAGGCGTAGAAACGCTTGAACAACTTGAAATGTTAAAAGAAATGGGTTGTGACCTTATTCAAGGTTTCTATTATGCTAAACCAATGTTTGCGGACGACTTCCAAAACTTTGTAAGCCACCCGAACGATTTGCAATCGGTTAAAGAAAACCGTTCGCATATCAATTACCGTAGAATTAAATACGTTGATTTCTTCACGGAAAACAAATAAAAAAATAACCGCTTTTGCATTTTGCATAAGCGGTTTTAATATAAACAAAAAAATGCTTTCGCTAAACTGCGAAAGCATTTTAATTTTTAGTTGAATTATTTATTCATTGCCTTTTCAACCGCAACGGCAACTGCAACGGTTGCACCAACCATCGGGTTGTTACCCATACCGATTAAGCCCATCATTTCTACGTGAGCCGGAACGGACGAAGAACCTGCGAATTGTGCGTCACTGTGCATTCTTCCCATAGTATCTGTCATACCGTAAGAAGAAGGACCTGCTGCCATATTGTCCGGGTGAAGTGTTCTACCCGTGCCACCGCCAGATGCAACGGAGAAGTATTTTTTACCGTTTTCAATACACCATTTTTTGTAAGTACCTGCAACGGGGTGTTGGAAACGGGTTGGGTTAGTGGAGTTACCGGTAATAGAAACCGAAACGTTTTCAAGTTTCATAATTGCAACGCCTTCGGGAACGTTATCAGCACCGTAGCATTTAACGTTTGCACGTGGACCGTTAGAGTATGCTTTTTCGTAAACAACTTTAACGGTTTCGGAATACGGGTCAAATTCCGTTTCAACGAAAGTGAAACCGTTAATTCTTGAAATAATCATAGCAGCGTCCTTACCAAGACCGTTTAAGATAACTCTTAAAGGTTTTTGACGAACGGTGTTAGCGTTTAACGCAATTTTAATAGCGCCTTCTGCTGCTGCGAAAGATTCGTGACCTGCTAAGAAACAGAAACAATCGGTATCGTCGCTTAAAAGCATAGCACCGAGATTACCGTGACCAAGACCTACTTTTCTGTTTTCGGCAACAGAGCCGGGAATACAGAAAGATTGAAGACCTACGCCGATTTTTTCAGCGGCTTGAGCGGCTTTTTTAGCACCAGATTTGATAGCGATAGCAGCACCAACGGTGTAAGCCCAAACTGCGTTTTCAAAACAAATAGGTTGAGTAGAACGAACGATTTCGTCGCAGTCAATACCTTTTGCCAAGCAAATATCTCTGCATTCTTCTATTGAGTTGATACCGTATTCTTTAAGTACGGAGTTAATTTTATCTATTCTTCTTTCATATCCTTCAAATAACGACATAATTCCGTACCTCCTTATTCTTTACGTGGGTCAATATATTTGAAAGCGTTTTCAAATCTACCGTAATGTCCCATTGCTTTTTGGTATGCTTCGTTAGGTTCCATACCTTTTTTGATGAAGTCGGTCATTTTACCGAGAGAAACGAATTCGTAACCGATAACTTGCATATCTTCGTCAAGTGCCATTTTAGTAACGTAACCTTCTGCCATTTCAAGATATCTCGTTCCCTTTGCAACAGTACCGTACATAGTACCGACTTGTGAACGTAAACCTTTACCAAGGTCTTCAAGACCTGCACCGATAACCAAACCGTCGTCACTGTACGCAGATTGAGTACGACCGTAAACGATTTGTAAGAAAATTTCTCTCATAGCGGTATTGATAGCGTCACAAACAAGGTCGGTGTTAAGGGCTTCCAAAATAGTTTTGCCGGGAAGAATTTCACTTGCCATAGCAGCAGAGTGAGTCATACCGGAACAACCAATAGTTTCAACAAGAGCCTCTTGTATGATACCGTTTTTAACGTTGAGTGAAAGTTTGCAAGCACCTTGTTGGGGAGCACACCAACCGATACCGTGCGACATACCGGAGATATCGGCAACATCTTTTGCTTGAATCCATTTGCCTTCTTCGGGAATAGGAGCGGGACCGTGGTTAGGACCTTGTGCTACGCAAACCATATTCTTAACTTCGTTAGAATATTGCATAAATAATTCCTCCATAGAATTTATAAAATTTCTATTTATTAGTATAACATTTTTTTTTAAAATTGCAAACGATTTATATAAATTTTTACAAAAACGCATATTACAGTAACATAAATTTAAAAAAAACCGTTGACAACCGTGTAAAAAAATGATAGAATAAGCAAGTAATTTAAAAATACGGTGAAAAAGACAAGTAGCGTTTATAAAAGCGTTTAGAGAGTGTTCGGGTGGTGAAAGAACTCCGCTAAAATTACGTGAATACACTTTGGAGTAGCAACTTGAAATTATAGTAGGGAAGTCGGGTATCGCCCGTTACAGCGTATTTAAGGAACGCAAATTTTGCGTTTGAATTAGAGATGGTACAGCGTTAATAATTCCGCTCTCTTGGTAAGCAAGAGAGCGGTTTTTTTATTAAAATTTTTTTAAAGAGGTTTAAGTATGGAACAAAAAAGAGAAAAGTTGGGCTCCCGTTTAGGCTTTATTTTGTTGTCTGCGGGTTGTGCAATCGGTTGCGGAAACGTTTGGAAGTTTCCTTGGCAAGCAGCAAACTTCGGCGGTGGAATATTCGTATTATTCTACATTCTTTGTTTGGTAGTTTTGGGTTTACCGGTTATGACGATGGAATTTTCTATCGGTCGTGCCGCTCAAAAAAGCCCTGTTAAAATGTATCAAGCACTTGAAAAGCCTAATCAAAAATGGCATATTCACGGCTACGTAGGTTTATTCGGTAACGTTGCGTTAATGGCTTTCTACACAATCGTTACGGGTTGGATTTTAAGATACTTCGTAACTTTCGTTGGCGGTCAAAACGCTACTTTGAGTTTCGGTGAAGTTGCCGGAAGTAAAGGCGGTAACACTCTTTACCTTGCTATCGTAGTTGTTCTTACTTTCGTTATTTTGGCTTTTGATATTCAAAAAGGTCTTGAAAAAGTTACTAAATTTATGATGGTTGGCTTACTTGCTTTAATGATAGGTTTGGCAATTTACGCAGGTACTTTATCGGGAGCAGGCGAAGGTTATAAATTCTATTTAGTTCCTAACTTTAAGAACTTTAACGGCTCGGCTATCGTTGGTGCTATGAACCAAGCGTTCTTCACGCTTTCTATCGGTATGGGTTCTATGGCTATTTTCGGTAGTTACATAAATAAAGACCGCTCACTTTTAGGTGAATCGGTAAACATTATTTCTCTTGATACGGGCGTTGCTATTTTAGCAGGTTTAATTATGTTCCCTGCAATTTTTGCTAACGGATTAGAATCGGAAATTACCGCAGGCCCCGGACTTTTGTTCGGCGTTATGGGTGCTGTATTTAACTCTATGGGTGCAGTTGGTAGATGGATAGGTGCGTTATTCTTCTTATTCATGGTATTTGCCGCTTTCTCAACCGTTTTGGCAGTTTGCGAAAATATTCTTGCTATGGTAAGAGAAATCTTTGGATTTAACAGACCTATGGGCTGTATTATTTGCGGTGCGTTAGTATTCGTTATGGCACTTCCTTGTGCGGTTTCTCTTTTTGGGTTTAGTTGGATTGATATTTGGGATTTCCTTGTATCTACTAACATTTTACCGCTCGGCTCACTTACTTTTGCTTTGTTCTGTTGTAATAAATTCGGTTGGGGTTGGGATAACTTCATTAACGAAGCAAACGCAGGCGAAGGCTTAAAAGTTCAAAAATGGATGAAACCTGTCTTCCAATTCGTAGTACCGGCTATTATTATATTCTTGTATATTTACGGTATGATTACATTTGATTATACTGCTTTCGGATTTTAATATTTAGGAGTTTTTATGCAAATTTACGAAGAACTTGTTAAACGTGGTCTTATTGCCCAAGTTACCGACGAAAAAGAAATTAAAGACCTTGTTAATAACGGCAAAGCCACTTTCTACATAGGTTTTGACCCTACGGCGGACAGTTTGCACGTTGGTCACTTTATGGCTTTGTGCCTTATGAAAAGACTTCAAGAAGCCGGCAACCGCCCCGTCGTTTTGATAGGTGGCGGAACGGGTATGGTAGGCGACCCTTCGGGTAGAACGGATATGCGTGCTATGCTCACGAAGGAAACTATTCAGCATAACTGCGACTGTTTCAAAAAACAAATGGAAAGATTTATCCGTTTTGACGGTGAAAACGCCGCCATTATGGTAAACAACGCCGATTGGCTTTTAAACCTTAACTACGTTGAACTTTTGCGTGACGTAGGAGCGTGTTTCTCGGTAAACAATATGCTCCGTGCAGAATGCTATAAGCAACGTATGGAAAAGGGACTTTCCTTCCTTGAATTTAACTATATGATTATGCAATCGTACGACTTCTATCATTTGTATCAAGAATACGGTTGCAATATGCAATTCGGTGGCGACGATCAATGGTCAAATATGCTCGGCGGAACGGAACTTATCCGTAAAAAACTCGGAAAGGACGCTTACGCTATGACTATTACCTTGCTTTTAAACAGCGAAGGCAAAAAAATGGGTAAGACCGCAAAGGGTGCAGTTTGGCTTGACGCTAATAAAACTTCTCCGTACGAATTCTATCAATACTGGCGTAACGTTTCGGATGCGGACGTATTAAAGTGTATCCGTATGCTTACCTTTATTCCTATTGAAGAAATTGAAAAAATGAGTACTTGGGAAGGTGCGGAACTTAACAAAGCAAAAGAAATTCTTGCTTACGAACTTACCAAACTCGTTCACGGTGAAGAACAAGCGAACCTTGCCGACAAGCAAGCAAAAGCGGTGTTCGGTGGCGGTGACAGTGAAAGTATGCCCGAAAAAGAAATTTCTTCAAGCGTTCAAACGGTTATTGACCTTTTATGCGAAGTTCAAATTTGTAAATCTCGTGGCGAAGCAAGACGTCTTATTGAAGGCGGTGGCGTTTCCATTAACGAAGATAAAATTTCGGTAAACGATTTATCCTTGGAAAAGTACGCTAAAAGCGGAGAATTTATATTACACAAAGGCAAAAAAGTTCACTACAAAATTATCGTAAAATAATGAAAGACAGTTATTTAACCGTTGACAAAACCGTAGAAAACGAAACGGTGATAGAAAAATCAAAATTCATTTGTTCCGTAAAACAAGTAAACGGTGAAGACGAAGCAAAACAATTCGTTGCGTCGGTAAAACAAAAGTATATTGACGCAACGCATAACGTTTACGCTTATATTGCCGACGAAGGCGGTTTTTACGCTAAATTTTCCGATGACGGCGAACCGCAAGGAACGGCAGGTATGCCGGTTTTAGACGTTTTAAAAAACAAAGGTTTATATAAGGTCGCCGTAGTTGTAACACGCTATTTCGGCGGAATTAAACTCGGTACGGGCGGACTTGTTCGTGCTTATTCGGATAGTGCTATTAAAGGTATAGAAAAAAGCGGTGTAATAAACTACGTTTACTCGGCGGTTTTGCAAGCGGAAGTAAGTTTTTCGGTGTTCCCTAAAATTCAAAAATATTTAATGAATAACGCTTGCGTTTTATCTACCGATTATAATGCGGACGGCGTTAAAATAAAGTTTACCGTTAAAAAGGAAAACGAAGAAAAAGTTAAGAAAGATTTTTTAGATTATTCTTCGGGAAAAAGTGTGGTAAAAACGCTTGAATACGGGTTTTATAAAGGGTGATTATGAAAACGATAACCGATTTAAAACCACAACTTAAAAAGCCCGATAGAATTAACGTTTTTTTGGACGGAAAATACTATTGTGCTTTGGACCTTTTAACCGTAAAAAGCCATAGGCTTGCGGTAGGGAAAACGGTTGACGAAGAGTTTATTATAGAAGTTCAAAAGGACGGAGAACTCCGCTCGGCAACCGATAAGGCACTAAACTTTATAACCAAAAGTATTAAAACGGAAAAGCAAGTTAGAGATAAACTTTTATCTTACGGCTATTTGGATGAAATTGTTGACAAGGTAGTTGAAAAAATAAAAGACTACGGCTATATTAACGACGAAGATTATTCTTCACGGTTTGTTTCAACTTACAAAGGAAGTAAAGGCTCAAAACTAATATCGTACGAACTTCAAAGAAAGGGCGTTGATAAAAGTATAGCGGAAACTGCCGTGGAAAGTATAGAAGACGAAGAAGAAACTTGTATTAAAATAGCCGAAAAGTACCTTAAAAACAAGGAAAAAGACGCTAAAAACATAGCAAAATGTTATAAGTATTTGCTTTCAAAAGGCTTTTCTTACGAAGTTAGTAAAATTGCAGTAGATAAGTTTAGAAACGATAATGAATATTAAAAAAACGGCTAAAATTTTAGCCGTTTTTTTGTATGTTTTTAATTAAAATGGTAAATCGTTTGTTTCTAATTTTGCCGTGTTTTCTTGCGGTTTTTCCGCTTGTTTTTCGGTTGTTTCCCCGAATAAAAATTTAATTGCTTGATATAAATGCGATACGGGAACTATATTTATTTTATCTTGATATTTTTTAACCGAATCGTAATTTCTTTTAGGAATAATTACAGTTTCAAAACCGAATTTAATACTGTCCGAAACTCTTTTTTCGGCATGGCTAACCGCTCTTATTTCTCCCGTTAAACCTACTTCGCCGAAAGCCGTAACGGTTTTTTGAATAGGGGAGTTTTTGCTTGCACTTGCAAGTGATAACGCTATCGCTAAATCAACGCTCGGTTCGTTTAATTTTATACCGCCCATGGCGTTCATATATACGTCTTGATTATAAAACGGAACGTAGGCTTTTCTCTCTAAAACGGCTATCATTAAAACCATTTTGTTGTAGTCTATTCCAAGTGGCATACGGCGTGGTAAACCGAACACCGTTTTAGATACGAGTGCTTGTATTTCTACGGGCATACAACGTAGTCCGCTCATAGAAGGGGTTACTATACTTCCCGCTTGAACGCCACGTGTTTCACTCATAAATACGCCGTTGTAATTTTTAACTTCTTTAACGCCTTCGTCCGTCATTTCAAACACACCTACTTCTTCCGCCGAACCGAAACGGTTTTTTACCGCTCTTATAATTCGTAAATTGTCCGTTCCGTCGCCTTCAAAGTATAAAACGCAGTCCATAATATGCTCTAAAACTTTCGGTCCTGCAATAGCACCGTCTTTGGTTACGTGACCTATTATGAATACCGTTTTTCCTTTTGACTTGGCTATTCGCATAAGTTTTGAGGCGCACTCTCTAACTTGTCCTACCGAGCCTGCCGAACCTTGCAAAGTTTCGGTGTAAACCGTTTGAATTGAGTCAACTACTATAAAGTCAAAATCGTCAATAACGCTCTCTAATTGTTCAAGTGAGCATTCGTTGAGTATTTTTATATTTTCGCCTTGAACTTTAAGGCGGTCAAAACGCATTTTTACTTGCGAAGAACTTTCTTCCGCCGAAAGATAAAGTACTCTTTGAGTTTTGCTTACTTCTCCGCAAATTTCCGTTAAAACGGTTGATTTTCCAACTCCCGGATCTCCGCCTATCAAAACGATAGATTGCGGTACTATTCCGCCACCTAAAACGTTGTCAAACTCTTTAATTCCCGTAGATATTCTTTTGTAATTTTCCTTTTTTATTTCGTTCAAACTTTGCGGAACCGCCTTTTTTTGAGAAACTTGTTTATTAGTTGAAACTTCTTCAATAATTTCTTCAATCAAAGTGCCGAATTTACCGCAAGTAGGGCATTTGCCGAGCCATTGCGGACTTACCGCTCCGCATTCTTCACACACGTATTTACTGCTTGTTTTTTTCATTGTTTTTCCTTTATTTCTTCAACCGTTGCGTACGCTTGTACGGCTATTCCTTCTTCTCTTCCTACTATGCCTATTCCTTCAAGGGTGGTTAGGGTAATTCCTATATTTTCTCTGCTTATTTTAAGGGCGTTCGCTAAATTTTGAGATATACTTTCAACGTAACTTGACATTTTCGGTTTTTCCGCCATAACTACCGCAGAAATTTGACGGGGAGCGTAGCCTTTTTCTTTTAATAAAAGCAACACTTTCTCTAAAAGTTTCATACTTGAAATTCCCCTATATTTTTCGTCGGTATCGGGGAAGTGATAGCCTATATCACGAAGGTTTACGCTTGATAAAAGTGCGTCCATAATAGCGTGAGTTAACACGTCTGCGTCGCTGTGACCTAAAAGGCCTTTACTATGTGGAATTTCTATTCCGCCTAAAATGAGTTTTCGGTTTTCGGTAAGTTTGTGTAAATCAAAACCTACGCCTACACGCATATCGCTTTTTACGGAAGTTTCAAAATCTTCTTTGTAGGTGAGTTTAAGGTTTTCACGCTTGCCTAAAACCATTTTGCATTTCCCTATATAAGACGTGTACACGCCTGCGTCATCGGTAAAATCTTTGCAATCTTTTGAAAGTTCGTAAGCCCTTTTAAGTTCGCTTACCGTAAAGCATTGCGGTGTTTGAACGGCGTATTTGTTTCTTCGGTTTGAAGAAATAATATTATCTTTTCCGTCCGTTTCGCAAACGGTATCGGTAAGGGGAGTGCATACTACCGCCGAACCGTAACGCATAAGCGAAGTAACGCATTTTTCAAGCGTTTCGGTATCTAAAAAAGGGCGTGCCCCGTCGTGTATAATTACCGCCCCGTCGTCAATAATTTTAAGAGCGTTATATACCGAATCAAAACGTGTAGTTCCGCCGATTACGAATTTTAAAGGTTTTTTAATATCTGCTAAAATACTTTCAAAAAGGGTTTTGTCGGTAGTGGAGCATACGACTATAATTTCGTCAACTTGCCTAAAATTATCAAAGATTTTAACCGTTTTATGAATAACCGGTTCGCCGTTTATTTTTTGTAAAAGTTTATTTTCGTTAAACCCCGCACGCTCGCCTTTGCCGGCAGAAGGTATTATCGCCGTAATTTTTAAAGAGTTCATATATTAAGCCTCGTTGATTATTTCGTATAAGGTTTGAGCCTCGTCTTTTTTAACGGTTTCCTTTAAAATAAGCACTTTAAAAGTTACCGTTTCGTTGCCGAAAGCAACCGAAACTATATCGCCAACCGATAAATTAAACGACGGTTTTACCACTTTTCCGTTTACTTTTACACGACCGCCGTCACACGCCTCTTTGCCTAATTCCCTACGCTTTAAAACACGGGAAATTTTAAGAAATTTGTCGATTCTCATAAGTTAAGCCCTCCAAAGATTAAAAATAATTGCATTTTATATTTTTTCTACTTAAAAAAAGTTGACTTTATGGAGAAAGTTCTTTATAATAAATAAATGCTAAAATGTAATAATAGGACCTTTTTACGCCTTTTTTTAGGTAAAAGGTTAAAATTTCGGCTTTTTTTTGCGGTGTATAAATTACATTTATAAGGCCGATTACCGATTTTTCGGTTGTCCTATGCGGTTAATTATACCGCAATCCGCAAAAATAATCAAGGTGTTTTACAATTTTTTTAAAGGAGTGTAAATAATGCGAAATTTACAAACAGTAAAATGCGGTAACGTAGAAAGAAAGACTTTCGCCAAGATTAAGGAAATTCAACCTATTCCGTATCTTGTTGAAGTTCAAAAAGACTCTTACGACGCTTTCATTGAAGAAGGTATTGACGAAGTTTTAGAAGATTTCTCTCCGATTACCGACTTTGGCGACCACTTCGAACTCTACTTTTTGGACCATAATTTAGACGGCAAGCCTAAATACACCGAAAAAGAGTGCAGGGACAGAGATACTACCTACGCCGTTCCGCTTGAAGTTAAGGTAAGACTCGTTATCAAAGATACGGGTGAAATTATTGACCAAAACGTTTTCATGGGCGACCTTCCTAAAATGACGGACAGCGGTTCTTTCATAATTAACGGTGCAGAACGTGTAGTAGTATCACAACTCGTTCGTTCTCCCGGTGTATACAACGCTATGGAACAGGACAAGTCGGGTAAAAAGTTATATCAAACTACCGTAATGCCTAACCGTGGTGCTTGGCTTGAATTTGAACAAGATTCGCAAAACGTTTTATGGGTACACGTAGACAGAACTCGTAAAATCGCAGCAACCACTTTACTCCGTGCTTTGGGTTTTGCAAGCGACGAATCGTTTAAGGACGTTTTCGGTAACGATCCTATGATTACCGCTACTTTGGAAAAAGATTCCGCAAAAACCGAAAGTGAAGGTTTATTTGAATTATACAGAAGACTTCGTCCCGGTGAACTTCCTACCGAAGACGCAGTTAAACAACATTTAAAAAATTTATTCTTTGAACCACGTAGATACGATTTAGCAAAAGTAGGCAGATACAAATTCAACAAACGTCTTTGCATTGCCAACCGTTTAGCAGGTTTAACTACCGCCGAAGATATTATTACCGACGACGGTGAAATTTTGGCAATGGCAGGGGAAGTTATTTCCGAAGAAAAGGCTATTGAAATTCAAAACGCAGGTATCAACGTAGTTAACGTTAAAGTTGAAAGCGGTGATATCGTTAAAGTTATCGGTAACAACGTAGTAAACTTTAAGGCTGTAACGGGCGTAAACGCAAGACCTTTCGGACTTTTGGAAACCGTTTACTATCCTAACCTTAAACTTGCTCAAAAAATCGCAGAGGCGTGCAAGGAAAAATCTGTTGAAGACGTTGCCGAAGAATATAGAACTTTAATCAACGATATTCACTACGTAGAAGATTTATCTGCCGAAAGACTTGCCGAAAACAAGCCCGAAGACAGGAAGAACGAAGAAGCAAGAAAAGAAATGCGTAGAAAATTCGTTGAAGCCTGCAAAGAATTCTTTGCTATTTTGGCAAGCGATAATCTTCCTTCAAAAATTACGGGCGAACAAAGAAAAACTATTAAACCCGTTATTGAAAAACTTAATCACAAACACGTTACGGTTGACGATATAGTAGCGTCCGTTTCGTTGAACAGCAATCTTAACTACGGCGTTGGCACTATTGATAACATAGACCATCTTGGTAACCGTCGTGTTAGAAGCGTTGGCGAACTTTTGCAAAATCAATTCCGTATCGGTATGGCAAGACTTGAAAGAGTTATCAAAGAAAGAATGTCCACGCAAGACAGTAAGGACGTTTCTCCAAAGAGTTTGATTAACGTTCGTCCCGTTAGTTCCGCAATTAGAGAATTCTTCGGTTCATCACAACTTTCGCAATTCATGGACCAAACTAACCCGATAGCAGAACTTACTCACAAACGTAAACTTTCCGCATTAGGCCCGGGTGGTCTTAACAGAGAAAGAGCAACCTTTGAAGTTCGTGATATTCACTATACTCACTACGGTCGTATGTGTCCTATTGAAACGCCGGAAGGTCAAAACATAGGTCTTATCACTTCTCTTTCTACTTACGCCAAAGTAAACGAATTCGGATTTATTGAATCTCCTTATAGAAAAGTTGACAAATCTACGAATGCGGTTACGGATAAGGTTGAATATCTTACCGCAGACGAAGAAGATAAATATATAGTTGCACAAGCAAACGAACCGCTTGACGAACAAGGTCATTTCTTAAACGAACGTATTTCTTCAAGAAGACGTGATGAAATTACCGAAGTTACCGCAGACGAAGTTGATTATATGGACGTATCTCCTAAACAACTCGTTTCCGTAGCAACGGCGCTTATCCCGTTCCTTGAAAACAGCGATACGAACCGTGCACTTATGGGTTCTAACATGCAACGTCAAGCCGTTCCTTTATTACGTCCCGAAAACGCAATAGTTGCAACGGGTATTGAAGGCGTTATCGCAAAAGACTCGGGCGTTATGATTCTTGCCAAAGAAGACGGTGTTGTTAAAGCCGTTTCGGGTAAAGAAATAGTCGTTGAAGAATACGACGGTACGGTAAGAACTTATACTCTTAAAAAGTTTGAACGTTCTAACCAAAGCACTTGTCTTAACCAAAAGCCTATCGTTAATACGGGCGACAAAGTCGTTAAAGGTCAAACCCTTGCAGACGGTCCCGCAACCGCTAACGGCGAACTTGCACTCGGTAGAAATATTCTTATCGGTTACATGACTTGGGAAGGTTACAACTACGAAGACGCTATCTTATTAAGTGAAAAACTCGTTCAAAACGACGTATTCACTTCTATCCATATAGAAGAACACGAAACCGAAGCACGTGATACCAAACTCGGTCAAGAAGAAATTACTCGTGATATTCCTAATTTGAGTGAAGACGTTCTTAAAGACCTTGACGAAGACGGTATTATAAGAATCGGTGCCGAAGTTACAAGCGGTGATATATTAGTTGGTAAAGTTTCTCCGAAAGGGGAAGTTGACCCGACTCCGGAAGAAAGACTTTTAAGAGCAATCTTCGGTGAAAAAGCAAGAGAAGTTAAAGATACTTCCCTTAAAGTTCCTCACGGTGAAGGCGGTATCGTCGTTGACGTTAAAATCTTCACAAGAGAGAATAAAGACGAACTTGATCCGGGCGTAAGTAAACTCGTTAGAGTTTATATTGCTCAAAAACGTAAGATTTCCGTCGGCGATAAGATGGCCGGCCGTTACGGTAACAAGGGCGTTATTTCAAGAATTTTACCGGAATGCGATATGCCTTTCCTTGCAGACGGCACTCCGCTTCAAATAGTTCTTAACCCGCTCGGCGTTCCTTCTCGTATGAACATAGGTCAAGTACTTGAAGTTCACTTGGGTTTAGTTTGTAAACAACTCGGTTGGAAAGTAGCAACCCCCGTATTTGACGGTGCAAGAGAAAAAGATATTAGAGAATTACTCTTTGAAAACAATATAGTAAATCCTTACGGCGAAGTTGACGGTAAAATTCAACTTTACGACGGAAGAACGGGCGAACCTTTTGAAAACAGAGTTACGGTCGGCGTTATGTACATGATTAAACTCCACCACTTGGTTGACGATAAGATTCACGCACGTTCAACAGGACCTTACTCACTCGTAACTCAACAACCGCTTGGTGGTAAAGCACAATTCGGTGGTCAAAGATTCGGTGAAATGGAAGTTTGGGCTTTGGAAGCGTACGGTGCCGCTCATATTCTTCAAGAAATGCTTACCGTTAAGTCGGACGACGTAAACGGAAGACTTAAAACTTACGATTCTATCGTAAACGGCGAAGATATTAGCAAACCGGGTATTCCGGAATCGTTCAAAGTTCTTTTGAAGGAACTTCAAGCGTGTGCTTTGGATATGAAGGTTTTAACCGAAAACAACGAAGAAATTTCTCTTAAAGACCTTACCGAAGAAGCGGAAGATATTCCTGTTACCGAGAAACCTGTCAGAGAAGAAACCGAAGAATTTGATTTCAACTTCAACGATGAAGACGAAGAAGATAAATTCGGCGAAAGCGATATATTTGACGACCTTGAAGAATTTGACAACGACAGCAAATACGAATTCAATTCAAAAGATATGTTTGATGATTTTGAAGATATTGATGCGTTGGACGATTTTGGCGATGACAACGAATAAGAGAGGTAAAATAAATGTTTGAACTTAACAATTTCGACTCTATTCAAATCGGCGTAGCGTCTCCCGAAAAGATTAGACAATGGTCTTACGGCGAAGTTACTAAACCCGAAACTATAAATTACAGAACTCAAAAACCCGAAAGAGACGGTCTTTACTGTGAAAGAATTTTCGGACCTGCAAAGGACTATGAGTGTCACTGTGGTAAATATAAAAGAATTAGATACGCAGGTATCGTTTGCGATAAGTGCGGTGTAGAAGTTACCAAATCAAAGGTAAGACGTGAACGTATGGGTCACATTGAACTTGCGGCTCCCGTTTCTCACATTTGGTATTTTAGGGGAGTTCCCTCTAAAATCGGTTTGGTTCTTGATATGGGACCGAAGGACCTTGAACAAGTAATTTACTTTATTCAATTCGTCGTTTTAGACCCCGGTACGACCGACCTTGCTTATAAGCAAGTTATCAGTGATAAGACTTATAGCGAATATCTTGAAAAGTACGGAGAAGGCTCTTTCAAGGTTGGTATGGGTGCAGAAGCAATTAAAGAACTTTTGCAAGCAGTAAACCTTGAAGAAGAATCTAAAAAACTTAAACAAGAAATTGAAAATAACAATTCTACGCAAAAGAAAATCAAGGCTATTAAAAGACTTGAAATTATTGAAGCGTTTAGAATCGGTAACACTCGTCCCGAATGGATGATATTAGACGTAGTACCGGTTATGCCACCGGAACTCCGTCCTATGGTTCAACTTGACGGCGGAAGATTCGCAACGAGCGACTTAAACGATTTATACAGACGTGTTATCAACAGAAATAACCGTTTGAAAAAACTTATGGAAATCGGTGCTCCCGACCTTATTATAAGAAACGAAAAACGTATGCTCCAAGAAGCAGTTGACGCTCTTATTGATAACGGTAAAAGGGGTAAAGCGGTTACGGGTGCAGGTTCAAGAGAACTTAAATCTCTTTCTGCTTTCCTTCGTGGTAAACAAGGCCGTTTCCGTATGAACTTACTCGGTAAACGTGTTGACTATTCCGGCCGTTCGGTTATCGTAGTAGGTCCCGAACTTAAAATCCATCAATGTGGTTTACCGAAAGAAATGGCTATTGAACTTTTCAAACCTTTCGTTATGAAAAAGTTGGTAGAAAACGGTACTTGCCACAATATTAAGAGTGCTAAACGTACGGTTGAAAGAATGAAACCTTGTGTTTGGGACATTTTGGAAGATATCATTAAAGACCACCCTGTTCTTTTAAACCGTGCTCCTACGCTTCACAGACTTTCTATTCAAGCGTTTGAACCCGTTTTAATTGAAGGTAGAGCAATCAAACTTCACCCGCTTGTATGTGGTGCGTTCAACGCAGACTTCGACGGCGACCAAATGGCAGTTCACGTTCCGCTTTCCGTAGAAGCACAAGCCGAAGCAAGATTTTTAATGCTTTCTTCTAACAATATTTTAAAACTTTCCGACGGTAAGCCGGTTATGTCGCCTACGCAAGATATGGTCCTCGGTTGTTATTATCTTACTATTGTAAGATGTGCAAAGGGTAAATATTACGGCGACAACAAGTATATTGAATTTACCGAAAAGGACGGAAAGTTCTACGTAATTAGAGAGTCCAAAGATAAGAAAGGACTTCCCGAAACCGTTGATACTTTAACTGCGTCTAACGTAAATTACTACGAAAACGGCGTAATTGAAAGTTGCACTTTAACAAGTGATATTACGGGAACGGTTTACGAAAACGTTCGTAGATACAATCCGCCCGCATATATCAGTGAAGACGAAGCCATTATGGCTTACCAAACTAAACAACTTACTTTACAAGACGAAATTTACGTTCGTCGTACGGTAACTTTACCTGACGGTAGAACCGTAACGGGAACTGTAAAAACTACTTGCGGTAGAATTATCTTCAATGAAAAAATCCCACAAGATATCGGCTTTGCAAAGAGAGAAACCGACGCAGATTATCTCAACTACGAAATTGATAAATTAGTAGGTAAGGGCGACCTTAAAAAGATAGTTGAAGCATGTTTTAAAATGAAGTCCGCTAAATGTGCCGCAGACACTCTTGACTACATTAAAGCACTCGGTTATAAGTATTCAACCATAGGTTGTATCACTACTTCTATATTTGATATGAAGGTTCCTGAAACCAAACAAGCAATTTTGGACAGTGCGGCCGAAGACGTTATCAAAATTGAAAAGAGATTTAACCGTGGTCAACTTACCGACGACGAAAGATATAAACAAGTCGTTTCTATTTGGTCAAAGGCAACTAACGACGTTACCGACGAACTTAAAAAGACGCTTGATAAGTTCAATCCTATTTGGATGATGGCAGACTCGGGTGCCCGTGGTTCTATCGACCAAATTAAACAACTTTCGGGTATGCGTGGTCTTATGACCGACCCGAGTGGACGAGTAATTGAAATTCCGGTTAAATCTTGTTTCCGTGAAGGTCTTACCGTTCTTGAATACTTCACTTCTTCACACGGTGGTCGTAAAGGTCTTACCGATACCGCTCTTAAAACGGCAGACTCCGGTTACTTAACAAGAAGATTAGTTGATATTTCTCACTCCGTAATCGTTAAAACGGAAGACTGTTTCGCAGACCTTGGAGAGTCTCCAAAGGGTATTGAAGTTTCCGCTATTAAGGTTGAAGGTGAGGATAAGCCTATTGAATCTTTGGAAGACAGACTTTCGGGTAGATTTACTATCAACGACGTCGTTAACCCGACTACGGGCGAAGTTATCGTTCCGGGCGACACGATGATTTCCGAAGATAAAGCGAAAGAAATCGTTAAAGCAGGTATTGAAAAAGTTCTTATAAGAAGCGTATTCTCTTGCAGATGCAAAGAAGGCGTTTGTGCTAAATGTTACGGCAAGAACATGAGTAACCTTTCTCCCGTTCAAGTTGGTGAAGCGGTTGGTACAATCGCCGCTCAATCAATCGGTGAACCCGGTACACAACTTACCATGCGTACGTTCCACACCGGTGGTATAGCGTCAACGGGCGATATAACTCAAGGTCTTCCGTGAATTGAAGAACTTTTTGAAGCACGTAGACCTAACGGTCAAGCAGTTCTTTCGGACGTTGGCGGTACTGTTTCTATTATCGTTAAGGACGGTATCCGTTACGTAAGAATTGAAAACGCTACAACTAAAAAAGATTATCCTATTTCGTTCAGTGCCGAAATTAAAGTTAAAGACGGCGATATCGTTGAAGCAGGTACCGTATTAACAAGCGGTTCTGTTTACCCGCAAGAAATCTTAACTACCCGTGGTGTAAAGGGCGTTGAAGATTATATATTGAAAGAAGTTCAAAGAGTTTACCGTTCACAAGGCGTTGATATTAACGATAAACACGTAGAAATTATCGTAAGACAAATGCTCCGTAAAGTTATTATTCAATCAAGCGGTGACACTTCCTTCTTACCGGGCGAGTACGTTGACGAGTTTAACGTAAGAGAAGAAAACAAGAAAGTTATGGAAAACGGCGGAAGACCGGCTATGACTCAAAGGGTTCTTCTCGGTATTACGAAAGCGTCTTTGGCTACCGAAAGTTTCTTATCGGCTGCATCCTTCCAAGAAACCACGAGAGTTCTTACGGACGCTGCTATTAAGAACAAAGTTGACCACTTGGTTGGTCTTAAAGAAAACATCATTATCGGTAAACTTATTCCTGCCGGTACCGGTGCAAAAGAGTACAAAAATTTATCACCGTTAGTTAATTCCGTTAGCAAAACGGTTGACTAAAATATAAAAAAATGATAAAATTATTAAGTTAATAGATAAAATCACGCATTTTCGGCTAAAAGTGGCCGAAAAAGGCGTGTTTTGTCACGACTTAAAACGCTTTCTTTAAGTGGGTTTCCACTTTTTGAATATTTCCGAAATTTTACAAGGAGGTAAAAGTATGCCAACAATTAACCAGTTAATCAAACAAGGTAGAACTACCGCACAAGAAAAGAGCAAGGCTCCTATTTTGGCAGGTTGTCCTCAAAGAAGAGGTGTTTGTCTTTCAGTTACAACTACTTCTCCTAAAAAACCTAACTCTGCACTTCGTAAAATTGCAAGAGTACGTTTGACAAACAAACAAGAAGGTACTGTTTATATTCCAGGTGAAGGTCACAACCTTCAAGAACACAGTTCCGTTCTTATTCGTGGCGGAAGGGTAAGAGACCTTCCCGGTGTTCGTTATCATATTATCCGTGGTACTTTGGATACTGCAGGCGTTGCAAAACGTAAGCAAGCAAGAAGTAAATACGGCGCTAAAAGACCTAAATAATTGATTAAAACGAACAAAAAAATCCTACTTGTCGGAAATATTTAAAAGACCCGATTTTGTAGGCAGTATGCCGTAAAATACGGCAGAAGGTTCACCGCATTTATGCGTGTGATAGCTGTACAAGGGTTACAACCCTTAAAAATTTAAAGGAGGACATTATTATGCCAAGAAGAGGCAACGTTCCTAAAAGAGACGTTTTACCTGATCCGATTTACGGAAGCAAGGTTGTTACCAAACTCGTAAACCAAATCATGTTAGACGGTAAAAAAGGAATCGCACAAGGTATCGTTTACGATGCTTTCAATAAAATGCAAGAAAAAACTAGCCAAGACGCTATTGAAGTTTTCAATCAAGCAATGGCTAACGTTATGCCACTTCTCGAAGTTAAAGCGAGAAGGGTAGGCGGTTCTAACTATCAAGTTCCTATTGAAATTAGACCCGAAAGAAGACAAACTCTCGCTATCAGATGGATTGTTATGAGTGCAAGAAAGAGAAGTGAGAGAGAAATGAGTGACAGACTTGCTAACGAACTTATCGACGCTATGAATAATACCGGCGGTGCAGTTAAGAAGAAAGAAGACACTCACAGAATGGCAGAAGCAAACAAAGCATTTGCTCATTATCGTTGGTAGGAGTGTAGATTATGGCAAGACAATACGATCTTCTTCATACCAGAAATTTCGTTATTATGGCTCACATTGATGCCGGTAAAACTACAACAACCGAAAGAATTCTTTTCTATACCGGTAAAACCCACAAACTCGGCGAAGTTCACGACGGCGAAGCAACAATGGACTTCATGGTTCAAGAACAAGAACGTGGTATAACCATTTGTTCCGCAGCAACCACTTGTTTCTGGAAAGGTAACAGAATTAACATTATTGATACTCCGGGTCACGTTGACTTCACCGTTGAAGTTGAACGTTCACTCCGTGTATTAGACGGTGCCGTTGCTACTTTCTGTGCAAAGGGCGGTGTTGAACCACAAAGTGAAACTGTTTGGAGACAAGCAGATAAGTACAAAGTTCCAAGAATTGCTTACGTAAACAAAATGGATATTAACGGTGCTAACTTCTTTAACGCTGTTAACATGATGAAGGAAAGACTTCACACTAACGCAGTTCCAATTTGTTTACCTATAGGTAAAGAAGATACTTTCAAAGGTATCATTGACCTTGTAAGTTTTGACTCTATTATTTATAAAGACGATTTAGGTAAGGAATTTGACCAAGGTCCCGTTCCTGCCGATATGATGGATATTGCAACCGAATACAGAAACAACCTTATGGAAGCATGTGCCGAACAAGAAGACGAACTTATGGAAAAGTACTTTGAAACCGGCGAACTTTCGGTTGAAGAAATGAAACGTGCAATTAGAAAAGCAACTATTTCTATGCAAATGACTCCCGTTCTTTGCGGTTCATCTTATAAAAACAGAGGTGTTCAACACCTTATAGACGCAATTATTGACTATCTTCCTAGCCCTGTTGACGTTGACCACATTACCGGTGTTAACCCCGATAACGGCAACGAAGAAGTTAGAAAAACCGACGATAACGAACCTTTCGCAGGTCTTGCTTTCAAAATCGTTGCAGACCCGTTCGTTGGTAAACTTGCGTTCTTTAGAGCATATTCAGGTACGCTCGCATCCGGTTCTTACGTATTTAACAGTACGAAAGGTAAAAAGGAAAGAGTTGGCCGTTTGGTATTGATGCACGCTAACCACAGAGAAGAAATAGACGAAATTTTCTCGGGTGATATTTGTGCTATCGTAGGTTTAAAAGATACTACTACGGGCGATACTCTTTGTGACGAAGACCATCCTATAATTCTTGAACAAATGGAATTCCCTGAACCGGTTATTAACGTTGCTATTGAACCTAAAACTAAACAAGGTCAAGAAAAAATGACTCTTGCTTTATTAAAACTTGCCGAAGAAGACCCGACTTTCAAATTCTATACTGATAAAGAAACGGGACAAACTATTATAGCAGGTATGGGCGAACTTCACCTTGAAATTATCGTAGACAGACTTCTTCGTGAATTCAAAGTTGAAGCAACCGTTGGTAAACCGCAAGTTGCATACAGAGAAACGTTTAGAAAAGAAGTTTCCGCTCAAGGTTTCTACAAGAGACAATCTGGTGGTAAAGGTCAATACGGTGACTGCCGTGTTAAATTTACTCCGCTTGAACCGGGTTCAGGTTTTGAATTCGTTGACGAAACAGTCGGCGGTTCTATTCCTAAGGAATACATTGAACCTGTTAGAAAGGGTATTGAAGAAGCGTCTAAGAACGGTACTTTGGCAGGTTACGAAGTAGTTGACTTTAGAGCAACCGTATTTGACGGTTCTTACCACGAAGTAGACTCTTCCGAAATGGCGTTCAAGATTGCCGGCTCTCTTGCTTTCAAGGAAGCAATGAAAACTGCAAATCCCGTTATTTTGGAACCTATCATGAAAGTTGAAATCGTAACTCCCGAAGATTACTTCGGTGACTTAATGGGTAACGTATCTTCTCGTCGTGGTACTATTCAAGGTACCGAAGACAGAAACGGCTCAAAAGTTATTGACGCTTTCATTCCGCTTTCGGACATGTTCGGTTACGCTACCGACCTTCGTTCTCGTACTCAAGGTCGTGGTAACTACACTATGCAATTTGACCACTACAACGAAGTTCCAAAGTCAGTTGCTGAAAAAATTATCGGTGAAAGAGCCGTTAAAAATGACGACTAATAGTTTTTGAACGAAAATTTTCGTTAAGGGCTTGACATAAAATCGTCGTTATTATATACTAAAAGTATAAAAATTTTTAAAAAATTAAAAATAAAAAAATAAATTAAATCAAATAATATTTGGAGGAAACAAATACTATGGCAAAGGCAAAATTTGACAGAAGTAAACCACACGTAAACATTGGTACTATCGGCCACGTTGACCACGGTAAAACTACTTTAACCGCGGCTATCACTATGGTTCTCGCTGCTAAGGGTGGCGCAGAAAAAATGAGATATGACCAAATCGATAAAGCACCAGAAGAAAAGGCAAGAGGTATTACGATTAATACCGCTCACGTAGAATATCAAACCGACGCACGTCACTACGCTCACGTTGACTGCCCGGGCCACGCAGACTACGTTAAGAACATGATTACCGGTGCTGCACAAATGGACGGCGCAATCCTCGTAGTTGCTGCTACCGACGGTCCAATGCCGCAAACCAGAGAACACATCCTTCTTGCTAGACAAGTAGGCGTTCCATACATCATCGTATTCCTTAACAAATGTGACCAAGTTGACGATCCTGAACTTCTTGAACTCGTTGAAATGGAAGTTAGAGAACTTCTTAACGAATACGGATTCCCAGGAGACGATACTCCTATTATCAAAGGTTCTGCTCTTAAAGCACTTGAATTTGCATCTAACGACGGTGCAGATGTTGCTAACTCTGCTGACTGCAAATGCATCTTTGAACTTATGGATGCTGTTGACAGTTACATTCCTACTCCGGAACGTGAATCTAACAAACCGTTCCTTCTTCCTGTAGAAGACGTATTCACGATTTCTGGTCGTGGTACCGTTGCTACCGGTAGAGTAGAAAGAGGTGTTGCTAAAGTTGGTGACCCTGTTGATATCGTTGGTATCAAACCTGAAAAGAAGACTTCAGTTATCACTGGTCTTGAAATGTTCAGAAAATCTCTTGATGAAGCATACGCAGGCGATAACGTTGGTGCTCTTTTAAGAGGTATTGACAGATCTGATATTGAAAGAGGTCAAGTAATTGCTAAACCGGGTACGGTTCAACCTCACACTGAATTCAGCGGTCAAGTATACGTACTTACCAAAGAAGAAGGTGGTAGACATACTCCGTTCTTCAACAACTATCGTCCTCAATTCTATTTCAGAACTACCGACGTTACCGGAACTATTAAACTTCCTGAAGGCGTAGAAATGGTTATGCCTGGCGACCACGTTACTATTGACGTAACTCTTATCACTCCGGTTGCTATGGAAGACGGTCTTCGTTTCTCTATGCGTGAAGGTGGCACAACCGTTGGTTCAGGCGTAGTTTCTAAAATTATTAAATAATTTTAAAACGATATAAAAAATTAAGGTTAGCCGTTAAGGTTAACCTTTTTTTTAATGTTATTATTATTTAAAACAGCATATTTTAATACCGTTTTTATTTTTATAAAACCGAATTAACGCTTATTAACTTGTATTAAAATGAATTTTAATACAAAAAAGCGGTAAAATATATAAAAAGTTTACAAAAGTTAACCAAAATTTAAC
>JAZRVG010000002.1:0-3742 GCA_045599025.1 Christensenellaceae bacterium | reverse complement strand
ACGTTACTATAATTTAACAAACAAAATAAAAATTGCCCTTTTAAAACGAAAGGGTAATTTTTTTATCTATTATCTATATTATAATTATATATAATATATAGTATATATAAATAAATAGTGATATTCCGCCTTTGGCGGAGTGATATAAATAGTGATATTCCGCCTTTGGCGGAGTGATATGCCTTACGGCGTGATATTATTTCACGAAAAATCGTGAAATAGTGATATGCTTACCGTTGGTAAGCGTTGTGGAAAATTTCTTTATATAAAAAATATTTCTATTAAAATAATAATAAAATCCTCAACGCTTGTGTTAACAAGCATATCACTCTCACGAAGTGAGAATATCACTCAACGGAGTTGAATATCACTTTGACTGCAAGTCAAAATATCACTGCGTAAGCAATATCACTCAACGAAGTTGAATATAACTTAAAAAGCACCGCTTTAATAGCGGTGCTTTTTATCTTATTTTTCTGTTATTTCCGAATATTTGACCATACGGCATTTACCGAGTGATTTTGCTTTATATAAGGCTTTGTCTGCAAGTTCGTAAAGTTTATCGCAAGTGTTAATTTCACTTGAAGAATGAACTGCACCCATTGATAAAGTTGAATTTCCTTGTGCGGTTTGTAATACTTGGTTTACGGTGTTGCAAACGTTTCTTGCCCTCGTGTAGGCTTTTTCCAAATCTTCGTTCTTATCAATATAGAACGCTGCGGCAAATTCGTCGCCACCGATACGGCAAACAAGTGCGTTTTTACCTATGGCGGAGTTAATCGTATCTGCAACCAAAATAAGATATTTATCGCCTTCGTAGTGGCCGTAAGTATCGTTGTATTGCTTAAAGCCGTCAAGGTCCATCATCATAAATATCATTTGAGTATCACTGTTTAAAAGTTTTGCGTCAACGTCGTTTGTAAACGCTTCGTGCGTTAATAATCCCGTTAACGAATCACAACGGTATTTAGTTTCCCAAGCTTTTAATCTGTTGTCCGCCTTTTCCTTTTCACTGTCCATAAACGTAGTTGCTATGTAAGTATCGCTCATGTTGGTAAGTAAAAGTTCGTAACGGTCTAATTCGCCGTTCTCGTTCATATATCTTTTCGTAAGAGAGAATACGTAAAGGGGAGAGCCGTTCTTCGTGCGAATTCTGTGTTCAAAGTAAGCGTGAGTGTGATTTTCAAGCGACTTCATTACCATATTGTATAAGATTTCGGCGTCGTCGTCAAACAAAAGGTCAAATTGAGTGATTTTGTTGTTTTTAATTTCTTCTTTGGAGTAACCCGTTAATTCTTCAAAATTATCGTCAACGCTAACGACTACATTTTCGGCGTTTAAAATATATCTTGTGTAATTAACTTTTCGTATGTAATTTTTAGTAGGAACGGAAGTAACGTCGTTTACGCCTTTCGGTCTTGCAAACGAATTTTCGTTAAATTCGTAATTCGTTGTTTCGTCTTGTTCGCTTTCCATTTCCGAAAGCATCGTTAAAAATTCTTGAACGATATTCGGGTCAAATTGCGTACCTGCACATCTACGCAACTCTTCACGTGCTTTTGATTTTGGTATCGCTTTACGGTAAGGTCTATCGTTAGTCATAGCGTCGTATGCGTCAACTATTGATATAATTCGTGAAAGTAGGGGAATAGTTTCTTTTGATAACCCGTCGGGGTAACCTTTGCCGTCCCACCTTTCGTGGTGAGAACGAATCATTTCGGCAACGCATTTAAGTTCGTTTGAACTTTTTGCTATTTGATAGCCTTTATCTACGTGGCTTTGCATTATTTCCCACTCTTTGTCGGAAAGTCTGTTCGGCTTGTTTAAAATATCAAGCGGAATTGCAATTTTACCGATATCGTGAAGTAAGCATAAAAGCGAAAGTTCCGATTGCTGAACGTCGGTAATATTTAAACGTTTTCCTAACTGTGACCCTAAAAGTTGAGTACGGGAAACGTGGTCTTTCGTGTCAACGCTACTTTCGTGAAGAGCGGCAATTAAAGAGTTTATAAGTTGAGAGTGAGCGGAAGACTTATCAAGTAATTTCTTTTCACGCATTGAGTGAATTGCTCTGTCAATAGCGTATAAAATATCGTCTTTTCCGTCAATAATAGAAATACCGCTTTGATATGAGAATTTAATCGTGTCGTTAAAGAGTATTTCTTGCGTAAGATTTGATAAAGCGTTTATTATCTCTTGTTCGTCGGTGTTCTCAACTATTAAGAATAAATAAGAGTCAATACCACGAACGTAGTATAGGGTGTTCGGGAAGTATTTACGGAGAAGTAACGCAAGTTGCTTTATTGCGGTATCGCCGAATTTTAGACCTTTCTTTTCGTTCATTTCACGAAGGTTGTTTATATCGCAAACTACCGCATAACAGTTTTTACTTGGAATTTCCAACATAGGAACGGAATCTTTAAAAGTTTTCCAAGTGGTAAAACCCGTTAAAATATCTTTTTTATCTTGAATTTCCGTAACGGTGATAACTCTTCCTACGAAAACGTTCTTTTTGTTGTATAATTTTTTTCCTTCGCAACGAATAGTGTTCGTTTCAATACCGGGAACGGTGTGAATTAAAGAGAAATTCGTTTCGCTTTTTTGGTCGTAAGGAATTCTCAAATTTGCAAGTCTTAAAAACGTTTTGAAATCAAGCCCCACGTTTAAATCCATATTCGGGAAAAGTTTTTTCATTTGGCTTGTAACTGCGGTGAGTTTATCTTCGTAGTCAAATAAGAAAAAGCCTTGGTCAACGCTCGTCATAATAAGGTTGTTCAAAACTACTTGCATACCGTGGTTTTGATAGAAAAAACAGTAGCGGTAGAAGAAATACAATATTACGGAATAAAGTAAGACTGAATAATCTAAATTGTTTTCGTTAAATTTTACGAACACTATACTTATTACGACGTTTAGTAAAGCGGTACTTAAAATTGAAACGGCGGGGACTATATATTTTTTTCTGTAAGTGATAGGGGTTTTATACGCTTTGTAAAAAAGTTGACATAAGGGTATTAGTACTAACGAATAAACGAGTACCGTATGAAAGTTAAATCTTGAATTCGGATTGAAAACGTAGTACGGGTATCCGTTTTTGTTTTGAACGTAAGATCCTAAAAAGTCCGGAATAAATTTTACATTACAAATAATCGCTATGGAGTCTAAACAAACCAAAACGGACGAAATTACTATCAACGTACAAAAAAATTGCATGTAATTTTCCTGTTTTGTAAATAAAAGTACGAAAACAAGCGTAAATATAAGGGATAAATCTATAAATACGTAGTGCAAAGAAGAAAAAAGTGACGCAACGTGTTCCGTTTTAGCCAAAAGGCTTAAAGCGTAAAACGATTGTAAAAATATAGCACAAACACCGGCACACGTAAGAATTTTTGCCGATGAAGTACGTTTTTTAGTAAGAATAAAAATAACGATTGCGTCAATTATTATAGCAACGACAGTTAACAAAATAAATATGCTTGACTCTAACACGATAATTAACCCTAAACTAACCCCTTAAATTTAATAACAAAATACATAACCTAAAAAGCGATAATATTCGCCCTATATTTACATATTATAGCACGAAAAACAAAAAAATCAATTGTATTTTATAAAATAAAATAAATAATAACGCTTAAATTAGGATATTTTTGATAAAAATAACTAAAAAAGCACATATTTTTTTAAAAAATATTATTAAAAGTAACATTTGGTCAAAAAAAAGTGGACAAATAGTATA
>JAZRVG010000001.1:0-28573 GCA_045599025.1 Christensenellaceae bacterium | reverse complement strand
TTTTGATACAACAAACGTTACGGATATGAATCACATGTTCTATTCTTGTACAGCCTTAACAAGCCTTGACCTTTCAAGTTTTGATACAACAAACGTTAAGAATATGAGTGACATGTTCAATGGTTGTAATGTCTTAACAAGCCTTGACCTTTCAAGTTTTGATACAACAAACGTTACGGATATGAGTGACATGTTCTATTCTTGTACAGCCTTAACAAGCCTTGATGTAAGTAATTTTGATACTGCAAACGTTACGTATATGTATCACATGTTCTATTCTTGTACAGCCTTAACAAGCCTTGATCTTTCAAGTTTTGATACAACAAATGTTACGAGTATGGCTGGCATGTTCTATGGTTGCTCTAATCTTACAACGATTTACGTAGAAGAAAAATGGACAACTGACGCTGTAACTAATTCTAATGATATGTTCAGAGGTTGTTCGGCACTTGATGGTGGGAACGGTACTACATACGATTCAGAATATATAGATAAAACATACGCATGGATAGACAAAAAATATGGCAACCCGAACGACAATAATAATAGAGGTTACTTAACTGGACATATACCAAAGGCGTTAAGACAAGGTGAAACCGTAACACTTGTTTACGATAGAGAAAAATATGTAACAAACAGTGGATATAACGAATATAACGGGATAAAAGTTTACGGTGTAAATTATAATTTTGATAATAGAACTTCAAGTGGTTTTTGGCAATCTTTTGATCCAACAAAGGTTGTTATAGACGAATCGTTTAAGCAATATAAACCGACGTCAACGGCATACTGGTTCGCAAATATGGAAAGACTTATAACGATTGAAAATCTTGAAAATATAGATACTTCAAACGTTACGGATATGGATCACATGTTCTATTCTTGTGAACGCTTAACAAGCCTTGATCTTTCAAGTTTTGATACTGCAAAAGTTACGAATATGAGATGCATGTTCGATGGTTGTGTAGGCTTAACAAGCCTTAATCTTTCAAGTTTTGATACAACAAACGTTACGAATATGAGATCCATGTTCTATGATTGTTCAGCCTTAACAAGCCTTAATCTTTCAGGTTTTGATACAACAAACGTTACGAGTATGTATTACATGTTCTATAGATGTTCAGCCTTAACAAGACTTGATCTTTCAAGTTTTGATACTGCAAACGTTACGGATATGGCTGGCATGTTCTATAGTTGCTCTAAACTTAAAACGATTTACGCAGGAGAAAAATGGTCAACTGACGCTGTAACTAACTCTGGTTCTATGTTCATTGGTTGTTCGGCACTTGTTGGTGGGAACGGTTTTAAATTCAGTTTAATTAATAAAGCTGATAAAAAATACGCATGTATAGATTCGGAGAGCCAAAAAGGCTACTTTACTTTTAAGGCCTAACTCGTAAAAGTTATTTAAAAACACCGCTCACTTTAAACAGTGGGCGGGAAAAAATACAAAAGGGGAAATGGTATGTCAAACAAATTAGGTTTGTTAGAAGAAATTTCCAAACGCATAAATTGTGAATATTTATCCGATTTGCGTTATTCTTTTAACCGTTTTGCAAGAGAACAATTTTATTTAATAAATATTGAAAGCAACTTCTTTGAAAATTATTCTTTAAACGAGTTGCAAGACGCTGTTTCTTATATTTTTTTTACCGACAAGATTTTTGCGGATAAAGAAGGAATAATTAGATTTTTAAATGAAAATATGGAAAAAGATATTTATTTACGCATAGGCAAGCAAATTATTAACAAATGATTTTATTTGTAAAAAATTAAACGCACGTTTAATTTTTTAAGAATGTTGGCTTGTAGGTATAAGAAATACAATTTAACTTAATTAAAAATATATAAAATTACCCCTTTATATTTCCCCTTTAAAAGCCTACTTGCCAACGTTCGGTTTATTTTGTTTATTTAAAAAAATTGAAAAAATTTAGAAAATACCTAAAATTTTGTTGACAAATCAAAATTTATATAGTATAGTAAAGTTACAATTAAATCACAATAGAGGCGCAGTCTTTATGATAAACTTCGGCAAGGGTTATGGTCGTAGTGGTAAAGGAAAGATTGCCGAAGAAAGTTGAATTTCCCTAAATTCGCTTGTCTGGGTGCAAGGAAAATATCTTTGCAACTGTCATACGGAATTCCGTATGTTGCGCTATTAAATATTAAGGTTTTGAAATCACGGTATTTGATAGTACCGTGATTTTTTGAATTTTTATTTTATGGAGGACCAAAAAAATGGTCGGAACTTTTTGGGCGTTTGTGCCCGCAATCGTTGCTATCGTATTAGCACTCGTAACTAAACAAGTTTACGTATCTCTCTTTTTAGGTATATTCGTCGGTGCAATGTTCTACGTCGGCGGTAATCCTATTAACGCATTGGGAACTTTATTCCAAGTTATGGCAAATAAAGTAGGCGATAACGTTCCTATTTTAGTTTTCCTTGTAATTCTTGGAATTTTCGTAGTTTTAATGCAAAAATCAGGCGGTTCAAAAGCCTATGGCGATTGGGCTGGTAAAAAAATTAAATCTAAAGCAGGTGCTCTCGGTGCTACTGCCGCTCTCGGTTGTTTAATCTTCGTTGACGATTACTTTAACTGCTTAACGGTTGGTTCGGTTATGCGCCCCGTAACGGATAAATTCGGTATTTCTCACCCGAAACTCGCTTGGATTATTGACGCTACCGCTGCTCCCGTTTGTATTATTGCTCCTATTTCTTCTTGGGCTGCCGCAGTTGGTAGTAACCTTGAAGGTTCGGACGCAATCGCAACTTTCATTAAAACTATTCCTTTCAACGTTTACGCAATTTTAACTATCGTTATGATTTTCGTATTCGCTTTTAAAAATTACGATTTCGGAACTATGAAAAAATTCCAAAAAATGGCAGAAACTACCGGTGACTTAAACTGTGGCGCAACCGATACTTCAAGCGATATGGACGCATCTATCGTAGTTAATCCACGTGGAAAAGTTCGTCACTTAATCGTTCCCGTTATAACGCTTATAGTTTGCTGTATTTTAGGTATGATTTACTGCGGTTTCTTCTATAACTGGGATACCGAAACTTTCGGGGCAGAACTTCAATCTGCAAACGTAATTGAAGCCTTCTCTAACTGTGACGCAGGCTTATCTCTTGCAATCGGTTCTATCGTTGCTCTCGTAATCGTTTCCGTTTACTATATGATAACCAAAGTTGTTGCTTTCAAAGATATTACCGAAAGTTTCACTCAAGGTTTCAAAGCAATGGTTCCGGCTATCTTAATTTTAACTTTCGCTTGGACTATCTCGGGCGTTATGGGTGCAAAAGGCGGTTACCTTGACGCTCAAGCCTTCGTTCAAAACAACGTTGAAAAAATTCCCGAAGCATTACAATCGTTATTCCCGTTTATCTTCTTTGCTCTTGCTTGCGGAATTGCTTTCTCTACCGGTACTTCTTGGGGAACGTTCGGCGTACTCGTTCCTATCGCAATAACGATTTTAGGTTCAAACGCATCAACCTTGGCAGTTCTTACCGTTTCCGCAACTTTGGGCGGTGCAGTATTCGGCGACCACGTATCTCCTATTTCCGATACGACTATTATGGCGTCAACCGGTGCTAACTGTAACCACGTTGACCACGTTAAAACTCAACTTCCTTACGCAGGACTTATCGCCGTAATAACCGCTTTATCTTATATAGTAGCAGGCTTTACCGCAACTATTTCAGGCGTTGTTTGTTGCTTAATTATGTGGGCGGTTGCCGTAGTACTTTTCGTTGGTGCAATTTTCCTTATTAGATTTTTGGAAAACAGAAAAACAACCGCTAACGCTAATGAGTGATATTTTGCCTAACGGCAAAGTGATATGCCTTACGGCGTGATATTATTTCACAAATTTATTGTGAAATAGTGATATGTTTACCTTTGGTAAACGTTGTGGATTTATTAAATTTACAAATAATTAAAAATTCCGCATTTCGTATGCGGAATTTTTTTTATGCGTTTTTATTCTTAAAAAATCTTAAATAAAGTGAAGTTATAAGCATTATAACGCCTACCACCGTATAAAAAAGCGGGTAGAACGAATATATAGAAGAAAGCAAAATTACTATTCCTATAAATAAAAATTTTTTATAGTTTTTATATGAAAACGAATTTTTTAATATTGCAAAAAATTTAGGCTTTGCTTTTTCGTTAGATAGAATTTGGGGCATTATTTCGTATTTTTTAAGTTCGTCGTAAAGGTCGTAAACGGAAAAAAGCGTTAATCTTTCTTTTAAAACGGTTAAAAGGTTATTGCTTTCGTTAGAATAAGAAATAGAGTAAAAAACCGTGTTATAGCCTTGTTTTGTATGTTTATATGCACTAATTAGCATACTTGAATTCGTTTTTTCAAGTGAAAAATAAAAGAATATTTGTTTTCGCTTTTCAGGTATAATCAAAGAGTTGTTATAAACTTCAACTTTTTCGCATTTTTTTTCGTAAAGAGTTTTTAAAAGGGTTAAAATTTCATTTTCGTTATATAAACAAAGGTCGTATGAAAAAAGTTTTACTTCTTTTTCCCGTAATGCTTTTCCGCTTTTTTTATTAAATTTTATAATAGCGTAAACGGTGTAACCGCAAGCGATAATTCCGCTAACGAACGCCGAAACGGGAAGTACTATAAATATTTTCACGCCGTACTTTATTAAAAGTCCGTAAAGGGTAAAAAACGAAATTACGAAAACGAAAAGTCCGTCCGATAAAATTGCAAGGCTAAATTTTTTCATAAATAAAGTATTGACAGTTATTTTTGCTTATAAAACTTGTAAAAAAAATAAATATGTGTTAAACTAATAATATGAAAATAGGAATTTTCGGCGGTTCGTTTGACCCCGTACATTTAGAGCATATTTTAATAGTTAAAAACGCCGTAAAAGAACTTTCGCTTGATAAACTTTTCGTCGTTCCGTGCAGTATAGCACCGCATAAAATCGGCGTAGAAACGGCAAGTAAACAAGATAGGCTCAATATGTTAAAATTAGCCTTTTCGGACGAAGAAAAAGTGGAAATTTCCACTTATGAACTTGATAACGAAGGGGTTAGTTACACTTATTCTACGGTAGAACATTTTAAAAAACAATACGTAAGCGACGAACTTTATTTCATAATGGGTAGCGATATGCTTGAAAATTTCCCTACTTGGAAAAACCCCGAACTTATTGTTAAAAACGCCAACTTGCTTTTAGTTGAAAGAAAAATTTTCGGCAAAAGCAACGAAGAACTTATAAATAAAGTTAAAAGTTTATATAACGCTAAAATTAGCGTTTTGAATTTTTACGGCGAAAACGTTTCTTCAACCTATCTTCGCACGAAGGTAAAACTCGGCTTACCGCTTGACGGTTTAGCAAGTAAGGAAGTTGAAAATTACATTTACGAAAAAGGCTTATATAAAGGTAACGAACTTTATTCTTACGTAAAATCCGTTCTTCCCGAAAAGCGTTTAAACCACGTTGCAGGAGTCGTTGCTCTATCTTTAATATACGCCAAAAAACTTAAATTAGACGAAAAGAAAGTGGAAACGGCGTCCCTTCTTCACGATATAGCAAAATACCTAAATCCCCAAGATTTCACGGAAATTTTGCCTAAAAACTGTCCAAAAGAAGTTGCTCATCAATATATCGGGGAGTATATAGCAAGAACTCAACTTAAAGTTACCGACGGTGAAATTTTAAACGCAATAAAGTATCACACAACGGGAAGACCTAATATGACCACTTTTGAAAAAGTAATATATCTTGCCGACCTTTTAGAGCCTTCAAGAAAATTTTCGGGAGTACAAGAACTTCGCAAAGCGGTTGACGAAGATTTTGAAAAAGGGTTTAGAACTTGCGTATTTGAAATAACGGGCTTTTTAATAAACGGAGGCGGAGATATTTTTCCGCTTTCCATTGAAACTGATAATTATTATAGAAACAATTAGGAGAAATTATGAATTCACAAGAACTTGCAAACGTAGTAGTAAACGCATTAAAATCAAGAAAGGCATACGACGTTGTTAAAATTGACGTAGCCGAAAAAACGACGCTTTCCGACTATTTTATAATAGCGAGCGCCCGTTCTTCAACGCAAGTAAAATCACTTGCGGAATTTTGCGAAAGCGAAGTAGAAAAAAACGGCGGAAAGGTATTCCGTAAAGAAGGTTATGAAGACGCACGTTGGATAATAGTTGACTTCGGCGACGTAATGTTGCACGTTTTCAACGACGAAACAAGACTTTTCTATCATTTGGAAAGACTTTGGGGTGAAGGTGAAAAAATTGAAAACGACGACTAATTTTTAATATTTTGTTTAGTCTTTTCAATAACTGCACCTTTTATGGCAACGGTAACGGGAGTTGATTTTTTCTTTTTTTTGCTTTCCGTTCCGTTCTTAATATAATAAATTTTAGGCGACGGAGAAGTCGCCTTTTTTTTGTCGTTATTTTTAAGTAAAAGATTGTTTAAATACTTAAAAACGCAAGTAAAAACAAAAACTAAAATATATATACAAACTATAAAAATTAAACCTTTCATAATTTATTTTTAACTTATTTTTGCTTGAAAATATTAAGAAAAACAGTCGCAAAATGTAAAAAACGGTAAAAATTTTCGTGGCTTGTATAAAATAATTCAAAAAAGCAATAATCATAAAAGGAGAAAAAATTATGAACGAAGATTTAAACGAAAATTTACCTAAAATTTGCGAAGAAGTTTTATATAACGAACCTACCGTAGAAGTAGTGGAAGACGTTTCTCTTAATATAGAAGAAAAGCCCGACTTTTCCGAGCAAAAAACGGATATAATAAAAGAATATTTTTACGAAAAAGGTTACGGCTACTTAAAGGAAATGTCTAAACTTTTTCAAAAAAGCGAAGGGGAACTCACGAGAGAATTCGGGGAATACAAAGCCAAAATTTTATACGGGAAAATGGACTATATGATAGTTGAGCCCGACCTAACGGTTGACGAGTTTATATCAAAATGTGCTTTGGCGGTAAAGTACGGGTTTAAAAGCGTAACGGTACTTCCTACCTTTACGGCACTTTGTAAATCTACGCTATTAGGTAGCGGAGTAAAAACGAGAACTTTAATAGCCTACCCGTACGGCGAAGAACAGTTTAAAGTTAAACTTTACGCTGTAAAGAACGCTGTAAAATCGGGTGCGGACGAACTTGTAGTTAGCGTATCGTTAAGTTCTGCAAAGAACGGCGAAACCAAAATAATTTCAAAAGAACTTAAAAAAATAGTAAAAATTGCGGGTAAACGCAATATAACCGCTATGATAGGGGTTGAAAAACTTTCTCCGCTTGAAACGGAAGCGGTAGTTAAGCAAATAGCGGTGGAATCGGGCGTTTATTCTGTTATGCCGACTAATCTTGAAAATAACGAAAGTTTATCTACTCAAACCGTAAAGGACGTTTTATCTGCGGTAGAAGGCAAGTGTTTCGTTGACGGCGGTGGCGACTTAAATTCCGCCGAAGAAACAGTTTCACTCTATCTTGCGGGGGTAAATTCCGTTTCAAGCGGAAACTGTCCGAAAATTGCCGAAGAACTTAACGGTAAAATTGCGTCTATATCTTAAAAAACCGTTGACACGGTTTAAAATAAAGTTTAAAATGTAAGTGATTCTTTGAGGCAGAGTGTAATTCTCTACCGGCAGTATAGTCTGCAAAGAACGCAAATTTTGTATGCGTTCCCGATGCGGTGCAATTCCGTAACCGACGGTATAGTCCGGATAATAAAAGAAAGCACGGTTTTTTCTCGGGGAATTTATATTCCCCGTTTTTTCTTGCAAAAAACCACAAAAAGCCTTTAAGAAGTGGAGGTTTTTATGAGTAATACAAATTTGTTCACCGCTAAAAAACTTGCCCTTCTCGGTATGTTTTCGGCACTTGCGTTCGCACTAACTTTTTTGGAAATTCCTATATTTCCGCAAATAGGTTTAAAATTAGACTTTTCGTTTGCGTTTTTACTTATAGGCGGTTATATTTTAGGTGCGTTTTATACGGAAATTTTAATAGTTGTAGTAATAGGGCTATGCTATTTTAAGTCAATGAGTTTAGGCGTAGGCGAACTTGCAAACTTTATAATGGCAAATATTTTCGTGTTCTTGCCCGTTTTGGTTTACAAGTGGAAAAAGGGAATAACAAGCGTTATAATAATTTTGTCGGTTGCTTCCGTTTTGGTAATAATAGCGTCGTTATTTTTTAACAGATTTTTATTTTTCCCGTTGTACGAAAAGTTTTTAGGAGTTCCGGCGGACGTAGCGTTTAAAGGTTCGTGGTACTTAATTATAATATTTAACGCATTAAAATGCGTTTTAAACGGAACTATTGCCGTTTTACTTTATAAAAGACTTAAAAAATCACTTACTTTTTTTATAAAGTAGTGTTATAATAAAAATATGGAAATAATAACTAACTCACCAAACGAAACAGAAAAGGTTGCCATAGAATACGCAAAGACTCTTAAAAAAGGCGATATAATTTTATTGAACGGCGAAATGGGTGCAGGCAAAACCGCATTTACAAAAGGCTTGGCAAAGGGTTTAAATATTTTAGACGAAGTAACAAGCCCTACTTACGCCTATATGAATGATTACGACGGTATATTGTACCATTACGATTGTTATAGGCTCACGAGCGGAGAAGACGCCGAAGCCCTCGGTTTAACCGATTATTTTTACGCAGGCGGAATATGCGTTTTGGAGTGGAGTGAAAATATAAAAGAAGTTTTACCTAAAAACTGTAAAACGGTAAGCATGGAAAAATTAGGCGAAACGAAAAGGAAGATAATTTTATGAACTATTTAGCCATTGACACGAGTGGAGAACATTTAACCGTTTTAGTAAGTTTTAACGGAAAATATTACAGTGAATATCTTTCAAATTGCAATTTAAAGCATTCGTTAACGCTAATGCCTACGGTTGAAAAAGTTATGAACGAATCGGGTGCTAAACTTGAAGATATGGATTTTTTCTCGGCGGTAGTAGGTCCGGGTTCTTTTACTGGTATAAGAATAGGCGTAGCCACGGTAAAAGCACTTTGTTACGCTAACTCAAAAAAAATACTTGGCGTTACTTCTTTTGACGTTCTTGCATATAATAAACCGAAAGGCAAATATTTGACCGTAATAGACGCAAATCACGATAACTTTTACGTATGCGCATACGATAATTTGAAAGTTATTATGCAACCGAAGTTTGTAAATTTAGAGCAACTTGAAGAACTTAAAAAGGATTACGACGGAATTTTAACTCAAAACGGAATAAGCGTAGAAAGTGAAACCGTTGATATGCTTAAAGGGCTTAAACTTGCAGTTGAAGGGTTAAAGGACAATGCTTGCGAAGATAGGGAAATTTTAGTTCCTTTATACGTTAAAAAAAGTCAAGCGGAAGAAAGTTTATGACGGTAAGAAAATTACTTTTTACCGATATCGGTAAAATTTACGAAATAGAGAAAAAATCGTTTGAAGACGCATGGACGAAACAAATGCTTGCAGACGCAACTTTATCCGATAATTTTTTCGGTTTGGTGGCGGAAAACGAAGACGGAACTCTACTCGGTTATATATTTTCAACTTATTGTTTAGAAGAGGCGGAAATAGATATAATAGCGGTAGATAAGCCGTACCAAAGACAAGGTATAGCGACGGCACTTCTTGAAATTTTGTCGCAAAATTTAAAACCGCTCGGCGTTGAAAAAGTGTTTTTGGAAGTTAGGCGTTCTAACGAAAACGCTCAACTTTTATACGAAAAAAACGGTTTTAAATATATTGCGGTAAGGCCCCTTTATTACGGCGGAAAAGAAGACGCACTTATAATGAGTAAGATAATAAAGGAGTAGTTATTCTAACAAAAATAGAAGGACACGAAATTTTAATTGAAGGCGAAGGTAAACCGCTTGTTTTTTTACACGGCTATCTTGCGAATAAAGAAACTTTTTATAAGCAAATAGAATATTTTAGAACTTTTAGAAAAGTTTACGCAATAGACTTTTTAGGTTTTGGCGGAAGTGATAAACTTCCTTACGCTTTTACCGTTGACGATTATGCAAACAAAATTATAAAAGTTTTAGAAAAATTACAAATTAAATCGGCGGACTTCGTTGCTCACTCTTTCGGGGGTAGAGTAGCGATAAAACTGTCCACTAAAACGAATTTGGTTGATAAACTTATATTAACGGGTTCGGCAGGTTTAAAACCCAAAAGAAAGTTAAGTTACTACATAAAAGTTTATTTTTATAAAATGATAAAACCTTTTTTGTCGGAAAAAGCAAAACGGAAATTCGGCTCGCAAGAACTAAAACTTTTAGACGGAAATTTGCGTAAAAGTTATATTTTGGTAGTGAACGAATTTTTAGACGAAACGGCGAAAAATATAAAGAATAAAACGCTACTCGTTTTCGGTGAAAACGATAAGGAAACGCCGTTATATATGGCGGAAAAATTTAAAAAGTACATTGAAAATTCCGTACTTTATACTGTTAAAAACGCAGGACATTTTTGTTTTTTGGAAAAGCCTTGCGAGTTTAATTTTATAGTGAAGGAATTTTTAGCGGAGGTATAATGGTTTCAATAGAATTAAGTGAAATAAGCGAATTATTTACTACCGAAATACTTTTAATTTTTGGTGTAATAGCACTTATAAACGCACTACTTATGGTGGCAATATCGTATAAATTTTTCCAAGCGATGCAACAATGCGGTTATAAGGGTAGAGAGTATTTTAAATGGCTTGCAAGAAAAGACAACGCTTGTTTTACAAGAATAATAATGCTATGCATACTTTCCGTTTTAGGATTTTTCGTTATCAATATGGCACTTTCCGTAATTGATAATCCTATAATAGATTATAGCGGACTTATTCTTTATCTTTTCTTTTTAGCGATATACTTTAACGGTGAAAGAAAGAGAAAATCAAAAATTCCGCTTGTTGTAACCAAAAGAATAATAAGATTAATGGTAACTTTCGTTATATTAACGGTAATAGTAAGTTTAATATTAGCCTACGGCGTAAACTTTTTAGCAATTCCGTTTAGCGAAAACTTGCTTGCAAATTTTAGATACGCAATACTTTGTTTGTGTCCGATAATCGTACCTTATTTGATTTTGCTTGCATATTATATTAACGAACCGTTTGAAAAAGCAAACGCAAGAAGATACGTTAAAAAATGTACGGCAAAACTTTTGGAAAGAAAAGACTTAATTAAAATAGGTATAACCGGTAGTTTCGGTAAAACCACCGTTAAAGAAATTTTAAAGACTTTGCTTTCGGAAAAGTACAACGTTTTAGCAACTCCCGATTCGTATAACACTCCGCTCGGAATATCAAAAACCGTAAAGCGTTTGGAAGACAGTCACGAAGTTTTAATATGCGAAATGGGTGCAAGGCACGTAGGCGATATAAAAGAACTTACCGAAATTATAAAACCCGATATAGCGGTTATAACGGGTATAACTTACCAACATTTAGATACTTTTAAAGTAATAGACAATATACGCAAAACCAAATTTGAAGTAATAGAAAATATGAAGGATGGAAGAGCGGTTTTCTCTTGCGATAACGATATGTCCTTTGATATGAAAAAAGACTGCAAATTTGAGTGTCGTTTGGCAGGCGTTCACGTAGAAAGAAATCCTTTCGTTTACGCAACGAATATCAAAACAAGTGGCTATGGAACGGAATTTACCTTAAATATAGGCGAAAAAAAGGCACAAGTTAAAACAATGCTTTTAGGAGTTCATAACGTTTCCAATATATGTTTAGCGGTTGCGGTTGCCGATTATTTAGGTTTATCTATTGAAGAAATAGCGTCGGGAATTGCAAGCATAAAGCCAATAAAACACAGGCTTGAAGTTATAAAAGCAGATGCGGGTTTAACGGTAATTGACGACAGTTATAACGCTAATCCCGAAGGTGTAAAATGTGCCTTAAACGTACTTAAAGAAATGCAAGGAAGAAAGTTCGTGGTAACACCCGGGCTTGTTGAACTCGGTCTTCAAGAGAACACTCAAAACTTTAAAATAGGTTTAAATCTTGCAAGCGTAGCGGACGGGGTTATTTTGGTAGGCAGAGCAAGGGCACTCTTTATTCGTGAAGGGTTACTTTCTGCGGAATACCCCGAAGAAAAAATATATATGGTTAAAGATTTGGAAGAAGCGAAAAATCTTTTACCGAAGATTACGAAACAAGGGGACGTTGTTTTATTTGAAAACGATTTACCCGATAAATACGATAAATAAAATAAAAACACCAAAGCGAAAGAATATTTTAGCGGAGGTGTTTTTTTATGAAAAATATTATAGTAGCGTTCGGCGGAAAGTCGGTAGAACACGACATATCCGTTATAACGGGGGTTTTAACCGTCAATTCGGTAGATTTAAAATATAACGTAATACCCGTTTATTTTGATAAAAAAGGAAAATGTTATACGGGTGAAAGTTTAAAAGATATTTCCTTTTATAAAAATTTTAACGAAAAAAAAGTAAAAAGAGTAACTTTTTTGCAAGGCGAAAACAAACTTTTCGTTATAAATAAAAATAAAATAAAAGAAATGTGTGATATATCTTGCGTTATTAACTGTATTCACGGAATATGCGGAGAAGACGGAGCGTTGGCAGGTCTTTTGAAAATGAGTAATATTCCGCTATGTAGCCCCGATTTGTTTGCAAGTTCTTTTAGTATGGATAAAGATTTTACAAAAACGGTATTAACGGGTTTAGGTGTGAAGAAACTACCGTATTTAAGATTTTTTAAAACGGAATTTTATAAAGATAAACTAAAAACGGTTGAAACGGTAGAAAAAAAATTCGGTTATCCCGTAATAATAAAGCCGTCAAAATTAGGTAGTAGTATAGGAATAAATTGTGCTACAAATCAAAAAGAACTTTATAACGCACTTGAAACGGGTTTTAGTTTTGACGATAAAATAATAATTGAACAAAAACTTGAAGATTTTACCGAGATAAATTGCGGAGCGTATAAGTATAACGGTAATATCGTAATATCTAATTTAGAAGAGCCTATAACCAAAAATAATTTCTTATCGTTTAGTGATAAATATCAATGCGAAAAAACGGGTGCAATTAGACGAGAACCTATAAATTTACCCGAAAAAGTTGCTCAAAATATAAAAAACACCACAAAAAAAATATACGATAAAGCCGATTTTACGGGTGTTATACGAATTGATTACATAGTTAAAAATAACGAAGTTTATTTAAACGAAATAAACACCACACCGGGTTCGCTAGCCTACTATCTTTTTACCGACAGTATAAAAGGATTTACCAAAATGATAAGCGAACTTATAGAAGAAGGAATAAAAAAAGGAATTAAAGAAAATTCTTTAAACTACGAATATAAGTCAAGCGTTTTAAGTGAATTACAATCAAAAGGCGGTAAACTTAAAAAGTTTGACAATTAGATTTTAGGGTGGTATAATAATTTTACTTTAAGATAGTTGTACGGTTGCGGGAAAGAAATTTCACGAGGAAAGTCCGAGCTTCATGTAGCAGGATGCCGCCTAACGGACGGTGAAGGTGACTTCAAGGAAAGTGCAACAGAAAATTACCGCACGGTTTTTCCGTGTAAGGTTGAAAAGGCGAGGTAAGGGCTCACCGCTCCCACGGTAACGGGGGAGGCAATGTAAACCCCATCCGAAGCAAGATAGGAACGCATTATAAGGGCTACACGGGTGCGTTTGTTTTATTCGCTTGAACTTATCGGCAACGGTAAGTCTAGATAGATAACCGTATTAAATGACAGAACTCGGCTTACAGACTGTCTTAAAGTAATTTAATAATAAAAGCGGATGAGCAAAACTCATCCGCTAATTTTTTTTGTTTTATTATACGTTGAATCTAAACAAAACTACGTCGCCGTCTTTCATAACGTAGTCTTTACCTTCGCTACGAACTTTTCCAAGTTCTTTTGCTTTGGTATAACTACCGAGTTCCAAAAGTGTTTGCCACTCAACGACTTCCGCTCTAATAAAGCCTTTTTCAAAGTCGGAGTGAATTTTGCCTGCCGCTTGCGGTGCTTTCGTTCCGTTCTTAATGGTCCACGCTCTCGTTTCGGGTTCGCCCGAAGT
Organism: Christensenellaceae bacterium; assembly: GCA_045599025.1. Lineage (GTDB taxonomy): Bacteria > Bacillota > Clostridia > Christensenellales > Borkfalkiaceae > HGM11412. The sequence goes on along the minus strand of JAZRVG010000001.1, from coordinate 14,478 downwards.
TAAGTAACTTATAAGTCCTAAAAGTTTGTAACTTGCTTTTACCAAACGGTTAAGACCGCTTTCTTTTAAACCTAATTCGTTTAAGAAAAGTTCTTGTTCGTCGGGTTCAAGTTGACTTATCTCTTCTTCCGTTTTAGCGCAAATAACCAAAACTTCGCTACCGTCTTTTTTAGCGTATTCTTTTACTTGTTGAACGAGCGGAATTTCCGTTTCGTCCTTTCCCATATCGTTTTCCGAAATGTTAGCGGCGTAAATAACGGGCTTGTCGGTTATAAGGAAAAGTCCGTCAACGTACTTCTTTTCATCTTCCGAAAATTCCAAACTTCTAACGGGTTTTTCGCTTTCCAAAGCGTCAACTATTCTCTTTAATAAGTTTGCTTCAACTTGATATTTTTTATCTCCCGTTTTAATCATAGAAAACGCTTTGTCGTATCTTTTTTGAACGGATTCAAGGTCGGCAAGCATAAGTTCCAAATTGATAGTTTCAATATCGCTAACGGGGTTTACTTCGTTGTTTACGTGAATAACGTTTTCGTCTTCAAAACACCTAACTACGTGAACGATAGCGTCAACTTCCCTTATGTGAGATAAGAATTTATTTCCTAAACCTTCGCCCTTTGACGCCCCTTTAACAAGCCCTGCAATATCAACGAATTCTATTGATGCGGGAGTGATTTTTTTACTGTTATATAATTTTGCAAGTTTATCTAATCTTTCGTCGGGAACGGCAACTACGCCAACGTTCGGTTCTATCGTGCAGAACGGAAAGTTTGCCGCTTGTGCTCCTGCGTGAGTTATTGCATTGAATAAGGTTGATTTACCTACGTTAGGTAATCCTACTACGCCTAATTTCATAATTTACCGCCTAAAATAATTTACTTAATTCATTATACATTATTTTTTTAATTGTTTCAAACTTTTTGAGTATATTTGCAAAAAAATATTTGCAGTTAAATAAAAAGTATGCTAATATTTAATTATACAAATAATTAAGGGATTATCATGGACTATAAACAATACGTATCACAAAAACTTAAAATTGAAGGTTTTTCGGAAAGTGAAATTTATTCGCTTACGGTAGTTCCGCCGGACACTACGCTTGGCGACTACGCTTTACCTTGTTTTAAGTTTGCAAAAGTGTTTAGAAAAGCACCTAATATCATAGCCGAAGAACTTGCAAAATCTTTTCCCGTTGACGATACTATAACCAAGGTTACGGCGGTAAACGGTTATTTAAACTTTACCGTAAACCGTAGCGGTTACGCCGAAAAGACTATTTCGGAAATTTTATCTCAAGACGAAAATTACGGTTCTTCAAACGAAGGCAACGGCAAAACGGTAGTTATTGACTATTCTTCAATAAACATAGCAAAGCCTTTTCATATAGGGCATTTGTCAACTACGGTAATAGGTAGCGCTCTTTATAAAATTTATAAGAAATTAGGCTATACGGTAGTAGGCGTAAACCATTTGGGCGACTACGGAACGCAATTCGGCAAACTCATTTACGCTTATAACCACTGGGGCAACGAACAAGCGGTAAACGAAGGCAGAGTTAAAGAACTTATGCGTTTATACGTTAAATACCACGAAGAAGTTGAAATTCACCCCGAAATGGACGACGAAGCAAGGTCTTATTTTAAAAAGATTGAGGCTGGCGACGAAGAGTGTTTAAAACTTTTCAACTGGTTTAAAGAACTCACTTTAAAAGACGTTCAAAGAGTTTACGACGAATTAGACGTGCATTTTGACAGTTATAACGGCGAAAGTTTTTATAACGATAAAATGACGCCCGTTATAAACGAACTTGAAGAAAAAGGCTTGTTAAAGGAAAGCGAAGGTGCGAAAATCGTTGACCTTGAAAAGTACGGTATGCCACCTTGCTTAATACTCCGTAGCGACGGAGCGTCTTTGTACGCAACCCGTGATTTGGCGGCGGCGTATTACAGAAAAAACACTTACGATTTTTATAAATGTTTGTACGTGGTAGCGTATCAACAAAACTTGCACTTTAAACAAATATTCAAAGTTCTTGAACTTTTAGGCAAACCTTGGGCGAAAGATATGGAGCATATCGCTTTCGGTATGGTATCTCTTGAACAAGGCACTATGTCCACGAGAAAGGGTAACGTAGTATTTTTGGAAGACGTAATAAATAAGTGTAACGAAAAGGCTTACGAGATAATCAACGAAAAAAATCCGCAACTTGAAAATAAAGAAGAAACTGCAAAAGCAGTTGGAACGGGAGCGGTAATTTTCGGTGCTTTATCAAACAGTAGAATTAAAGATATAGTATTTTCCTACGATAAAGTTCTCAATTTTGACGGAGAGACGGGACCGTACTGTCAATACACTTACGCAAGGTGTTCAAGCGTTTTGAGTAAGGCAGGGGAAGTTGGAAATTACAAAGTAGGCGAACTTAACGAAGTTGAGTATAATCTTTTCAACGAACTTCAAAAGTTCCCGTCGGTAGTAGTTTCGGCAAAGGACAAAAACGAGCCGAGTTTAATAACACGCTACGCCGTTGACCTTTCAAAAGCCTTCAATAAGTTCTATTTTGACTGTAAAATATTAGGGGCGGAAGAAGAAGTGAAGAACTTGCGTTTGGCACTTACCAAAGCAACGAAAACCGTTCTTAAAAATTCACTTTCGCTTTTAGGAATAAAAACACCCGAAAAAATGTAAAAAAATATAAGGAGATATGTAAAAATGAAGAAATTCTTCAAAGAGTTTAAAGCGTTTATCTCACGTGGTAACGTTTTAGATTTAGCAGTAGCAACGATTATAGGTGCGTCTTTCTCGCAAATCGTTTCGTCGTTTACGAACGGCATTATTATGCCACTCGTAAGTTTACTTTTCAAGGCGGAAAACCTTGATAAATTAGTAGTTGAGTTAAAGCCTGCGGAAATTGACGCAGTAACCGAAGAAGTTATTAAACCGGCAATAACTTGGCAATACGGCACGCTTATTCAAGCGATAATCAACTTTGTTATCGTAGCCCTTTTCTTGTTCATTTTAATAAGAATAATAAGCAAAGCACGTAACACTTTGGACTTCAATAACCAAATGTGCGTTAAAGTTCAAGCAAAACTTGATAAAGACGAAGCACTTACCGATTTTGAGGCTAAATGGCTTAAACGTTACACTAAAAAGAATCCGGACACCGCTCCTAAAAAAGTCGTAGTAGAAGTTAAAGAACCCGAACCGGTTAAACCTTCAACCGACGATTTATTAGCCGAAATTTTAGTAGAACTCAAAAAACAAAATGAAAGTAAAGGTAATTAAAAACGGCGGATATCTTGCCTTTTTTGATGATTTTTATGCGTGTCCCGTTTATGCAAATTCGTTAAAAGAGTTAAAAATTAACGTCGTAAACGAAGTGTATAGAACGTGTAACGTACTTGAAAAGCGTTTGCCGAAAAATTCAAACGAAGTAATCGTATCAAGTGAAAATCAAGTAGATTTTAACGTTAAAAACTACGTAAATTCAATGTATGAAATTCCGTACGATAAAAAGGGATATTCGGAATATAAATCTCAACTTTTACAGGGGTTTTTCTCAATTAAAGTTATGCTTGACAGCGTTTTTGATACCGAAAGTGCAGAAGACTTTATAAACGGTATAAAAAGCGTAAATTCCGCTTATAATATAGATAACGGCGGAATAATAGAAAGCGGGTTTAAAGTGTTGGAAGTTTTAGACGGTATGCTTGAAGAAAACGAAGAAAAAGCATACAATTTGTTAATAAAAACTTTTTATTTCGTAGTGTCAAAAGCAAAAGAAATATTTGAAAAACACCAAGCGGAAAATATAACAGACAGTTTTTATTTCGGAGTATAAATGGAAAACGAATTCGTGTACGTAATTTTGTCGCAATCAGGCTCAATAGTGTCAAAATTTTTAAAACTTTTCACAAAGGATAAATACAATCACGTATCGGTATCTTTAACGGAAAATTTAAGCGAAATGTATTCGTTTAGTAGGTATTATTCCTATATGCCTTTTTATGGCGGTTTCGTTCAAGAATCGGTTCATAAAGGGCCGTTAAAACGTTTTAAAAATGCGGTAGGGGTAGTGTTAAAATTACCTGCAACGGTAGAGCAGAAAGAGAGCATAAGCGAACGATTTAAGCAAATGTTTTCTTCCAAAAGAAAGTACCGTTACGATATGCTCGGCGTGTTTATGGCAAGCATGGGTAAATTTAAGCGTAGAGATTACCGCTACTATTGTTCGTCGTTTGTAAAATCGGTGCTTGAAGAAAGCGGAATAATAGAAAAAAACGTTTTGCCGTTAGTGGTAAAACCGATAGATTTTTTAACTTTAAAGAACGTTGAATTTGTTTACGACGGAAATATACACGAATACGTAAAATCGGTAAACGAAAAACAAAAATAAAACCAAACATAAACGGCTTGCGGAATTTCCGCAAGCCGTTACTTTTTTGCTTTGAGTTTATGCTTTGTTTTAATATTCTTCAACTACGCTTTTTGCTATTTTTATTACTTCTTTCTTTAACTTTTCGGGTGCTAAAACTTTTATTTTACTCCCGAACGATAAAATTTTACTTGCTAATACGTTATCTATCGGTAAATTAGCCGAGGCTCTTAATTTTCCGCCCGCAACTTCGTAAATCTTGTCAACTCCGAGCCACTCTTCAATGTCCGCTTTTATAGATAAGTCAAGTTCCAAATCAACCGCTTCCGTTTGTAAAGTTTTGTACCAGTCGTCTAAAATTTCTTGAAGTTTATCGGTAGATTTTCTCTCAAAAGTTTCGTTCGTTTTTATTGCTTTTTCTATTCTTCCTATTTTAAAAAGTCTAAAATCGTTTCTATTGTGGCAGTATGCGTAACAATACCATAGCCCTTGTTTTAAAATAAGCGTGTGCGGTTCTATCTTTCTTTCGGTTGAAATTCCTTCTCTGTCTCTATAACTTATGTTTATTACAGTTTTGGATTCAATGCTTTCTTCCAAAAACGCTATAGTTTGTTTGTAGCCTTCGGTGTTTTCCCACGCTCCGTCTATTATAATGTTGCCAAAATCTATATGGCTTTCGCTACTTTTTGTTTTTGAAATGCTTGCTATTTTATCTATAATTTTAGTTAAGGTAGGGGAAGGAAATTCGTTCGTCATACCCCGTAACGCTCCGAGTAAAACTTCGCTTTCTTCTTTTGTTAAAAAGGTTGAAGAAAGTTTATAAGTGCTTGAAATTGTAAATCCGCCGTTTCTTCCACGGGTGTTGTATATAGGAACGCTTAAAGAAAGTTCGTCTATATAGCGGTAAACCGTTCTTATAGAACAGTTAAATCTTTCGGCAAGGTATTTTGCCGTTACCGATTCACGAGAAAGTAAAATGAATAATATTTCAATAAGTGCTTGATTTTTCATACGTTCATTTTACGATATATTTTTTAATATGTCAATATGCTGTCAATATTTCGGCAATTTTTTTATTTGCGGGAATAATATTTTGCTTGTTAAGTTCGTTTTTTATAGCGCCTTTTTCTCTATATAAAGAAAGGACTTCGTTTAAAAAGTTGTCTTCGGCGTTTTCTTGATATAACACTTTGCAAAGATTTTTTTCTAAAAAATATTTAGCGTTGTCTATTTGGTCGCCACGGGAATTACCTTTCGGTAGCGGAATAAAAAGAGTAGGTTTTTTGAGTGCAATAAGTTCAAAGGCGGTGTTTGAGCCTGCACGGGAAACGCAAATATCGCAAGTGTTAAAGGCGATTTCACTGTTCAAAAATTCGTATTCGTAATAGTCCTTTTTTTGAATGCCCGAAAGGTTGTTCTTTCCTACCAAATGAATAACGGTAAATTTTTTAAGTAGTTCGTTTAGATTTTTTTGGACAAGTTCGTTAATCTTTTTAGCACCGCTTGAACCGCCCGTTATAAGTAAAACGGGTTTGTCGGTTTTAACGTTTAAAGAGTTTAACGCTTGGCTTTTAGTTACTTTAAAAAGTTCTTCTCTAATAGGAGAGCCTACGGCTATTCCGTTTTTATAAGTGTTTGGAAAACTCGTTAAAACTTTGCTTGCGAATTTAGAAGAAATTTTATTTGCAAGTCCCATAGTTAAGTCGCTTTCGTGAATAATAACGGGAATATTAAGTTGCTTTCCGGCAACCGCAACCGGAAGACCTACGAAACCGCCTTTTGAAAAAATAACGGTAGGTTTTTCCTTTAATAAAATTTCTTTTGCGTCTTTAACGCTTTTTATAAATTTTACGGGAATGGTTAGGTTTTTTAGGGAAAAACTCCGTATAAGTTTGCAAGGAGAAATTTCGTAGTAGGGTATTCCTTTTTCGGTTACGAGTTTTTTTTCAATACCCGTTTTAGAGCCGATATAAACAATTTTATCAAAACTTGCGTATAAATATTTTAAAACGGCAAAATGCGGTAAACAATGCCCGGCAGTTCCACCACCGGTTAAAATAACAGTTCTCATATTATATAATATGTTTTAAAAATTAAGTATTAAACACTTGTAAAAATAAAAGTAATGTAGTAAAATAATCGTAGTGATAAAAATTACTATTAAGGAGTTAAAAAATGAATAATATTTTAGTTACCGGCGGTGCTGGTTATATAGGTAGCCATACCGTTATAGAACTTACAAAAGCAGGCTATAACGCAATTATCGTTGATAATTTATACAACAGTAAAACGGAAGCGGTTAAGCGTGTTGAAAAAATAGTAGGTAAAGAAATACCTTTCTATATTGCCGACATTTTGGATAAAGACGCAATTCGTGCAATTTTCAAAAAGCATAAAATTGACGCAGTTATCAACTTTGCTGGCTATAAAGCGGTAGGCGAAAGCGTTCAAAAACCGCTTGAATATTACCATAACAATATCGGCGGACTTGTATGTTTGCTTGAAGTTATGCAAGAATTTGATTGTAAGAGTTTAGTATTCTCTTCTTCGGCAACCGTTTACGGCGACCCTGCAAGCGTTCCCATTAGAGAAAACTTCCCACTTTCAACTACTAACCCTTACGGTAGCACGAAACTCTTTATTGAATATATTTTAAAAGACTATTGCAAAGCACACCCCGAATTTAACTGTGCGATTTTAAGATATTTCAACCCCGTTGGTGCTCACGAATCGGGAACTATCGGCGAAGATCCGAACGGAATACCTAACAACCTTTGCCCGTATATAACGAAAGTTGCAATCGGTAAACTTCCAAAACTCCGTGTATTCGGCGGTGATTATCCTACGAAAGACGGAACGGGCGTTAGAGATTATATTCACGTAGTTGATTTGGCAAAAGGTCACGTTTTAGCGGTAAATAAACTTCTTGAAAACAGTGGATTGTTTATCGTTAATTTAGGAACGGGAACGGGTTATAGCGTTCTTGATATGGTAAAAGCCTTTTCAAAAGCGTTAGGAAAAGAAATTCCTTACGAAATAGTTGACCGTCGTCCGGGCGATATAGCAGAGTGCTATGCAGACCCAACGCTTGCTTACGAATATTTAGGATTTAAAGCAACCAAAACGCTTGACGATATGTGTGCGGACGCTCTCCGTTGGCAACTCAATAATCCCGACGGCTACGGCGAAGAAAAATAATAGAATAAAAAGCAAAAAAAATTCACGGCTAAGGCGCTCTTCTCTTAGGGATTTTTTGAAATATTAAAAATTTATAGGAAATTGCACTTTCAAGTGGAGAAAAATCAGATTCCAACATGGAGTCTGATTTTCCTTTTATTATGGCGAAATAAACTTGTTATTAAGTATTGATTTTTTCATAGAATATGGTATAATAATTATGCGACACAGTTAAATATTTTTTCATCCTAAGTTTACGTTTGATAAAAACGTAGGCTTTGTTTTCCATCTCTTAGGACGATGTGAACTGTGTCGCAACAGAAGCGGGATTGCGTTTTCGGTTCGTGGGTTCACCTACGCACTTTTTATTTATTAAATTAAAGTATGGGTTAAGGCATGTTTTTATATATAAAAGATTTTTTTCAAAAGAAATTATTTCATATTTTGCTTATTATTTTTTGTGGACTTTTAATGTTAAATTCTATTATGACGCTCATAGATTTGAAAAATTATGAAGTTGGAATAGACTACTCTCGTAAGATTAGTGAATATTATGAAATAGAAAATGTTGACGGGAAATTGCAAATCACGGTCAGACGACCTACCGTTACGGCTAAATACAAGTATGCCGGAATGCCTAATAAATTTACTTGGGTTAGCGGACAACTTTTAGAAAAAAATATAGAAGTGGAAAGTTTTATCGTTGAATATAAAGTTTATGACAATAAAATAAAAAAACTCGTGGTAGATGCGTTTACCGTAAAATATACGGGGCGTGGATATCAAGAGCCGATAACGAAAAAATACGACGAATACACCAATTTTAGCGCTGTTGAGATGAACATAATTGATTACGATTTAAAATTTAACGTGCAAGTATATTTACCGCATATTTTCGTGATTCTGGCAAGCGCAGGTTTTATCGTTCCGTCGGTAATAATGCTTTTCAAGATGAAGAAAGAAGAAAATGGAAAGGAGTAAAAAGACAACGAATATTCGGTTATAAACATCTAAACAAACAACAAATTAAAAGGCACGATAAAGGTGTCTTCTCATAGGAATTTTCTTTTATAACAAAAGTATAGCCCACTATACTTCGCATTTTGCGAAATATAGTGGGCTTTTCTTATCCACAGAAAATAAATATAAAATAGTTATATTGTTTGCTGTGTAAACAGTGATATTTTTAATCAAAGATTAAAAGTGATATTTTGCGAAGAAAAATACAAAGTTCTGCTTTTACAGGTTCTTTTATTTATTTTTTTGCAAAGTTATATTAAATAAATCCGCAACTCGCCAAAGGCGAATATAACTGCCGAAAGGCAATATCACTGCGTAGCAATCTTATTGCCTAGCAGTTATTTATCTAAAATTAAAAAATTGTTTTTGTCAAGAACGCAAATTCCCTTGTTTAAAGCAACCGCTCCGCCTGTTAAAAGGTCTAAAAAGCGTTGTTTTTTATTTTGTTTTAAATTCTCAAAATTTACTATTAAAGGGTTGGTTTGCATAAAAATTAAAATTTCTTCTGCGTTTTGTAAATCAAAAGGGGAAAACACTTTTATATCTTTCGTGCCTGTGTTTGCCGTTTGTTTTTCCAAATTTTAATACCTTCTACCGAAAATTTTTGTTCCTACTCTTATCATATTAGAGCCGTGTTTTATAGCAAGTTGATAGTCGTTTGACATACCTACCGATAAAATTGATAAGTCGTATTTTTCCTTGAAAAAGTCGTAGTTTTTGCGTAAAAGCGTAATTTCTGAAACAAGTTCTTCTTGATTATCGGTATCTTTAAGCATAGCCATAAAACCTTTAACGCAAATATTCTTTAAAGATTTTGAACTATCTAAAACCTTTTCAAGTTCGTCGTAATTAAAACCCGTTTTGTTTTCGTCGCCAACGTTAACTTCTATTAAAACGTTTTGAATAATACCGTTTTTCTCACTTTGGCGGTTAATTTCTTCCAAAAGTTCAAAACTGTCCACACTGTGAATAAGATAGCACTTTCCTATAAGATATTTAACCTTGTTTTTTTGAAGTCTGCCGAAAAAGTGGTAGTTTACGGGAAGTAAAGAGTCTATCTTATCACGAAACTCTTGCGGTTTGTTTTCGCCCACGTCTTTTAGCCCCAAACTTATTGCCTCGTTAATATCTTCAACGGGAATATATTTGGTAGCGCCTACGAGAGTTATTTTTTCCCCGTAATTATTGCCGTTTTCAATTTCTTTAAAAATACTTAAAAGATTATCTTTATTCATACTAAAAAAGGGCTTAACGCCCACACCTTTATAAAAAACCTGCGAGCCCTTTTTGATATGGCGTACCGAACCGTTAAGCGTACAGCCAACTCCTTCAAAGCTACCTTATGGCACACGCAAAATTCCGTTTAGTGCTGCTATATTCCTATCCTGACACGGTTCACGGATTTACGTTGCATAAGACCTTAAAATCAACGTTACTTATACACGACTGCTTTCCATACGACACACCTAGAAGGGTGTTCGGCCTTGCTGTAGCGGATTGCAAGTTACAGGGCACCGCTAACTCCCCACCTATCGCATTGAATATATTTTAATATAATTTTACGTTTTTTGCAAGTTTTTTTTTAAGCGAAAAATAACTATATTTGTCAAAAGGGTAGTTTAAGAGAGTAAAAATTGTAAAAAACGCTTTACTTATTAATAAATATTTGTTAAAATATTCTTAAAATAAATAAAAGGCGATAATTGAAGACGGTTTTATTCAAAGTCTTAACAAAAAAGAGAGTACGGATTAGGTGAGAACCGACGGGTTAAGGAAATAAAATTTATCACTTCATAGCCGTAATTACGAAAAAGTTTTTTAGTAGTTTTTACCGTTTAACTTGCGTTAAAAGTTCATAAGTATAGGTTTTTCCTATAAAATTAGAGTGGTACCACGGTTTATTCGTCTCTTTCGGCGAATAGACCTTTTTTATTTTTGTTAAAAAGGAGCAATTATGTACAAGAAAGTTGATACAAATCTTAACTTTTTAGACCGTGAAAAAGAAATTATCAAATTTTGGAACGATAACGGTATTTTTGAAGAAAGCATAAAGACTAACGAAGGTCATCAAGAATTTTGTTTCTATGACGGACCTCCAACGGCTAACGGCAGACCGCATATCGGTCACGTTTTAACCCGTGTTATAAAAGATATTATTCCCAGATACCAAACTATGAAAGGCAAGCACGTTTTAAGAAAAGCGGGCTGGGATACTCACGGACTTCCCGTTGAACTTGAAATTGAAAAGAAACTCGGTTTGGACGGCAAGCAAGATATAGAAAAATACGGCATAGAGCCGTTTATCAAACAATGTAAAGAGTCCGTTTTCAAGTACACGAGCGAGTGGAAAGAAATGAGCGACAGATTAGGTTACTGGTGCGATATGGACAATCCTTACGTTACTTATCACGACGATTATATTGAATCGGAATGGTGGGCGTTAAAGGAAATTTGGAAGAAAGGTCTTTTATATAAAGGCTATAAAATCGTACCTTACTGCCCACGTTGCGGAACGGCACTTTCTTCTCACGAAGTTGCACAAGGCTATAAAGACGTAACCGAAAAATCCGTATTCGTAAAATTCAAAGTAAAGGGAACGGAAAACAAATATTTCTTGGCGTGGACGACCACTCCTTGGACTTTACCTTCAAACGTTGCACTTTGTTTTAATGCAAAGGAAAACTACGTAGAAATCAAAGCGGAAGACGGTTTAATTTACATTTTAGCCGAAAGTTTAGTTCCCAAACTTTTTGAAAATTACGAAGTTTTATCGGTTAAAAAGGGTAGTGAATACGAATACTCCGAATACGAACCGCTTTTTGATTTTGCTACGTTAGAACCTAACAAAAAAGCGTATATTTGTATTTGCGACGACTACGTTACTATGGACGACGGTACCGGTATCGTTCACAATGCTCCCGCATTTGGTGAAGACGACTCCCGTGTATGCCAAAAATATAATATTTCCTTCGTAAATTTAGTAGATAACCGTGGTAAAATGACGGAAGAGTGCGGTGAATTTAAAGGCTTATTCGTAAAGGACGCTGACAAATTCATCATTGAAAATTTACAAAACCGTGGCTTAATGTTCAAGGTTATGGAATTTACGCACAGTTATCCTTTCTGTTGGAGATGTAACACTCCGCTTATCTATTACGCAAGATCAAGTTGGTTCATTAAAACTACTGCCGTTAAAGATAAACTTATAAAATCTAACAATTCGGTTAACTGGATGCCCGAAACTATCAAATCGGGTAGAATGGGCAACTTCCTTGAAAACGTTATTGACTGGGGCTTATCCCGTGAAAGATACTGGGGAACTCCGCTCCCCGTTTGGACTTGCGATAAGTGTGGAAAAGTTCACGTTATCGGTTCAAGACAAGAACTTAAAGACCTTTGCGGACTTGATAAAGATATAGAACTTCACAGACCTTACATTGACGCACCTACCTTTAAGTGCGAATGCGGTGGAACTATGTCTAGGGTAAAAGACGTTATTGACTGTTGGTTTGACTCCGGTTCAATGCCTTTTGCACAACTTCACTATCCGTTTGAAAATCAAGACCTTTTCGCTAAACAATTCCCTGCGGATTTCATAAGCGAGGCAATAGACCAAACCCGTGGTTGGTTCTATACGTTGCTCGTTATTTCCACCATATTATTTGATAAAGCACCGTTCAAAAACTGCATAGTTTTAGGTCACGTAAACGATAAAAACGGTATCAAAATGTCAAAACATATCGGCAACGTAGTTGACCCTTGGTCCGTTCTTGATAAACAAGGTGCGGACGCCGTTAGATGGTATTTCTATACGGGTTCTGCTCCGTGGCTCCCGTCAAGATTCTATACCGAGGCCGTTAGCGAGGCTCAAAGAAAGTTTATGGGCACGCTTTGGAACGCTTATGCCTTCTTCGTTTTGTATGCGGACATTGATAATTACGATCCGTCCAAGTATAGTTTGAAAGATTGCAAACTTTCCTTAATGGATAAGTGGGCGTTGTCAAAACTCAACACTTTAATTAAAGAAGTTGACGAAGGTTTAGATAAGTATCAAATTTTTGAAACTTCAAGAATGTTACAAGAATACGTTGACGACTTGTCTAACTGGTATATTCGCCGTTCAAGAGAAAGATACTGGGGCAAGGAAATGACGGAAGATAAAATTTCGGCATACACCACCTTATATACCGTTTTGTTAACTCTTGCAAAACTTTCCGCACCGTTCACACCGTTTATGGCGGAAAGCATTTATCAAAATTTAGTACCTAACTTCTATAAGGACGCACCAAAGTCCGTTCATCTTTGCACTTTCCCCGTATGCGACGAAAGTATGATTGACAAGACTTTGGAAGAAGGTATGGCACTCGTATTAGACGTTGTTGTTTTAGGTAGAGCGTCAAGAAACAGTGCAAACATTAAAAACCGTCAACCTTTGGGAAAAGTATTCGTTGCTACCGAAAGAAAAGCAACTCTTGATAAAGACTTATTGACTATCGCCCGTGACGAACTCAACGTTAAAGATATTGAACTTTTAAGCGAAGCGAAAGACCTTATTTCTTACCAAATCAAACCTCAACTTAAAACTCTTGGACCGAAATACGGTGCAAAACTTAACTTAATTAGAGAGTTTTTAGCAAATTGCGACGCTCAAAAAGTAGTTGAAACGGTTAAATCGGGTAATATCTACACGGTTGAACTCGGTGGACAAAATATAGAATTTTCTATTGACGATTTGCTTATTTCTTCAAACAGTAAAGAAGGTTACGTAGCGTCAAGCGACAAAGGCGTTACGGTAGTTTTAGATACCGAAATAACCGAAGAACTCTTGCTTGAAGGCGTACTTCGTGAAATGGTTTCAAAAATTCAAACTATGCGTAAGGAAGCAGGCTTTGAAGTTACCGACAGAATAACTTTATATTATACAGCAAGTGGAAATTCGCTTAAAGTATTAAACGAAAAAGCGTGCGAAATCAAATCGGCGGTACTTGCTAACAACCTTGTATTAGGAAAGGGCAACGGCTACGAAAAAGAGTGGGATATTTGCGGAGAAACCGTAGTATTTGCAGTAGAAAAAAATTAACGGAGTAATTATGAAAACAGCGGAAAACTGGCAAGATTACAAAGTTTTAGCAACCGGAAACGGTTATAAACTTGAAAAGTGGAAGGACGTTGTCCTTCTCCGCCCCGATCCGCAAGTTATTTGGCCGGAACAACAAAAGTTAGACGGGTTTAAGGACCTAAACGCCAAATATATAAGAAGTGAAACGGGCGGTGGTAAATGGCAAAACAAAAAGCCTATGCCGGAAAGTTGGGTAATTGAATATAAAAACTTAAAATTCCTTATAAAACCTATGGGTTTTAAGCATACGGGTTTATTCCCCGAACAAGCGGTAAACTGGGATATAATGTGCAACCTTATAAAGAACGCCAATAGACCTATAAACGTTTTAAACTTGTTTGCATATACGGGTGGAGCAACGGTTGCTTGCCTTTCGGCAGGAGCGTCCGTTTGCCACGTTGACGCAGCAAAAGGTATGGTTGAAAGAGCAGGCGAAAATTGTAGGCTTTCAAACGTAGGGGAAGGAAAAGTAAGGTTTATAGTTGACGATTGCTTAAAATTCGTTCAACGTGAAATACGCCGTGGCAAAAAGTACGATGCTATCATTATGGACCCACCGAGTTTCGGTAGAGGACCTAACGGGGAAACTTGGAAGATAGAAAACGAACTTTTCGGTTTAGTAAAAACTTGCACGCAAGTATTAAGCGATAACCCGTTATTCTTTTTAATAAACAGTTACACTACGGGGCTACAACCACAAGTAATAAAGAACATTTTAACGCTTGCTTTGAAAGATTACGGCGGAAATATTGACGCATACGAAGTAGGCTTGCCTACCGAAGAAGGT